>DASQTZ010000100.1:0-34347 GCA_035641605.1 Gaiellaceae bacterium | reverse complement strand
TACAAGGGCGCGCTGATGGTCGACGACGAGACGCTCTTCCGCACGATGGAGGTCGCGGCGGAGACCCGCGCGCTCGTGATGGTGCACGCCGAGAACGGCGACGCGATCGACGTGCTCGTCAAGCAGGCGCTGGCCGAGGGGAAGACGGAGCCGAAGTACCACGCGTTGACGCGCCCGCCGGAGACCGAGGGCGAGGCGACGAACCGCGCGATCCAGCTGGCCCGGGTCGCAGGTTCGCCGCTCTACGTCGTCCATGTGTCCTGCCAGGAGTCGGTCGAGCCGATTGCGCTTGCGCGCGAGAAGGGCTGGGACGTCTGGGGCGAGACCTGCACGCAGTACTTCTTCGTCGACTACACCTTCCTCGAGCGGCCGAACTTCGAGGGCGCCAAGTACGTCTATACGCCGCCGCCGCGCGACAAGGCGAACCAGGACGTGCTCTGGAACGCCGTGCGTACGGACATCCTTTCGGCGATCTCGACCGACCACTGCGCATTCAACTGGGACGGCCAGAAGACGCTCGGCAAGGACGACTTCTCGAAGATTCCAAACGGCGGGCCCGGGCTCGAGAACCGGTTGCAGATGATCCACGAGTTCGGCGTGCGCGCTGGGCGGATCTCGCTCAACCGCATGGTCGAGCTGCTGTCGACGAACCCGGCGAAGCTGTTCGGCCTCTACCCGCGCAAGGGGACGATCGCAGTCGGCAGCGACGCCGACGTCGTCGTCTTCGACCCGGACAAGAAGGTGACCATCTCCGCGTCGACGCACCACTCGCGGGTCGACTACAACCTCTACGAGGGCACCGAGGTGACCGGCTCTCCGGAGGTCGTGCTGCTGCGCGGGAACGTCCTGGTCGAGAACGACGAGCTCGTCGCGTCGCCGGGCGTCGGGCAGTACGTCGCGCGCGCAAAGTTCGGCGAGGAGCTGAAGGCCGAACCCGCCGTCGCGTAGGGCCACTGTCCGGTGCCAGGCCCGGACCCGGTGCGGAAAGACACCATTTCGGCACAGCTCGGCTTCGCCGGCGCGGCTACGGTCGGGCGCGTGCCTCGACGACCGCGCGGCCAGGGCCCAGGCTACTTTCATGTGACCGCGCGGCAACACGGCGATGACATCTTCCGAACCACCGACGATCGCCGCGTCTTCTTAGTTCTGCTCAACCGCGTCGTCCGCGACCTCGAGTGACGTGGCTGTGCTCCCAGGTGATCTCGGGGAATCGCTCGGCCGCGACTCGGTCGGAGTGGACGGATGCGGCGAGCATGTCCTCGTCGGAGATCTGGTCGAAGAAGCGTTCGATCACGTAGCGTGGCATGACCGGACTTACTCCGCCCGCGCCTCGCGGTCTACGATGAGCACGTGCCGCGCTACCTCATCGTCAGGCGCTTCTCGATCACCGAGCAGGAAATGCCCACGGTCGGCCGTCGATCGCGTGAGCTCGTCGACGGGGACTTCCCGGAGATCACCTGGGAGCACAGCCACGTCGTCGTCGACGGCGAGGGGACCGTCCGCACGTACTGCGTCTACGGGGCGCCCGACGAAGATGTGGTCATGGAGCACTCGAAACGGCTCGGGGCCCACCACATCGAGGCGCTGCACGAGATCGCCGGCGACGTCTCACCCGCCGACTTCCCACCGGACTAATCGCCCCGCCCAAGCAGGCGCGCGTCGGCCACGTGAAAGGTCGCCGTCTCGGCAAGCGCGATGCTGCGCGTCAACTGTCGGCGGCGGTCGCGCTCCGCTTCCGGCACGAGCTGGAGCGCCTCGCGGTACAAAGCAGCCGCCCGCTCCTTCGCCCATCCGTGCTCGGCGTTCTCAGCCGCCGCGACGAGATAGTCCACCGCCTTCGCGGAGTCGCCGGCGTCACGCCAGTGGCGTGCGAGGGCGGCGCCGACCTCGCCGGACTCGCCGCCGACCTCCTCGAAATAAAGCGCCGCCTCGCGATGGCGCTCGCGTCGGGCCGCTCGCGGTAGCAGCTCGTAGGCGACGTCGCGGACGAGCACGTGGTTGAAGGAGTACTGCTGCTGGCCCTCGAACGCGGAGATCGTCTGCCTCGCGATCAACTCTCGCCGCTCGAGCTCGCCCAGGGCGTCGGTGAGCGCCTGGGTGTCTTCGGCCATCCGCTCGAGCGCGCCGCGCCAGAACACGCGGCCGGCGACAGCCGCGTCGAGGAGAACGGCGCGCTCGCGAGGCGGAAGCGCGTCTAGGCGAGCCGCGATGATCTCTCGAACGGTCGTGGGCAGGGGTGCCGAGGGATCGCCGGACTCTGCCAGGGCCGCCGCAAGCTGCTCGATGAACAGCGGATTTCCGTCCGCGATCGCCGCCAGATCCGCGGCCCGATCGAGACTCTCTGTTGCGCCGCCGTCGGCCAGCCGGTGCGTCGCAAGCCCGGTTGCGTCCGTGACGTCGAGAGCACCGAGCGGGAGGGCGGTATGGGCGAGGAGCCCGCCGCCCCAGCCGGGGCGGAGGTCAAGGAGCTCGGGACGTGCCAGCGCCAGTACGAGGACGGGCAGATCGCGGAGTCGTGCCGCAAGCAGCTCGACAAGATCGAGCAGCGAGACGTCTGCCCAGTGGATGTCCTCGAAGACCAGCATCGTGGGCTGGTCAGCGGCCACGGCCTCGACAAAGCTTCGGATCGAGAAGAACAGGATCTCGCGGTCGGCGATCGTCCCCGCTGGGTCGAGGCCGAGGACGATTCCGAGATGCTTCGTGACCTCTTGCGCCTCCGCCGGCGGCAGCAGCGTCGAGACTGCATCGTCGAGCTTCTTCGACGCAGCTTCCACGCTGTCGGTCTCGAAGATCCTGCAGAGCTGCTTGAGCTGGAACGCAAGGGCTGAGTAGGCGGTGCTCTCGCGGTACGGAAGCGTCCGCCCGCGGACGGTTCGGCCGCCACGGTCACGGACCATCTTGGCGAACTCGCCGGCAAGCCGAGTCTTTCCCACACCGGCGGGACCGATGATCGTGACCAGCTGCGGCCTGCGCTCCGAGGCCACGCGTTCCCACGTCCCGCGCAGGACGTCGAGCTCGTGGCTCCGGCCGACGAGCGGCCCGCGGGCAGGGCGATCACCCGGCAATCGAGCTTCCTGGAGCGCGGTCCAGGCGGGCACCAACTGCTCCTTGCCTTTCGCCTCGACCGCGGCCGTCGGGGCGTACAGGATCGCCTCCTTCGTCGCCCTGTACGTGTCCTCGCCCACGAGAACGGCGCCGACGGGTGCTGCCGTCTGAAGCCTCGCCGCGGTATTGACGACGTCACCGGTGACCATGGCCTCGCCGAGCGCCGGTCGTGCGTTCACGATCACGAGTGCCTCGCCGGTGTTCACCGCGATCCGCACCTTCAGCTCGAGGCGGCGGTCGGCTTCGTCCATCGCGGCGATCGTGTCGCGAACGGTCAGCGCGGCCCTGACCGCGCGCTCCGCGTCGTCGCCGTACGCAACCGGAGCCCCGAACATCCCGACGACGGCGTCTCCGATGAACTTCTCGACCACTCCGCCGAAGGACTCGATCTCGGTGCGGACGGCGTCGTGATACGGCCGAAGCCTTGCCTGCACGTCCTCGGGGTCCAGGCGCTCGGCGAGCGAAGTGAACCCGACCATGTCTACGAACACGACGCTGACGAGGCGACGTTCCTCGCGTGGTGGCGTCTCGGCGCGCTCGAGCGGCAGCCCGCAGGCCAGGCAGAACCGTGCGACGTCAGGGTTCTCCTGTCCGCAGGACGCGCACACGGCCATCGTGCAAGCCTACGGCCGGTTGCGTCTACTCCGCTCGGGCGCGCGCGGCGTCTCTGACGTCTTCGGCGGCGTCCTCGACGGTGTCCGCGACCTCCTCGACAGCATCCGCGGCGACGGCGACCGCCTGCCACAGGCGCCGCCGCGCGAGGTACGCAAGGCCGACAAGACCTGCCGCCGCGGCTGCCGCAACCGCGATGTAGACGGCCGGCGGCAGGCCCTTGGCCTCGGCGGCCAAGCGGTCTCTTCTCGTGCGGCGACGGAGCATCAGCGTGTCTGCGGGAAGCCGAGGTCGACCTGGCTCGTCGCGGGATCGGGCCAGCGCGAGGTGACGACCTTGCCACGCGTGTAGAAGTCGATCCCCTCGGGCCCGTAGATGTGCCGGTCGCCGAAGAGCGACTGCTTCCAGCCGCCGAACGAGTAGTACGCCACCGGAACCGGGATCGGAACGTTGACGCCGACCATCCCCGCCTGCACGTCGAATTCGAACTGGCGGGCGACGCCGCCGTCGCGGGTGAAGATCGCCGTCCCGTTCCCGTACGGGTTCTCGTTCACCATCTGGACTGCCTCGTCGTAGGTGTCGACGCGCGTGATCCCGAGCACGGGCCCGAAGATCTCGTCCCTGTAGGCGTCCATCTCGGGCGTGACGTTGTCCAGGAGCGACACGCCGAGGAAGAACCCCTCGCCGTCGGGGGAGCTCTCACGCCCGTCGGAAACGAGCGTCGCGCCCTGAGCCGGCCCGGACTCGAGGTACGAAGCCACCTTGTCGCGGTGCTCACGCGTGACGAGCGGCCCCATCTCGACGTCCGGCTCCATCCCGTCGCCGACCTTGATCTTGGGCAGGCGCTCCTTGATCGCCGCGACGAGCGCGTCTCCGGCCTCACCGACTGCGACGACGTGCGAGATCGCCATGCAGCGTTCGCCCGCGGATCCGTAGGCCGCGCTGACCGCCGCGTCGGCGGCCATGTCGATGTCCGCGTCCGGCAGGACGATCATGTGATTCTTCGCGCCGCCGAGCGCCTGCACGCGCTTGCCGTGCTTCGTTCCGGTCTCGTAGATGTAGCGCGCGATCGGCGTCGAGCCGACGAAGCTGACCGCGGCGATGTCCGCGTGCCCGAGGATCGCATCGACGGCGACCTTGTCGCCGTGGATCACGTTGAAGACGCCGTCCGGTAGACCGGCCTCCTGCAGCAGCTGCCCGACGTAGTTCGCCGCGGACGGATCCTTCTCGGACGGCTTGAGCACGAACGTGTTGCCGGAGGCAATCGCAGGCGCCCACATCCACATGGGCACCATCGCGGGGAAGTTGAACGGTGTGATTCCGGCCACTACGCCGAGCGGCTGCCGAATGGAATAAACGTCGATTCCCGTCGAGGCCTGCTCCGAGAAGCCGCCCTTGAGAAGCGTCGGGATGCCGCAGGCGTACTCGATCACCTCGAGTCCGCGCTGGACCTCGCCCTTCGCGTCCGAGAAGACCTTGCCGTGCTCCTCGGTGAGGATCGCGGCGATCTCGTCCCTGCGCTGGTGCACGAGCTCGCGAATCCCGAAGAACAGGTCCTGGCGCTTGGAGAGCGAGACCTTGCGCCAAGTCGTGAACGCCTCTCTGGCCGTCCTGACGGCGCGGTCGACCTCCTCCACCGAAGCGAAGTCGACTTCCTTCGTCTGAATGCCCTTCGCAGGGTTGTAGACGGGCCCGCTCCGGCCCGACTCCCCGGCGACGATCTGGCCGCCGATCCAGTGGCTGACGCGGCCCAGTTCTGTGCTTTGTGCGCTCTTCTGTTCCAGCAGCTCAGTCATGCGGCCAGCCTAGCGCGATAGCGTCGCGGTCGTGGACGAGCTGAAGGGGGACCGGGTGGTCCTTCGGCCCCTGGGGGCGGACGATGTGCCGGTCCTGGTCGAGATTCAGTCCCAGCCGAGCGTTGCACGCTCGTGGGGTCGGCCCGACGAGGCGGCCCTTCGTCGGCAGGCAGCAGGAGAGAGCGAGGAAACGAGCTTCGCGATCACGGTCGACGGCGCCGTCGCAGGCCTGATCCAGTACGTCGAGGAGAACGACCCGATGTATCGACACGCCGGTATCGACATTTTCCTCTCAGAGGCGTTTCAGGGACTCGGACTCGGCGCCGACGCAGTGCGCACGCTGGCGCGCCACCTCGTCCACGAGCGCGGGCACCACCGGCTGACGATCGACCCCGCCGCCGACAACGCGCCGGCGATCCGCGCGTACGAGAAGGTCGGCTTCCGGCGGGTCGGCGTGATGCGTCAGTACGAGCGCCCACCCGGCGGGGACTGGCACGACGGCCTGCTCATGGACCTGCTCGCGGACGAAATCCGGTAGGCCCCGGTACGCTAGAAACGTGGCGACGGTCGAGGCCAATTCCGAGCTCGGACAGCAGATCGTCGAGGACGCAAAGCGCTACGTCCTCTACTCCTGGTCGGTTCAGGACGCGATCGCGCCGATCGCGGTCGCCGGCGGCGAAGGGCGCTACTTCTGGGACTACGACGGCAAGCGCTACCTCGACTTCGCCTCGCAGCTGGTCAACCTCTCGCTCGGCCATCAGCACCCGAAGATCGTCGCAGCGATCAAGGAGCAGGCCGAGCAGCTGTGCACGATCGGCCCGCCGATGGCGAGCGAGTCGCGGTCGAAGCTCGGCCGGCTGCTCGCCGAGGTCACGCCGGGTGACCTGGCGCTGTCGTTCTTCACGAACGGCGGCGCGGAAGCGAACGAGAACGCGATCAAGCTCGCCCGCTGGTACACGGGCCGACACAAGGTGATTGCGCGCTACCGCTCGTACCACGGCGCGACGGCGGGCGCGATCACGCTGACCGGCGACCCGCGCCGCTGGCACGCCGAGCCCGGGATCCCGGACGTCGTCCGGATGCTCGATCCGTACACCTACCGCTGCCCCGCCGGCCATCCCGATCCGTGCCCGGTCTGCACGGGCGGGCCGCACCTCGAGGAACTGCTGATGTACGAAGGCCCGGACAAGGTCGCCGCCGTCATCCTCGAGACCGTCGTCGGGACGAACGGGATCATCGTGCCCCCCGACGGCTATCTCCAGTCGCTCCGCGAGGTCTGCGACCGCTACGGCGTCCTGTTGATCTTCGACGAGGTCATGGCCGGCTTCGGCCGAACGGGCAAATGGTTCGCCTGCGAGAACTGGGACGTCGTGCCGGACATCCTCACGGTCGCCAAGGGCATCAACTCCGGCTACGTCCCGCTCGGCGCGATGATCCTCACCCAGAAGATCGCGGACTGGGTGCGCGACAAGTACTTCGCGGGGGGGCTCACATACAGCGGGCACCCGCTGGCCTCCGCCGCCGCGGTGGCATCCATCGAGGCCTTCCAGGAGGAGGGGATCGTCGACCACGCCGCGGAGCTGGGCCCGGAGTTCGAGCGCCGACTCCGTGGACTGCAGGAACGCCATCCGTCGATCGGCGACGTCCGCGGCCTGGGCTGCTTCTGGGGCCTGGAGCTCGTCAAGAACCGCGAGACGCGGGAGCCGCTCGTCCCGTTCAACGCGACGGGCGAAGCGTTCGCGCCGGTGGCGCAGATGGCAAAGGCGGCCCTCGATCGCGGGGTCTATCTAATGACCCACTGGAACGTGGTCATGATCTGCCCGCCTTTGAACATCACGACTGAGGAGCTCGACGAGGGGATCTCGATCCTCGACGAAGCGCTCTCGGTTGCCGACGAGTTTGTCTAAGAGCCTCTAACTGAATGACGCTTCGTCGTCGGGGTGCGATGGGTGGTGCGAGGCAAGGACGCAGCGTCTCGTTCGTATCCGGAGGATACGGGCGAGACCGAGGACGCCGCCTCGCGCCGCCCAGCGCGGCCCGGCGGCACAAGGCTTCGTTCTGTTAGAGGCTCTAAGGCGGCGACTCGTCGACGCCGACCATAGAGGCCATACCGGCTCCGCCGGCGTGGCCGTCGTAGCTAGTCGACCTTGCTGGGCAGCGGCGCGTGCGCCGCGATCTGCTGCTTGAGCAGCTCTTCGATGTTCTCTGACTGGCCGACGCTCAGCGCGCCGATGACCTCTTCGTTCTCGTCACCGTAGAGCGCGTACATCTCCCGGTCGTTGAGCGAACCTTGGACGACGACGGTGGCGTCGCGCCGGGCGTCGCCGAACACCTTGATCGTGATGCCGAACACCTCGGTGAAGAACGTTGAGACAGTGTCGAAGCCGCCGTCGGCGCCCGCGAGCACCTTGCCGACCTCCGTCCCCTGGTAGTTCGCGTTCGACCAGTGCTCGATCCGACGCCGCCTCTGAAAGAGGGGGTCGAAGAAATTCGCGATGTCGCCGACAGCGAACACGTCGGGGATGTTCGTCTCGAAGCGCTCGTTGACGATGACGCCGTTCTCGAGCGCGATCCCGCTGCCGTCGAGGAAGTCGGTGACAGGGTCGACACCGATACCGACGACGGCGAGGTCGGCCTCGACCCGCCGTCCGTTCTTCGTTGTCACCGCCTCGAGCCGACCGTTCCCGTGGAAAGCCTCGACCTCATTGCCGAGGACGAGCTGGACTCCATTCGACTCGTAGAGCGCGGCGAGCTCGTCGCTCAGCTGCTCGACGCCCAGCCGGTCGAAGAGCCAGCGCCCGAGATGGATTTGGGAGACTGCCTTGCCGATCTGTCGCAGCGAGGCCGCCACCTCCATGCCGATGAAGCCGGCACCCACGATGACTGCCCGCTCCGTGTTCGCGGCCGCCTCGCGGATCGCCTTCGAATTGGCGACCGTCCTGAGCGTGAACACGTTCTCGAGATCGGCGCCCGGTACCGCGAGCCGGCGTGGCCAGGCGCCGGTCGCCAGGAGCAGCTTGCGGTACTCGACGCGGTCGGAGTCCAGCTGTACGGCGCGGTCACGCACGTCCACCGAAGACACCTCCGTCTCGAGCATGACCTCGACGCTGTTGTCGGCATAGAACGTCTGGTCCTCCACGAGCGGCTCGTCGTCCGTCTCGCCGCGCAGGAACTTCTTCGAGAGCGGCGGGCGGTGGTAGGGGAGCGTCGAGTCCTTCGAGATCAGCCCGATCGAGCCCTCGCCGCCCGACTCCCGGAACGATTTGATCGCCCGTGCCGAGGCAAGGCCTCCGCCGACGATCACGAGGTCGAAGCGGGGCACGCGCCTAGCTTGCCTGAGTTCGCTCACAAAGCGCGGAGCGCTCGAATCGGGCTGCTAGCTTCGATGGATGCCCGATACGCAGCCGATCCAGGACGTGATCTGCCTCCACTGTGGGAAGCCGTTCCGCGCCGAGATGCTTTCGCCGGAGACCGGGCAGGCCGGCTTCAAGTGTCCGCACTGCAAGCTCTTCATGCCGTCGCGTCGAACGACTCAGCCCAGACGCTAAGAGCAGTCTTTGAGGCCCTGGGCCTCGGGCAGCGTCTCGAGGCGCTTCAGGGTGTTGTTCTCGATCTGACGGATACGTTCGCGTGTCACGCCGAACGCGCGGCCGACCTCCTCGAGCGTGAACGGCTGATGGCCGAGCAGCCCGAAGCGCAGCTCGATCACCCGTCGCTCGCGGTCGGGCAGCGAGTCGAGCGCCCGCTGGACGTCCTCGCGGCGCAGGGTCAGTGAGGCTGTGTCGAACGGCGACTCGGCAGCGTCGTCTTCGACGAAATCCACGAGCTCGGAATCCTCCTCCTCGCCGATCGGCTTCTCGAGCGAGACCGGCAGCTGCGACATGCGCAGGATCTCCCGCACCTCGTCGGTCGTCATCTCGAGCTCCGTCGCGATCTCCTCGGGCTCGGGTTCCCGTCCGAGCCGCTGGACGAGCTGGCGCTCGATGTGCACGACCTTGTTCAGCTTCTCGACCATGTGCACCGGAATCCTGATCGTGCGCGCCTTGTCGGCGATCGCACGCGTGACCGCTTGGCGGATCCACCAAGTCGCGTACGTCGAGAACTTGAAGCCCTTGCGGTAGTCGAACTTCTCCACCGCTCGGATCAGACCGAGCGAACCCTCCTGGATCAGGTCGAGAAAGGACAGCCCGCGCCCGAGGTAGCCTTTCGCGATCGAGACGACGAGGCGGAGGTTCGCCTCGATCATCTGGGTCTTCGCGATCATGTCCCCGCGCTCGATCCGCTTCGCGAGGTAGACCTCCTGGTCGGCGGTGAGCAGTGGCACTTTGCCGATCTCACGGAGGTAGAGACGCAGGGAGTCGAGCGACGGCTCGACGGTCAGGTCGAGCTTGGGAGCCTTTGCGTTCGCATCCTCGTCGGCGAGCGCCGGCTGTTCATGCGGCGGGTGCTTGTGCTGCTCGCCCTCCATCAGCTCGATTGAGTGGTCGATCAGGTACGTGTAGAAGTCTTCGACCTGCTCCTTGGTCAGCTCGACTTCCTCGAGCGTCGACACGATCTCGTCGTAGGTGAGAAACCCCCTTTCCTGACCCTCCTGGACGAGCTTGTGGAGCTCTTCGACGTCGGGGAGCGAGATATCGACCGTGAGCAAGTGGGGGCCTCGCTTTCTCGTGCTGGGACGGGGAGGCTTCGACCTCTGCACGAAGAGAGCCGTCTGTCGGCCCGGCTCCCCTCCGGCGGCTCGATACTACAAGGCCGTCCACAGGCCGCAACAATTTTTCCACACGTTCCTTTTCGTGGGGGAACCCCTGGTTCCACCCCCTCCTTGCCAACGGAGTCTCGAGTTCGGTCGTGCACGGAGCCGGCTTCTCACTTGGTTCGTCCGCCGTTTTCTTGTTTGTGAGCCTCCCGCGGGGCAAAGCCCCGCTCCGGCGGCGGATCGTCTCGAATCCCCCTGCGTCTTACTCCGCGCGAATCTCCCCCACCACCTCGGCCCGGCTGTTCTCGACCGGCGCGCGCTCGAGCTTTTCCACCGGGTAGCCCAGCAGGGCGAGGAAGGCGGCAATCGCCGGGCCGACCGCTCTCCCGTTTCCGTCCTCGATCTTCAGCGCGACACCGAGGCCGCGCGGGCCGGCGGCGCACATCACTCCTTCGGCACCGCCCTTTGCGATCCAACCCTCGTGTGCGCGCATCAGCGTGGTGTCGGGGGCCTGCGGCCCGCGGATCAGCCCCGGGTGCGCGCGCATCGCCGCCGCGACGCGGTCGCCGCCGTCGAGGCGCTCGAGGCGCGCGAAGGCGAGGGCCATCCGCTCGAGCGGTAGTGCGAACGTGACGACGCCGCAACCGTCGACGGCTGTGTCGAGCTCGGCTTCGTCGAGGTCGGCGGCGCGCGCGACCTCTGCAAGCATCGCGCGCTGGCAGGGGTGATCAGCGAGGCGGTAGCCCCGCGAGTCCCAGCCGTGCGCCCGGCAGAGCGCGAGCATGCCCGCGTGCTTGCCGGAGCAATTGTGGTTGATCGCCTTGGGCGGATCGCCGGCCGGTCCGCACTCGAGCTCGTCCTCGCCGGCAGGACCCCGGGCGAGCAGCGAGCGGACCGCGGCGAGCTGCTCAGGGCCGGCGAGGTGAGACGCACACGCAATCGCGAGCTCCTCTTCGGCGAGCTCGGGAAGTGCGCGGGTCAGCGGGAGCGCCTGGATCGGCTTGACCGCGGAGCGCATGAACGTGACGAGGCCGCCCTCGCCGGCCTCCGCGACCACCGTCCCATCCTGGACGGCGACGGCATGGACGCGGTGCCGGGACTCCACCGTCGTGCCGCGGCGGACGGCTACCGTGATCGGCTCGGCCATGGCAGCGGGAGCCTAGTCAGGTAATGCCGGAGTTTCCGGAAATGGAAGCGTGGCGGCGGCAGCTGGACGATCCGGTCGGCGCGTTTCCGATCGCCAAGGCCGGCCCCGCGCACATCGCGACGCTGAAGACCTACGATCCCCCGCTCACAGCGCTCGAGGGTCGCCGCTTCGAGGGAGTCGAACGCCGCGGGAAGCGCCTGCTCTTCCCCACCGAGGACCGGGAGCTCGTCCTGCTCGTCCACCTGATGACGGCCGGGCGGCTCAAGTACCTCCGCGCCGGCGAGACCGGCCCGAAGACACCGGCGTTCCGGCTCGAGTTTCAGGGCGGGGCGCAGCTGGTGCTCACCGAGGCCGGGGCGAAGAAGCGGGCCGGCGTCTGGCTGCTCTCCCCCGAGCAGGCAGAGGCCGAGCTGGAGCATCTCGGGCCGGAGGCATACGGCATCGGCGCCCAGCGGCTCGCTGAGATCTGCTCAGGCGAGTCACGTCGCCTTCACTCGCTGCTCCGCGACCAGCGGGCGCTGGCCGGGATCGGGCGCGCGTGGGCGAACGAGATCCTCCACCAGGCGCGGCTCTCGCCGTATGCGCTGACGAAGGAGCTCACGCGGGAGGAGATCGAGCGCCTCGCGGCGGCCATCGATGGAGAGCTCGAGCGAGGCTTGGAGCTTCGCGAGCAGGGCGCAAACGACAAGCGCGCGTATCGCGTCCACAGGAAGCTGGCCGAGCCTTGTCACGTCTGCGGCACGCCGATCGCGCAGGTCGACTTCGAGGAGCACACGATCTTCTACTGTCCCAATTGCCAGACGGGAGGGCGTGTGCTCAAGGATCGCCGGCTCTCGCGCCTACTGCGATGAATGAGCACACGCTTGGCGTCGAAAGCATCGACCGGTCGTTTCAGACGGACGCGCGGGCAAGCCCACGCGTCCTGATGACGGCACCGCAAGCGGCGCCTCAGTGCCAGACGGGAGGGCGTGTGCTCAAGGATCGCCGGCTCTCGCGCCTACTGCGATGAATGAGCACACGCTTGGCGTCGAAAGCATCGACCGGTCGTTTCAGACGGACGCGCGGGCGGATCCTCAAGGACCGGCGGCTGTCGCGGCTCCTGAGGTAGTGGTCTTCATGCCGGAGGCCGCGGCGCGCTCGTCCTCACCGCGGCTCAGGTACCGCTCGAGGTTGTCGAGGAAGAAGCCCCAGCCCTGCTCGTGCAGCTGCCGCGCCTCCTCGGCGTCCTCAGTCCAGCCCGAGTGGTGGAGCACAACTTCGGTGCCGGAGTCGTTCGGCCTCAGCTCGAACTCGACCGTGGTCTTGCCGAACCCGCCGTTCCACGGATAGCGAACGCGCTCGTTCGGCGTGACGTCCTGATATCGCCCTGCGTACGTGTGATTTTTCGACTCGTCGTCGAACTCGAACCGGAGGACGTAGTCGCCGCCGGTCCGAGGGTCGGACTCGGCAGACGACGAAAACCATTGCATGAGTTCTCTGGCGTCGGTTAGCGCGCGGAAGACGCGCTCTCGAGTGGCGTCGATCTGCTTCCGCAGCTCGATGTTCATCGGCTCTCCTCTCTCGCTGCTTCGACCAGACGCGGCAGGAAATGCGCCCAGCCTCCGATCACTGCTTCGCGCGCCTCGGCCGGCGCTCGCTCGAAGCCGGAATGGACGACACTGACCCGCGAGCGGCCGTCGCCGAGGTCGTCGACGGTGAAGGCGACGTGGAGCTCGACCTCGGGTCGATCCGAGGCGATCCAGCTGAAGCCGAGCGTGCTGGGCGGCTCCCATCGGGTCACCTCGCCGGTGACGTCTCCCGGGCCGAACTTCAGGACGACCCGGCCTCCGAGGCGCGGTTCCAGCTCAGCCGCGTCCGGCCACCAGCGCGGCAATTCGGCAGGATCCGTGAGCAGCCCCCATACACGCTCAGGCGCCGCGTCGACCTCGACGGCTTGCGTCACGTCAGTCGTCATCGCTCCTCCTCGGCAACTCGTTTGAGGGCTTCGAGCCGCCCGCTCCAGTAGCCGTCGAGCCAGTCGCGCAGCTCACGGAGGGGCGCGGGGTCCGCTCGATACAGGCGCAGGCGGCCCTGCCTGCGCTCTTGAACGAGCCCGGCTTCGCGAAGAACCCGCAGGTGTCTCGACACCGCGGGGCGGCTCACCTTGAACTCGGCGGCGAGCTCCCCGGCAGGGAGCTCGCGGTCGCGGACGAGCTCGAGCACGCGCCGCCGGATCGGATCGGAGATCGCTGCCGCTGCTTTCACAATGCGTAACATAGCTGTTACGCATCTCCTTGTGGGCGTCAGCCCCCTGGGAAAGTGATCCGCAGCGCCTCGTCGTCGACCTGAAGGCTCACGCCGCTCGTCTGAAGGACTCGAACCCCGACCGCGGCAGCGAAGTCGCGGAGGTCGTCGCCGATCGCGATGGCTCCGGCGTTGTCCACGATCGGCGCGATCGAGATCGTCGGGCCGGCGACGGTGAGAGTGATCCGCTCGAGGCCTCCGTGCCGGCGGGCAGCCTCTGCGAGAGCGCTCACCGAGACAGCGGCCGAGTCGGGATCCGCGCGGACCTCTGCTCCCTCGCCTCCGACCGATGCACGCTGCTCGTCGAGGCGGGCGGCCGCTGCCTCGGCGAGCGCACTCGTGTTCGCCGGCCGCAACTGCGGCTCGAAGCGGCCCGATTCGATGCGGGCGGCGGCGCCGAGCAGGTCGAGCAGGCCCGCGAGTTGATCCGTAGCCGCGCCGATCATCTCGACGTACCGCTTGGCCGGGTGGCCGATCTCGTCCAGCCGCTCGAGCGTGCGCGCAAACCCCGACGCCGTCGCGAGCGGCGTTCGCAGGTCATGGCACGCGAGCGAGACGAGCTGGGCGAACGACTGGGAGGCCACGTGTGCCCTGCTAGGTTGGCATGGATGACCGATCTACGCCATTTTCTCGAGGATTTACAGGCTTCGGAACCCGAGGTTCGCGTCGGTCTGTCGCGTGCGGGCGTCCGGGGCGTCTCGAAGGCGATCCGGATCCGGTACGCCGAGACCGAGAAGCTGATCGCAGCCGAGATCGACTGCACGGTCGATCTCGACAGTGCCCAAAAGGGCGTGCACATGTCGCGCTTCCCGGAGGTCTTCGAAGAGGCGATCGAGCGGGTCGTGCTCGAGGAGGCGTTCCTGATCGAAGAGCTGGCCGCGCACATCGCCGAGCACGTCGTCGAGCGGCAGGGAGCAGGACGCGCCGAGACCCAGATCGTCGCCCGCTACCCGCTCGAGCGCCGCACGCCCGTCACCGATCTGCCGACGCAGGAGATGGTCGCCCTGGTCGGGATCGCCGCGGCGAGCGAGCGCGGAGTGCGGCGGGTCGTCGGGGTCGAGGCAAGCGGGGTCAACGCCTGCCCCTGCGCCCAGGGGCTCGTGCGCGGCGCGGCAAGGTCTCGGCTGCTGGAAGCCGGGTTCGAAGAAGGCGACGTCGAACGGATCTTCGAGCTCGTGCCGCTCGCGACCCACAACCAGCGGGGGCGCGGGACGCTCTTCGTCGGCAGTGAGGAACGCGTCAATGCCGAGCACCTGGTCTCGATCGTCGAATCCTCCATGAGCTCACCCGTCTACGAGGTGCTCAAGCGGCCCGACGAGCTCTTCGTGGTCGAGCACGCGCACCTGCAGCCGCGCTTCGTCGAGGACTCTGTGCGCCTGGCGCTGCAGGGCACACTCGAGGCGTATCCAGCGCTCGGCGACGCGGACTTCCTCTTCTCGAGGCAGGTGAACATGGAGACCATCCACACGCACGACGTCGTCGCCGAGCGGTACGGAACGGTCGGTGAGCTGCGCGGCGAGCTCGAGAGCGGCGAGCCACCGGTGGACCACACCGATCTCCGCCACTGGCTCGCCGCGGAACCGGCTTAGCCGGTTCCGCCGCTCCGGCCACCCTAGAGAAGGAGGTGTCGCTTAACTTCTGGGCCGCGCGCCCTAAGGGCGCCCGGCTTCATACGGTCGATGAAAGTCGTGAGACTTTCATCGAAGAGGAATCGCGTACCCGTTGACCCAGTCGTTGACGGTCGACCAGTCGAGGTTCGCGAAGAACGCGTCGATGTAGGACGCGCGATCAGTCTGGTAGTCGAGGAAGTACGCGTGCTCGTAGACGTCCAGCGCAATCAGCGGCGTCGCGTTCCAGATCGGATAGGTGTGCTGCGTGTCGCCGATGTAGTTGAAGAGCCGGCCCTCGTCCCAGTCGTAAGCGGTCCAGGCCCACCCGCGGCCGCCCATTCCGGTCGCCGTCAGATCGGCTCGCCAGTTCGAGATCGAGCTGAAGTCGCGCTCGATCAGATCGCCGATCGCACCGTCCGGATCGCCGCCGTCACCGCCCAGGTGCTCGAAGTAGATCTCGTGGTTCTTGATCCCTCCGACCGCAAAGGTGAGGTCGACCTTAAGCGCGCGTAGTTCGGAGTAGACCTGGTTCGCGGAGGAGAGGTCGACCTCGGCGAGCTTGCCGAGGATCTCGTTCCGCTTGGCGACGTAGCCCTCGTAGAGCTTGTAGTGCGCCTCGATCGACTCCCGTGAGATGCCGTCGAGCTCGTAGAGGCGCGGCTTGAGCGCGCGCGCAGCGATCTCTTCGTGGTTAAACGCAAGCGTCGCCAAGGGGACTCTCCTTTGAGCGAAGACTTCGGGGCTGGCCGGAGCATAACCCTGCTCCGGCCAGCCCCATGAGCCTTATCGCCGTTTGGTGACGACGATCGTGCGGCTGTGACTCCAGAGGTATCCAGCGCCGGCCTGGTTGGTGGTCATGAACATCCGCAGGATGTGCCGGCCGCGCCGCAGATCGAGCTTGAAGCGCCGCGCGCCGGAGCTGCCGATTCGCACCTTCTTGATGTTCACCCACTGGTTCAGGGACGAGCGCCGCTGGACGTACACCCACCGCCCGGCCAGCGACGTGCTCGCGCGGGCCGAGGTCACGAACCAGGGCGCGCGCCGGATCAGCGTGATGCGCGGGCGGACGCCGACCGAGACGATCGCGCTCGCTCGGCTGCCCCAGCGTGCCTGGTAGTAGCTCAGGACCGTAGGCACCGTCGACCAGTCGTACCCTCCGGCTGTGATCGTCCGGAGGTCGGCGATCTTCGCCATTGACGCCTGGTTGTACGGCCGCGCCCAGATCTCGACGACCTGGTTGGCCGCACCAGACGAGATGACTCCGCTCAACCGGATTCCCGCGCCGTAGAACACAGTTCCGTGTGACAGGCCGATCGACACCGACGGCGGCGGACCCTTGACGATGATCGTCCCCCGCTCGGCCGGCTCGAACGAGTCTCGATACCGGAACGTGCCTGACGTGTTGAACGCCCGGGTATACGACTCCCTCGGTTTCAGAATCGGCGAGGCGAAGTGGCCGTTGTCGGCGACGACCTGGTGGCTGACCGTGTCGTCGTTCCGCCAACGGATGCTGTCACCCGTCGTAATCGTTCGTGTGGTCGGGACAAAGCCCGATGGCTCGATCGCCACGATTCTCGTGACGGCGGCTAGGGCAACGGCTCCCGCGACGAGCCCGAGAATCGAAGCGACAAGCAGTAGTGCTTTTCTCATGTGCCGAGAACCCCCCTTCGAGAGCGCTACTGCCCGAAGCTTGCCGCTCCCAATCGTCGAAGGTGCCAATCCAAATCAACTTCATACAACTCCTTACAGTTCCTTCGTCATGAAGGTGCTCGTAACGGGAGGAACCGGGCGAGTCGGCTCGGCGATCGCCGAGCGGCTCGAACGCGAGGGTTGGACCGTGTTCGCAGCCGGGCGCGCCGATGGGGACCTCACGACGGCCGAGGGGGCACGAGCACTCGTACGGGCGGCGGCCGATCGCCTCGGCGGCCTCGACCTGCTCGTCAACGCCGCGGGCGAGGGCTTCGCGCCGCTGGCTCTCGCGGACATACAAGAGGCGGACTGGGACGCGGCCTTCGGTGCGACCGCCAAGGGCAGCTTCTTCGTCACCCAGGCAGCGGCGCCGCTGCTCCGCGATGGCGGCGGAGTCGTGGTCATGATCGAGGACGTGGCCGCGTATCAGCCGTGGCCGTCGTTCGCAGCGCACTGCGCAGCGAAGGCCGCCCAGGCGATGCTGACGCGCGTCTTCGCCCGAGCCCTGGCGCCCGAGGTCCGCGTCTGCGGGATCGCGCCGGGAACGGTGGCGGCGGAGCCGGATCAGATCGAGCGACGGGCCGCCGAGACGCTGCTTGGCCGTGTCGGGTCGCCCGGCGACATCGCCGAGGCGGTGCTCTTCCTCGCCGGGGCGGACTTCGTTACCGGCGCGACGCTCGTCGTCGACGGTGGCCGCCTGCTCCAATCCGGCCGCGCGAGGCTTCCGTAGACCCGACAGAGATGACCGCTTCCGCGGCGAGCTTGCCGCTTGCCTGTCCAGACGTAACCTTTCAGCACGTGGATCACGATGTCAGTGACGGCGAGCTGATCACCCGCGTCGGGTCGGGCGACCGGCGAGCCTTCGAAACGCTGTACCGGCGCTACGCCCGCCCGGTCTTCGGTCTCGCTCTCCGCCGCCTCGGGGATCGCGGGCGCGCCGAGGACGTGGTCCAGGAGACCTTCGCCTCGATCTGGCGGGCGGCGCGGAGCTACCGACCGGAACGCGGACCCGGCGCGCCGTGGCTCTACGCCGTAGCCCGCAACGCAATTGTCGACAACGGGCGGGTACGCCGCGAGCCACCGATCGAGACCGCAGACGAGCCCTCCGACGAGGAGACACCCGCCGACCGTACGGAGTCCGGCTGGGTGGCCTGGCGTGTGCACCGATGCCTGGCCGAGCTCCCGGACAACGAGCGGATCGTGATCGAGCTCGCGTACTGGGGCGGCCGGTCGCAATCGGAGATCGCCGACCTGTTGAGCGTCCCCCTCGGCACCGTCAAGACCCGAACCCGTACCGGGCTCGCTCGGCTGGCCGACATGCTGGAGGACGTGCTTTGAACAGGCCGCCGGACTTCGACGAGCTGCTGGACGGCATTGACGACCCCGACGAGCGTGCTCGGCTGAAGCGCGTGCATGAGCTGTTGGTCCAGGCCGGACCTCCGCCCGAGTTGACTGCAGACCTCGCAACGCCGCCGCCGGCAGGAGCAAGAGACTTGCCTTGGCAGCGACCGCGGCGGCTGCGCCCGCGAACCGTGCTCGTCGCAGCGGCGCTCGTCACGGCGTTCCTGGTCGGCTACCTGGCCGCCGCTCCGGAATCGGATCAGAGAGGGCCTGCGGCCGGCCTGAGGATTGCCCGGACGATTCAGCTCGAAGGTAAGGGCGACGCCACCGGCGCGGTCGGGATCGGCGTCCGAGACCAGAAGGGGAACTGGCCGATGGTTGTCAGCGTCTGGGGCCTCGACCATCTGTCGGGCGGCGATTACTACACCCTGGCGCTGACGAGGAAGGGCAAGCCGATCGTCACCTGCGGCACGTTCAACGTCTCCGGGAACCAGACGACGGTGCGCATGACCGCCGCCTACGACCTCAAGCGATTCGACGGCTGGGTCGTATTGCTGTGGGACGCACAGACGCACGACGAGACGACCGTGCTCTCGTCGAACGGCCGGATCTAGGGATTTACGGCGCCGTGCGCCCGGCGGCGACGAAGGCTTCGTACGTGACGGGCATCCGCTCGGCCAGGAACCGCTCACACGCTTCGGCATAGCGGCGGATCTCGCGCTGCGCGGTCTCGGAGTTGCGTAGCGAGAGGAAGTTCATGAGCGCCCGCGCGTTGACCGTCCAGTAGAACTCGGTGTACGCGCCGACCGGCAGCGCCGCGCGCGCGAGCTCTCGGGCAACGCCCAGCTCGACGAGCTTCTCGTACGCCGCGTAGGCGGCCCCGTAGACCTGCCGGAGCTCCTCGCGCGTCGTCTCGGCGAGATCGTCCGAGACCGGCTCGAACGAGTAGGCGCCCGGCTTGCCGACCTGGGAGCGGACGTCCTCGGGCGCCGGGACATAGAAGTCGTCCGTCGCCTTCGCGTATCGCATGCTGAACTCGTTGAACGAGCCGACACGGTGCCGGAACCACTCGCGGGCGACGAAGATCGGCGCCCGGATGTGAAAGCGGAAGGCGTTGTGCTCGAACGGTGTCCCGTGTCTTTCGCGCAGCAGGAAGCGGATCAGTCCGGCGTCGGAGTCGTCCATTTCCGTCTTGTGTCTGGCGAAGCTGACGCGGGCCCCGTTGACGACGGAGAGATCGTCGGCCATCGCTTCGTCGAGACGGACGAAGCCGTGGTCGAGGACGGGGATCGAGCCCTGGGCTATGACTTCGGGCGTGACGGCCATCTCTTCGAGTGTAACGGGGCTATATGTCGGCACTTCCGGCTGGTCCTATCCCTCGTGGAAGCCGGGGTTCTACCCACCCGCGGCGAAGCCGGCAGACTTCCTCCGCTACTACGCGGAGCGCCTGCCGACCGTGGAGCTGAACACAACGGGCTACAGGCTCCCGGCCGAGCAGCAGTTCGAGCGGTGGGCCGCAGCTACGCCGTCCGGCTTTCGCTTCGCTCCCAAGCTGAACGCCTACCGCCTGAGCGAGATCGGGACCTTCGAAGAGCGGGCCCAAAGGCTCGGAGACCGTCTCGGGCCGATCCGGGTCCTCGTCGGCTCAGCCCGCGACGAGGGTTTCCTGGAGCTGACGCTCGGCTCGTTCGACCCGGAGCTGCGGATCGCCTTCGACTTTCGCCACGACTCGTGGGCGGGCATCACGACCGCGCTGCCCGAAAACGCGGTCTGCGTGAACGACCTCGACGCCGCGGCGCCGTTCCGCTATCTCCGGCTCCGCGAGCCTCCCTACAGCGATGAGGACCTGCGCACTTGGGCCGCTCGGATCCGGCCGTTGGTGGACAATGGCGTCGAGGTGTTCTGCTATTTCCGTCACGAGGACGAACCCACCGCGCCGAAGTACGCGGAACGCCTGCGCGACCTCGCTTCCCTCGATTGAGGGATGCCAATGTTCTGCGGCTCCGCTCAACTGAGTAAGCAGTGAAGGTGGTCCTCTTCTGCGGCGGACAAGGCATGCGCCTGCGCGGAGCCGTGGGCTCGCTTCCGAAGCCCTTGGTCCCGATCGGCGGGCGGCCGCTCCTGTGGCACATCATGAAGTACTACGCCCACTTCGGGCATCGTGACTTCGTCGTCTGCGTCGGCCATCAGGCGGCCGCGATTCAGGACTACTTCGAGCGGACCCCGCACGACTGGCGGATCGAGTACATCGACACCGGGCTCGACTCGAGCATCGGCGAGCGCTTCTACGCCGTCCGCGACCAACTCGCCGGCGAGGAGATCTTCCTCGCCAACTACGGCGATACCGTCACCGACGTGGGCCTGCCGGTGCTGATCGACCACCACGCCCGGAACGGCAAGGTCGCGAGCCTGCTGTCGGTGCGGCCGAACTACACCTTCAACGTCGTCACTTCGGACGGAGCGCAGGTGACCGGGTTCCAAGACATCGCCCAGAGCGGAATCCGGATCAACGGCGGCTACTTCGTCTTCCGCAACGACGTCTTCGACTACATCGAGGTAGGCGAGGATCTGCCGGTGATGTTCCAGCGCCTGATCGACGCCGACCAGCTGGTCGCCTACGCTTACGAAGGCTTCTGGGCGCCCATGGACACACTCAAGGACAAGCAGCGCCTCGAATCGCTCGTGGAGAGCGGCGGCAGCATCTGGCAGGTCTGGGAGACAACCGACCCGGCCGCCGCGTCCGGCTGAGGGACCGGTGCTGAAGCTCGAGCTGGGCCGCGCGGCGCCGTTAAAGGTGCTTGCGATCGGCGCGCATGCCGACGACATCGAAATCGGCTGCGGCGGGACGCTTCTGCGTCTCGCCCAAGCGGCCGAGCTCGACCTACAGTGGGTCGTGCTGAGTGCCGGCCGCGGGAGGGCCGAGGAAGCGAAGGCCAGCGCGGCTGCATTCGGCGCCGAGGTCGAAGTCGAGAGCTTTCGCGACGCGTTCTTCCGCTACGGCGGCGAGGTCAAGGACTTCTTCGAGGAGCTGAAGAGCCGGATGCAGCCCGATCTGGTGCTCACCCACCACGACGCCGACCGGCACCAGGACCACCGGCTCGTCGCCGAGCTGACGTGGAACACGTTCCGCGACCAGCTGATTCTCGAGTACGAGATTCCGAAGTACGACGGCGACCTCGGTGCGCCGAACGTCTTCTTCCATCTGGACAAGGATGTCGCTCGGCGCAAGGTCGAGCTGCTCCTCGAGTCATTCCCCTCGCAACGCGAGAAGCGTTGGTTCACCGCGGATCTGTTCATGGGGCTGATGCGCCTTCGCGGCATGGAGTCGAACTCGCCCAGCGGCCTCGCCGAGGGTTTCTACGCCCGCAAGCTTTCGCTTTAGGAGGGTTTGGCGGAACGCCGCTCGTCGCCCTGCGGCACAGACTGTGTTTCGCCAAACCCTCCTAGTTTGGACAGCGCCGCGCTGGGTATTCAGCGCGCACACCAATCTCGAGAGAGGAGCGAATGATGGCCGAGCTGACGAATCTGGAGACGAAGGTCGCCGAGGTGATCGGGCTGGCTCAGGCGGCTCAGGGCGCAACGGAGAAGATCGAGAAGCTCGTCGAGGACGGCGCGCTCAAGCAGACGCTTGCGCGCATGCGCGACGAGGCGAAGGAGACCGAGGAGCGGACGGCGACCGTCGCGGAGGGCTTCGACGGGAAGAAGACGGCGATCCTCGAGAAGGCGCGCGAGACCAAGCAGGAGGCGACCGAGATGATGCAGACGTACCTCGGTCAGGACGCCGACGGGCTCGACGGCTTCGAGTTCCTGACGATGGCCGAGGCCGGCGAAGTCGGCCACTGGGAAGTGCTCGGGACGATGAACGAACGGGCCGGCAATGCGCAGCTCGACGAAGTCATCCAGTGGGCGACTCCCATCCAGCAGCGCCACTTCGAGGAGGCGAGAGAGGGATCGCTCCAGCTTGCGGCCGACGAAGACCCTAACGAGCCGGCCGAGTAGCGAGCGCCGGCGCGGCCGCGTGCGCGATCTCGCCGATCTGAGTCGCGACGAGGTCGGTCACCTCTCGACCTTGCGGGCGCGGATGACTAGTCTCGTCTCGCGCGCGAGCTCAGCGCCGTCGTAGTCGCCGAAGCACTCGATCTCGCCGAAACCCATCCCCTCGAGCATCCGGGTGAGCTCGGTCGCCGTGTAGCACCGGATCCTGTAGGTGAAGCTGCGGCGAGATCCGCCCGCGACGAGGATGTGCTCGGTCTCGACCTCGCCGGCGACGTGGTCGAAGCTCCGCGCTTCAGCCACAAGGTTTTGGCCGTCGAGTGGCTCCCACGTATGCGGCTGGAAAATCGCCATCAGCCGGTCGCGGTGCATCGTCTCGATCAGGAGCGCGCGGCCCGGTCGCAGCACGCGCAGGAACTCCGTGAGCATCTGCCGGTCGCCCTCCTCGCCTCGGTATCCGATCGAGCTGAAGAGGTTGAGGACCGCGTCGAAGCTCTCGTCCTCGAACGGCAGCTCGCGAATGTCGGCCTGTACGAACCTGGGCCACTCCGCCTCGCCCGCCCGGCGCCGCGCCTCCTCCAGCTGAACCGGGGAGCGGTCGACGGAAGTGACCTGGTAGCCGGACTCGGCGAGCGGGATCGAATGGCGACCGAAGCCGCCTGGGGCATCGAGGATCTGAGCGGGAGGCTCGACTCCGGCCAGCCTGGCGGCGGCGAGAGCCTCCTCGGCGGACTCGACCTCGTCGAGACGCGGCGAGTACGTGCTCAGGTAGATCTCGTCGAAGAGCTCGTCCCAGTTATCGCGCTGCATCAAGAGATCTTCTTCAACACGCCGAGCGCCCGCTGGTTCCAGGCAACACGGTGCGTGACGCCGGCCGCGCCGGCCAATTCGTCTCGGTGGGCGCGATACCAGTCAAAGGTCTCGATCAGCGCCGCTGCATTCGAGAGCCGCGGCCTCCAGCCGAGGACGCGCTCGGCCCGGGAGACGTCTACGAACGAGTCTCTGTGGGCCGTCTTGTAGTGCCACTCGGCCAGCGGCGAGAGGCGCGCAAGCTCGAGCGCACGAAGCACTGTCTCCGCCGGCCCAACGGGGATCGGCGTGATCCGACTCGACGAACCGGCATGGTCGATCAGGGCCTGCAGGTCGGAGCGAACCGTGCCGAACTCCCGGGCGCCGACGTTCAGGGTGTGACCCTCGGCCGCCCGCTTCCGCGCCGCGAGCATGATCGCCTCGACAAGATCCTCGACCGCGAGCAGCTGATACCGGTTCGAGCCGTCGCCGAGGACGTAGATGCGGCGGCCGTCGCGGATCCAATCGAAGAGGATCTCGAAGACGCCGAGCCGCTCGGGCCCGATGAACGTCTTCGGCCGCAGGATGACGCAGTCGAGGCCACGGCGCCTGAACGCCCGGCAGATCTCTTCAGCCTCGATCTTCGACTCGCCGTAGTGCCCGACGCCGACCAGCGGATCGTCCTCCTCGATCGGATGCTTTTCCGGCACGCCATAGACCGCCGTCGAGGAGACATGGACGACGCGTTTGACACCGGCCTCGGCGGCCGCAGCGAGCAGCGTCAGCGTGCCGTCGACGTTTACCGACCGGATCGCGTCTCGCGAGCCGCGGATGGGCAGCGCGGCCGCGGCGTGGACCAGGATCCGGGCGCCTTCGACGAGCTCGCGGCATGCCGCCTCGTCCCGAACGTCACCCCTGAGCTCGTGGAGGGCCAGCCCCGGCTCGTCGAGCGGTACGAGGTCGAGCGAGCGCACTTCGTGGCCGTCGGCGAGGAGTCGCCGTGCGAGGTGCAGGCCGAGAAAGCCCGCGCCGCCGGAGATCGCCCACACCATCGGCCGAGGCTAGCCCTTCGAGACGCGTCCGGTGCCTGGCAACGGACGCGTCCCCTGTGGATCCGTGCCAAGCGCGTCCGAGAGCGACAGAGATCCGCCGCCGGAGCGGGGCTTTGTCCCGCGGGAGGCCCACAAACAGAGAAAGATGGATGGAGCAGGCGCTCCGCCGGCTCCGCTCCCGAAGGAAGCGAGGAGCCCGCCCGCAAGGAGGGGGTCCGTGGGGAAACCAGGGGTTCCCCCACGCCTTTATTCGTACTGGAGCGCTTGGAGCACGTTCAGCCGGGCTGCCCGCTGCGCGGGCATGATGGCCGCGACGAGTCCGACCAGAACCGCGACGAGCGCGAAGGCGATCAGCGGGAGGAGCGGGATCGCGTAGCGCACCTCGTACTGCTCGAGCGCCTTCGTGACCAGAGCGGCGAGGAACATCCCAAGCGGCAGGCCGATCGCGGCGCCGATCAGCGCTGTAATCACGCTCTCGGTTCCGATCATGACCCGCGCCTGCCAGCGCGTCATGCCGACGGCACGGAGCATCCCGAGCTCTCGCGTCCGCTCGAACACTGCGAGCGCGAGCGTGTTGATCATCCCGAAGATGCTGATGATCACCGAAAGCGCGAGCAGGACATAGAGCATGATCAGGAAGGAGTTGAACTCCTCGTCCTGCTCGGTGATCCAGGCCTCACGGGTCTGAACCTTCGCGTCCGGGAAGGTCGCGAGTGCCTGCTCGAGCGGCTGCTCGGCCGCCGGCGTCGGCTCTCCCGGCACGTTGATGAAGGTGAACTGGTTGCGGGGCCGGTCGTAGAGCTCGTCGAACGTGGACTTGAGGACGCTCACCGAGCCGAGCAGCTGGTAGAACGGCGGCGGGTTGTAGGTCGCGCTCACCTCGAGGGTGGTGGCGCGGCCCGATCCGGACAACAGCCGGAACCGGTCGCCGAGCTCGAGGTGGTGATCCTCGGCGAAGTCCTTGTCGACGATCGCGCCGTGCCCGCCGAGTCGACCGAGCACGTCATCGGAGCCCTGCTCCCAGTCGAAGTTGTAGACGCTGGCAATCTTGTCCGGCTCGATCCCGGTGATGTACTTGTCCGTCCCGGCGACCTTGCCGACCTCGGCGCGGACGCTCGTCGCCACCTCGATGCCCGGGGCCTTCGCGGCGGCATCACCGGCGGTCGCCACGAACGGCGTGAAGCCGTCCTGGGAAGTGACGACGAAGTCCGCCCTGATCTGCTCCTCGATCGCGCCGCGGTTCGATTCCTTCATCCCGTTCGACAGGACGGCAACGAATGTGACCAGCGCCAGCCCGATCATCAACGCCGCGGCAGTCGCCGCAGTTCGCCCGGGGTTCCGGAGCGTGTTCCGGCGAGCGAGGAACCCGGAGACGCGCGCGAGCTTTTCCCCCGGAACGCCGACGACCGCGGCGAGGGGGCGCACGAGCTTGGACGAGATCATCGCGACACCCACGAAGAGCAGCAGGACGCCGCCGGCAATCGTGAGCAGCCGCTGGCCGGTATCCAGCTCGTCCGTGAACATCGCACGGCCGAGTAGGAGGAGGGACAGCGCGATGACGATGAGCGCGATGTAGGGGGTGAGGCGCGAGAAGCGACCCCTCGGAAGCTCGGCCCCCTCGCGGACGGCGAGGATCGGCGGAATCCGAGTCGCACGGAGCGCCGGAACGAAGGCAGCGAGCACCGTCACGACGACGCCGACGACCAAGGCGACGATGAGCGTCCGGGTCGCGATGACCATGTCGGTCGTCGGCAGGCCGAATCCGAGCGCGTCGAAGAGACTCTGGAGGCCGACGGCGAGCAGGATCCCGAGCCCGAGCCCGATTAGTGACGCCGCTGCCCCGATCGCGAGCGCCTCGAGCAGGACGGCCCGCCTCAGTTGCGCACGTGAGGCCCCGATCGTCCGGAGCGTCGCCAGCTCGCGCGTGCGCTGCGCGACCGTGATCGACATCGTGTTGAAGATGACGAAGGCTCCGACGAAGAGCGCGACCGCGGCGAAGGCGAGCAGGAAGTACTGGAAGAAGCTCGTGAACTCCGCGACCTCGCTGGACTCCTCGTCGGCCTGCTCGATCCCGGACCGGACCTGCGCCGTGGGCGGGAGGATCGGCTCGATGTCGGCGACGACGTCCTCCGGCGTGAGCCCCTCCTTCGCCGCCGCCTGGATCATGTCGAACTGGTTCGGCCTGTCGAGCAGCTCCTGGGCGGCGGGGATCGTGAAGACGGCGAACGTCGCGGTGCCCAGCGACTCGACGTTCGAGTAACGCGCGATGCCGACGACCTTGAAGGGCCGGACCGGCTTCAGTGTCGCGATTCGGACCGTTTCGCCGACCCCGTAGCCCTGGTCGTCGGCGGTGCCGGCATCGATCACCACTTCGTCGGCCGCCTGTGCCCAAGTGCCCTCGACGAGCCGGAGCGGGTTGAAGCGTTGGACAGAGGGGTCGATGCCCAGTCCGAACGAGGGCGCTCCGCCGGTGTTGATCGCCTTGCCGTCGGGCTTGAGGATCTTCGTCGCAGTCTCGTCCTGAACCAAGCCCGCCGCCTCCTCGACGCTCGGCAGAGCGCGCACCCGGTCGAGCAAGGAGGCGGGCACCGACGGCGTCTCGGCGGTGCTGCCCTCGAAGGAGATGTCCGGTGCCTTGCCGGTGATCGCCGCGTCGGTACCCGCGAACGACTCCGAGAAGATCGTGTCGAACGCCTTGTTGATCGTGTCCGTCAGGACGTAAGTGCCGCTGACCATCGCGACGCCGAGCACGATCGCGAAGGCCGTCAGCACGGTGCGGAGCTTCCGGCCGGTGAGGCCGCGAAGGGCGACGCGGATCACGTCAGCGTGACCTCGCGGACCGTCTCGAGGATCTGCTCCTCGTCGGCTCGGCCGAGGTCCTTCACGATCTCCCCGTCGGCGAGGAAGAGGATGCGGTCCGCCGCCGCCGCCGCGTGTGCCTCATGTGTGACCATCACCATCGTCTGGCCGTAGTTCTCAACCGCTTCGTGGAGTAGCTGGAGGATCTCGCCGCCGGTCTTGGAGTCGAGGTTCCCGGTCGGCTCGTCGGCGAAGACCACGGTCGGCCTCGAGACGAGCGCCCGGGCGATCGCGACGCGCTGCTGCTGTCCGCCCGAAAGCTCGGAAGGGCGGTGCGTGAGGCGGTCGGAGAGCCCGACTCGCTTGACGAGATCGTCGAAGAACGCCTTGTCCGGCTTCTGGCCGGCGAGGGTGAGCGGGAGGGCGATGTTCTCGTCCGCCGTCAGCATCGGGAGCAGGTTGAAGAACTGGAAGACGAAGCCGATGTGCTTGCGCCGGATCTTCGTGATGTCCTTGTCGCTGAGCTCGCCGAGCCGCTTCCCGGCGATCGTCACGTAGCCCGCGGTTGGGCGATCGAGCGCGGCAAGGATGTGCATGAGCGTCGACTTGCCGGAGCCCGACGGCCCCATCACGGCCGTCAGCTTCCCTTGCTCTACGTCGAGGGTCACGCCGCGGAGCGCGTCCACCGCGGTGTCGCCCTCTCCGTAGCGGCGCGTAATCTCGTGCGCGGTAACAACCGCGCCGTCACGACTGCCGTTCTCTGACACCTCGGCTCCTCCCAGGATGTGGCGGCGAAAGTTAGTAGCTACTAGCTCTGGGCAAAGCTAGTGCAAGCTCTCCGGCCCGTCAAGGTGAGGGCCGTCAGCAGCCGCGCAGGACTTTGCAAACGCGCTCGATGCGGACGGCGAAGTTGATGCTCTCTCCCCCTCCTGCCAGGAGGACCCCGACGACGCGACCTTTGCGGTTCACCGCCGGACCGCCGGAGTTGCCGGGGTTTGCGGCCGCGTCGGTCTGGATCATCCGCCGCGTTACGCGGCTGACAACTCCCGTCGTGACCGTGCCGCTCAGGCCGTAGGGGCTGCCTACGAGGAGCAGCTGCTCCCCCGTTTTCGGCTTTGCCCGCAGCGGTTTCTGCCAGAGTGGCGGCGCGCCGTCGGGCCGGCCTTCGACCCGAACGAGCGCGAGATCGTTCTTCCGATCGCGCCGCACGATCTCTCCTTGCCACTCCCCGCTCTTGCGCGCGAGCGTCACCGGGCCGTCGTGGCCGGCGACGACGTGGGCGGCCGTGATCAGATAGGTCCCGTCGGCGCCCCGCCACGCTACGAACGCGGTCCCGAAGTGGCGGCCGGCAGAGATCGTGAACACGCTCTTCAGCGCGCGGGCGGCGATGGGGGTGACCCGGAGCTCGCGCTCGGTCGATCGTATGCGCCCGGCGAGCTCGTCGTTGTCCTCGTGCACGAAGCGGAGCTCCCGCTCGACGCGCTTCGCGTGGAGCTCGGCGACGTTCGCCGCATCGAGGGCGCTCTGCTGGCGCACGAACGACGCGACCGCGACGACGATGGCTACGAGCGCGACCGCAAGCGAGATGAAGGGGCTCCGCAGCCACTGTGCGCGAGCCGTCTCGTCGTAGCCGTCGTAGCTCATCTAGCCGAAGGCAAGCCTGTCGCCGACCGCGAGCCCGCGGCGGGCGGATTCACCCGCCGGGAGCTCGAGGACGGCGCGCGCGCCGCGCCTGGAAGCGGCGCGCCAGGGGCGAAGCTCGTCAGAGATCCTGAGAACATGGAGCCCTTCGTCCAGGAAGACCGCGTCGATCGGGAAGCGCATGAAAAAGGTGTGAACGGACGAGGCCGGGCGAAGGAGAAGTCCCTCGCCCGGCCTCAATTCGTTGCGTCCGAGCAGTCCCCTCATGCGAGAGACCGGCGAATCGGCGACGACACAATCGTCGACGACGACGTCGCCGTTCTCTCGCTTCAGGGTTACTTGACGCATTTAGAAGCCCGCGTGGATGTGGTCGTCGTGGTTCGCCATCGGGAACGACGGGCCGCCCAGGCCTAGCAGTGAGATCACCTGAACGGGCCGAACCTCCGCCGGCAGGAGCAGCATGTTCCGCACTGCCTGCTCGGTGACCGAGCCCGGTAGCTGACTGTGACCCGTGATCGTCTCGCCCCCGAGGGCCGCGATGTCGACCGCGAGGCCGTAGATGTGCGCCGAGACGACGCCCGGCCGCGAGAACAGCCGGTGCCCGCTCTCGAGCGATGACACGGTGACCTGGCCGTGCGCCTCCGCGAGGAAGCGGATCAGGACGATCACGCGCACGTCGATCTTGCCGGCGCGCAGGTCGGCCCTGCCGCCGGAGTAAATCGCGACGCGGTTGTCCTTCAGCAGCCGCTTCGTCAGTTGCGGCTTCGCCCACTCGAGTCCGCGGACGAGGGGCTTGAGCCCGACGGCGCGGTGGTAGCGGGCGAGTGCAACCGTCCGATCGGCAAACGCCGTCCGGCCTTCGAGCGCCAGGGTCGCCGACCACTGGTCGCGGCGAGCGCCGAGACGCGCCAGGTTCCGCGCCAGTCGGTTCAGGCCGACCTTGGTTGCCGGCACCGAGCCGCGGTAGCCCCGGGCGCGAAGCACGCCGAGGACGAGCGACCAGTGGACACGGTACTTGTTCGACGCGTAGGTCAGGTTGCGCGCGAACCGCTTCGTCAGCCGCTTTGAGGGCGGCGTCGGGTCGGGCAGCGCCCGATGGAGCCAGATCGTCGCGGCCGTGTTCGGATCGTCGAGCTCCGGCTCGAGCTTCCCGGCCGAGGTGTGCATCGTGGTCTCGTTCGTGAGGACCGGCGGAGCCCCGTCGTCCTTCTGTGCGGGCGGAGCGGACTGGCGTGCCTGCTCCTTGCTCGCCTGGCCCTGGACCGCGTTGCTCAGGCTCGGGGCGGCGGCCGAGCGTTCATCAGAGCTCTCGGTTGCCGCCACGGCTTCGGCTTCGGCGGTCGCCGCCTGCTCGACGAGCTCGGCGGCCGGCGGTGACTCGGTCTGGGGGGCGTCGCTCGGAGCGGTCTCGGCGACCGCCCCCGAATCGACAGGCTCCTCGGCGGGAGCGGCTGCGCTCTCGCCGGTGGCCTCTTCGGCCGCCGCAGCATCGTCATCCGGACATGCCGGCTCTTCCGAGTACTCCTCGAACTTCCAGCTCTCAGACCGCGCGGGACACTCCGAGTCCTCGGTGACGGCCTCCTCGGCCGGCGCCTGGCTGGCCGTCGCCGCCTGCTGCTCGACGAGGTTGGCGACGACGTCGCCTGCTCCCGCCGAGAAGGCCGCGCCCGCGAAGAAGAGCGTCGCGAACGAGAGGCTGACGGCGATCCGGCGAACGCCGGAGCCGCGCCGACGAGTCTTCTGCACGCGTGCGCCCGCCCGGGACGCCGGCCGCAGCAGCGTCAAGGCGACGGCGGCCAGCGAGAGCAGCACGAAACGCGTGATCAGGCTTGGAAAGCGATACGTCCGTTGTGGCATTGCCCTTGCTCCGATCTCTCGTTTGAGCGCCGAGGCCGCCACTTCGGCGCAGATCTCTGAATCGAGTCCCGGCCGCAACGGAATCGAACCGTTCATCGGAGTCGCGGCATCCGCCTCCACTCCCTCGAATGGGGGGACGACTCGGGGAATCCCCAGACCGAGGGATCGCCCGGTCCGCTTCTCAGAACGATGAACGGGGCAATTGAGAGCCCTGAGGCGGGGCGGCCACGCCGGAAGGATCGACGGAAAGGTTCGGCGTGAGCACGCTGGGATTCGCCCCGACAACGAAGCGCTCGACAAAAGCAACGAATTACTCCTCCTTTTCAGTTGACGTGTCGTCGTCGGCTCGATCGCGCCGACCGAGAACCCGAAGGGAGGTGAAACAAGTGCAGAAGCTCTTCGCCTCCCTGCAGAAGCGCGAGGAGGGGCAGACCATGGCCGAGTACGGGGTCGTTTTGGCCGTAATTACGGCCCTCGTGTTCGGTGCGCTGTCGCTCCTCTCGACCAACATCATCGGCGCCATTACTCGGGTCGCCGGCTACATCAGCTAGCGCCAGTTAGGCATGGCAGGCGGGCCCTTCGCCGTCCGAAGGGCCCGCCCCCTCACTATCGCAAGTCATTTTTCCGCCGCAATTTTCACCGCAAGACCAGAAAGAGAGAGCCCGCGAGAATCACATGAACCACCGAGCCCCAATCCGTTCAGAGCGTGGTCAGACCATGACCGAATTCGCCCTGGTCCTGCCGCTCCTCGTGATGCTTCTCTTCGGCATCATCCAGTTTGGCGTCACGTTCAACCACTACCTGGCGCTGACGGATGCGGTTCGCGCGGGCGCCCGTAAGGCTGCCGTCTCGCGCCATGAGCGAGACCCGGTCAGCGTCACCGTCGACCAGGTGCAACGCGCCGCGGAGGACCTGAAGGCACCAGACCTGCAGATCGCGGTGGAGTCGTCCTGGGATGCGGGCGACGAGGTCGAGGTTTCCGCGAGCTACCCGTACTCGATCAAGTTGCTCGGCATGACCATCAAGTCGGGCCGCATGAACAGCACAACAACGGAGCGTGTCAATTGAATCAGCGCGGCCAGTCACTTGTTTTGTCCTTGCTTTTCCTGACGGTCTTGGTCGGCATGGCAGCGATGGTCGTCGACGTCGGCTCGTGGTACCGCGCCGACCGGAAGCTGCAGGCGAACGCCGATGCCGCGGCGCTCGCCGGCGCGCAGGAACTTCCCGCCGCGAGTACGGCGGCGGCCGAGTCCGTCGCTCTCGCCTATGCCGAGACGAACGATGGCGGACTCGAGGCCAAGAACGTCAAGTTCCGAACGACGTTCATCCCGCACGACACGATCGAAGTCGTCACGGAGCGTCCGGCACCAGGGTTCTTCGCGCAGCTGTTCGGCCGAGGCTCGGTCGACGTGCGCGCGAAAGCCGTCGCGCGTACGGGAGTGCTGACCCGCGCGAGGGGCGCAGCCCCGATCGCCGTCGACTGGCAGCACGAGATGCTCCACTGCCCTCCGAGCCGTCAGTGCTGGGGCAAGTACGACAGCAACGGCCAAATCACTCCGGGCGCAGCGACGACGATCGACTTCGCGAAGACCGGGCCCGGCGCGTTCCGCCTCATCAACATCGACAGCTCGCACGGTGGGACGGGACTCCAGGACATCGGCGAATGGATCCGCGAAGGGTTCAACGGCGACTCGGAAATCCAGCAGTGGTACTACTCGGATCCCGGAATCAAGCCGAATTCGTCGCACGTCAAAGACGCGCTCGACTTTCGCCTCGCTGACGAACCAGACCTCCTGTTCCCGGTGTACGACGCGGTCCAGGCCCAGGGGGCCGGCTTCGAGTACCACGTCATCGGCTTCGCCGTCTTCCACGTGACCGGTTACACCATCCATGGCGCGACCGACTCGAAGATTCACGGCTACTTCATGGACATGGTCTGGACCGGTGTTTCAAATCCATCCGCAGGTACGCCGAATTTCGGTGCGCGCACAGTCGAACTGATCGAATAACCACGAGTAGAGAGAAGGAGAGAAACCGCCCCTATGAGTTACAGGCTTCGAAATATCGCGATCGCAGTCGCGCTCGCCGTTCTCGCCGCGCTGCTGACGATCTTTTACGTGACGAATTACAAGCGCAGCGTGCAGTCCGGCGAGGAGCTCGTGTCGGTGTACGTCGCCGCGGGAGGGATCCCGGTCGGCACGTCGGGCTCCGAAGTGACCGACCGCAACCTGCTGAAGCCGGTCGAGGTCGCCCGCCGCAACGTGGTTCCCGGTGCGATTTCGGAGCCGGACCAGATCGAGCAGCTCGTCGCGGCCGAGAGGGTCTACGAGGGTGAGCAGGTCACGCTCAGCCGCTTCAAGCCCCTCGGTCAGCAGGGCATCCAGGCCCAGCTCAAGGGCCGGCTGCGCGCGATGCAGGTGCCGGGGAGCGAGCACCAGCTCTTGCTGGGGACGCTCCAGACCGGCGATCGCGTCGACTTCGTCGGCTCGCTGGAGTGCGAGTGCGCGGGTCGCCTGCGGGTCACCCGCGTCGTCTTGCGCGACCTGCTCGTGCTGAGGGCACCCGGCGAGTCCGGCGTCGAGAGCAAGCTGACCGCGCGGCCGGAAGAGGCCTATGCGGCACTGCTCGCCGTGAGCGACGCGCAGTCGCAGAAGCTCTTCCATGTCCTCCAGTACGGCGAGTGGGCGCTCGAGCTTCGCCCGGTGACGGACGCCGCCGACAGCAAGGCCGGCGCGGAGTCCGACCTGTCGATCATCACGGAAGGGCTCAACCGCCGCACCCGGCGCGAGCTCGTGACCGGAAAGGGCGTCCGATGAGCGTCGATCCGCAGACATACCACGAGGGGATCCGGATCTTCGTTACCGGAAGTTGTGAGGGCCTCAACGAGCTGACCGAGGCGCTGACGCACAACCCGGAGATGAACCTGGTCGGCCGCAGCCAGTCCGTGCGCGAAGGGGCGGGCGCACTGGCGGGCGGCCACTTGCAGGCCGTCCTGCACGCGACTCGCTCTTCGGAGCTGCCTGCAGACGACCTCGCCGCGATCCGTGAGTACACTCGCGCACCGATCGTCCTGCTCGCCTCCGGCGAGGCTTCTGCACTGCTCGACGCCGCGCTCGAGGCTGACGTCGCGGACGTGCTGCTGCTGCCGCAGCTGCCGGACAACGTCGTCTTCTCGATCCGGAAGGCCTGCCACAACGGCAAGACAGGGCACGTCGGCGAGCTCGGCCGGATCCTGACCGTGTTCTCGCCCAAGGGCGGGACCGGCAAGACCGTGATGTCGTCCAACCTTGCCACCGCGTTCGCGAAGCACGGCGGCAAGCGGACGCTCCTGCTCGACCTCGATCTCCAGTTCGGCGACGCCGCGATCATGCTCGGGATCGAGCCCGACAAGACGATCTACGACCTGGTCGTCGCGCCGGGCGAGCTCGACCCGGAGAAGCTGGCGGGCTACACGACCCGGCACTCGTCGGGCGTCGACGTCCTGCCCGCGCCGGTCCGGCCGGAGGACGCCGAGCTCGTGACCGAGGCGAAGATCTCCCGCCTGCTGGAGGTGGCGAAGGAGTCCTACGAGATGATCGTCGTCGATACGTCGCCCTTCTTCCATGGGCCGATGCTGGCGACGCTCGACTCCACCGATGAGCTACTGCTCCTCTGCGGGCTCGACGTCCCGACGATCAAGAACGTCCGGCTCAGCCTCCAGACACTCGACCTGCTCTCGTTCCCGACCGAGCGGATCCGCATCGTCCTCAATCGGGCGAACTCGAACGTCGGCATGAAGCGGGGAGAGGTCGAGGCGGCGCTCGAGCAGCGGGTTCGCTACGAGATCCCCAGCGACCGGGCTGTGCCGCTGGCCGTCAACCGGGGCAACCCGGCGGTCGTCTCCGACCCGAAGGCCGACTTCTCACGCGCCGTGCGCGAGATGGCGAAGTCCCTCCAA
>DASQTZ010000099.1:0-13576 GCA_035641605.1 Gaiellaceae bacterium | reverse complement strand
CGTAATCGCGTTCTTGGCGCACCGCGGCGCCGCGCACAACGGCCACACTTAAGCGCTTGTAGGGGTCAGACTGGTTATGAGATGTACGCGCGCGCGAATAGCACATCTCGCACGCCGACGTCGAAGGTTCCGCTACCTACCCACCTGTGGGCTCAGATAACCGACCCGTCGCTGAAAGCTGGCCGGTCTCCGACATGTCCGAATTTGCGCACCCTACGCGGCAGCAGCCCGATGCGCACCCTCGGCAGCCTCAGCCTCTGCCGCTCGCTCCTCGAGGCAGGCCTGGTCGACCGTTTCCGCGTGGTCGTCTTCCCCGTGATCACGGGGAGCACCGGCCGCGACCGGATCTACGACGGGTATCCCGACGTCGCCCTCGACATGGTCGCCAGCCAGACGTTCGACGGCCGACTCCAGCTCCTCGAGTATGTCCCGACGGTGCTCACCGGTCCACCCGGCACGCATCCGACTTCCTGAGCCTTCGCACGCGCCGGCACCACCGGCGAGCGGCCGTAGCCAGGCATAGCGAGAAAGGAGACTCGATGTCCGCAACCGTCCTCTACATGTCCATGTCCCTCGACGGGTTCATCGCCGGACCGAACGAGAGCCCTGAGAACGGCCTCGGCGACGGCGGGGAACGTCTGCACGACTGGCTGTGGTCGGGTAGTGAACCCGGCGGCCCGTCAGGAGTCCCAGGCCGTCCGTCGGGTGTGAACGGCCGGATATACGACGAGTTCATGTCGACCGGCGCGGTCGTCGCCGGGCGGGGGACGTTCGAGCCGGCGGGCGGCTGGGGCGGCGATCACCACGACGGCGTGCCGATTTTCGTCGTCGCGCGCCACGAGCCCGGCATCGACATCTCGCGGTGGCCGCTCGTCAGCTATGTGGACGACGTCACGACCGCAATGACCCGAGCGAAGGAGGCAGCGGGCGACAAGAACGTGCTCGTCCACGGCGCCGCCATCACCCGGCTCGCGCTCGCCGCCGGCGTGCTGGACGAGCTCGAGCTCCACGTCGTCCCCGTCCTCTTCGGCCGGGGCCGCCGATTGTTCGAGGGCCTCGCTGCCGAGCAGATCGAGCTGCAGCGCACCCGCGTCCTCGAGGGCGAGGACGGTGTCACGCACCTGCATTACCGTGTCCAGCGCTGAGCTGACCGCTCCGCGGTCCGATCGAAGGGAGGTAGGCGATGAAGCAGAGCGTCTCCCTGATCACCCTCGGGGTGAGCGACTACGAGACGGCGAACGCCTTCTACGCGGCGCTCGGGTGGCAACCTGTGCGCGAGATCGAGGAGACCGCCTTCTTCCAGGCGAACGGCGTCGTGCTCGTGCTCTGGGTGCGGGAGAAGCTGGCGGCAGACTCCGGTATCGCCGACGACGGCGCGCGCTGGGGCGGCATCACGCTCGCGCACAACGTCGCGTCAGCCGAAGAGGTCGACGCCGTGATCGAGCGAGCCCGCGAGGCCGGCGGAAGCATCACCCGAGAGCCCTCCAAGACGTTCTACGGCGGGTACGCCGGCGTCTTCTGCGACCTCGACGGGCACGCTTGGGAGATCGCGCACAACCCGGGCTTTGGCCTCGCCGCCGACGGCAGCGTCATCCTCCGCGCCGAGGCGCCGTGAGCCTGGGGCACCGTGCGGCGCGAGGCGGAGTCGGGTGCCGCGAGCCCCGCGGGCAGCCGATCTACCGCCTCGGGCGCGCCCCGGATCAGGCGCCCCGCCCTTCCGCCGGCCGATGATTTCGCCGGCGTCATCGGGTCTGTTCGTGTGTGAAGCCCAACCCGAATCTGCCGAAGGAGCCAGCCAATGTCACTCGCCCGCGTCCAACAGTTCTCAATCTCGCTCGACGGGTTCGGCACCGGCGAGCCTCAGAGCCTCGACGCACCGTTCGGCCACGCCGCCGAGAGGCTGCACGAGTGGATGTTCGCCACCCGCTGGTGGGGTGAGATGGTCGGCCAGCCCGGCGGGAGCGGCGGCATCGACGACACCTTCTTGCGGCTGCACGACTCTGGTGTCGGCGCCGAGATTATGGGTGCCGGCAAGTTCGGCTACCCCGGATGGCACGAGGACCCGGAGTGGAAGGGCTGGTGGGGCGCCAACCCGCCCTTCCACACGCCCGTCTTCGTCCTCACCCACCACCCGCGTGCGTCGATCGCGATGGAGGGCGGAACGACGTACCACTTCATCGACGCGTCGCCTGCCGAGGCGCTCGAGGCCGCCCGGGAGGCTGCGGAGGGTCAGGACGTACGCATCGGCGGAGGCGCCACCATCATCCGCGACTTCCTCGCCGCCGGGCTCGTCGACCACATGCACATCGTGGTCGTCCCGATCCTGCTCGGCCGCGGCGTACGCCTCTGGGACGGGCTCGAGAGCCTCGAGAACGACTACAAGGTCGAGGCCGTCTCCTCGCCCAGCGGAGTCACGCACGTGACCTTCACCCGTGCGGGTACGTGACCGCCTCGGTCGGAAACCCGGGCGCGGGCGGGCGGTTGCTGTCATCGCGGCCTCGGCCCTAACGGAAGCTCCACTGCGAAGGAGCGAATCTTGACACGGCGTTAGCGCTCAGGTCAGCGCGGCGGCCGCATCATCGAGGCTCTTGACGACGTGCATGCCAGTTCGCTCCATGATCCTGGCGCGCCCGAGTGCGTCGACCGCCTGCTTGTCAGTCGCAATGATTTCGCAGTACGGCACCGCGATGCGCCCCCACTCCAACGCGCTCCACACCTCCGCACCTCTCGCTCGACATCGCCGACCCGTCGAGCCTCAAAAACGACGCGGACAAGCTCAGCGGCGCCGCACGCGGTGCACTTCTCGATTGCCGATCCTGGCGCAGTATTTGGGCTGCCGACATCAACGGATCTCGTTCCGTTGACCTCCAGCTGAACGCGCGCGAAGTCCGGACGAGCGACGCCTGCGGCTCATCGCCTTGACGCCCATTGCTCCCGCGTCAGGCGGTAAAGGCGATACGGCCAACCGCTCCTGTCGACGACATCGCGCTCGAACGCCATGCCGAGCTTCTCCATGAGCCGTCCGGACGCCGCGTTCGCAGGGTGATGGACGGCGACGACGCTCTCGAGCTTGAGCCGGTCGAACGCTTCGTCACGGACGGCCCCTCCGGCCTCCGTCGCATATCCCTGACCCCATGCCGCGGGCGTGAGCATCCAACCGAGCTCGACCTCCTCAGGCGAGACGTCATCGCAGCTTTCGCCGAAATACTTCGTGTCGGTGAAGCCCAGCCCGGCATGATTCTTCTTCGCCACGATCCAGCGTCGGCCGAAGCCGTGTTCCTGGACTCGTGCAAGCGACGCCGCGAAGTTCCGCTCCGCTGCCTCACGCCTAAACGGCCCACCAGGCGCCCAGTAACGCATGGTGTCCGGATCAGCGGTGAGCGCGACGAAGTCCTCTAGCCGGGACGCGTCCAACGGCTCCAGGAGAAGGCGGTCGGTCTCGATCACGTTCACGGTACTTCTGCTCGCACGATAAGCACCGCGCGACTAAAGGTCGAGCGTCGGCAAATCCGGGCCGTCGGCCTTCTGATCGCCGTGAGCGCGATTGCTCAGCCTGTTGCCTGATCCGACACCGACCCGGCTACACGCGTACTACAAGGCTCTACCGGCCGGTAGCCGGTCGTAGCCGGTTCGGCACCGAACGAGATGCCTGCTCTGGGGGTTCGAGTCCCGTCGCTCCCGCCATGCGGTGTTGCCACAAAAGGCACCGGAGCGACCACACAGATCCCACACAGGCTGTGCCGGGCGGGAGCCGGTCGTAGCCGGTCACAGCCGGTTTGCTCGGCGAGGAAATGCCTGCTCTAGCCGGTGATTCCGGGTCGTAGCCGGCTGTAGCGGGTTGCGCCGGGCCGGTCTGTCACGCCGGAGGTCGCGGGTTCGAGTCCCGTCGCTCCCGTAAAGTACCTGCAAATCTGCACTTTTTTGTTGTCCGTCTAGGCTGACGACCGCCGGCCTAATTCCATCCCGCTCATATCCCGCACGGGAATCCCCGCACGCAGCCGGCCAGAGCCGCGAATTCCCGCAACCCGTGGCGCCGGCCGAACCGATCGGCGGTCTTCGCGCGCTCCGAAGGTAGAAGGGGCATTTTGCAGGCGCTTTCGCCTCGGAGGCGACGGCGAACGTGATGTCAGCATCGCCTACGGCGTGGTCATTTCGTCCATGGCGCCCGCCGACGCGCGGCGCGCGCGCCATCCACGACAGCCGGCAAGAGACCTCGCGGGAAGAAGAGCATGACGGCGATCAGGATCAAGCCGAAAATTCCGAGCGAGAGCACGCTCGGCGCCTGCGCCGGCAGATCCCAGCCAAGCAAGCTCTCGCGCGTGCCGAGCTCGCGAACCTCGTGCTCGAGATAGAGGATGGCCACGGTGCCGACCACGGCCCCGTACACGTTCCCCAGCCCCCCGACGGCGACCATCAGCACGAACTGGAGGCTCAGAACGATCCCGAAGTCCTCGGGGCCGACGAACTGCGTGTAGAAGGTGAACAGGCCACCCGCCAGGCCCGCGAGCGCAGCGGCGAACACGAAGAGTCGCAGCTTGAACGTCGCGACTGGAATTCCCGTGCCGGCGGCGGCCAGTTCGCTGACGGCGATCGTCTGCAGCGCGCGACCGGCGCGCGACCGGACGAGATTCGCGGAGAGCACTAGCGCGACGGCGACGAGCGCCCACGCGACGGCTGCGTGCGTCGCGCCGTTGATCGTCCGACCGCCGACCTCGAGCGGTTTCGTGACGGTGACGCCGTATTGCCCGCCGGTGAACCGATCTTGCGCGAATAGGAGTGACGACATGATCAGGTGGAACGCGAGCGTCGCGAAGGCGAGATAGTGTCCGCGGAGGCGAAGCAGCGGAACGCCGATGACTGCGGCGATCGCCGCCGTCACTACGGGCGCGACGACGACCGCCAACACGGGGTCGATTCCGGCGTCGGGGTCGAGAAGCCGGTCGTCGGGGTCGAGCCCGACGGTCAGGAGCGCGGAGGTGTAGGCGCCGATCAAGAAGAAGGCGCCCTGCCCGAGCGAGACCTGGCCGGCGAAGCCCATGAGCAGCGTGAGACCGATCGCCACGAGCGTGTAGAGGCCCATCCGGTCGTAGAGACCGAGCTGGCCCTGCGAGAGCTGGAAGGGCAGCCAACAGGCGAAGACCGCCGCCCCGGCGATTAACGTCAGCCGCACAGGGCCCGTCCATCGCCGCGACGCGGTCACGCCACCAGCTCGCGACGCGAGCGCCAGCCGATCAGGACGAGCATCACGACGAGGGCGATCGTGAGGTTGTACTGCGGGTCGATGTACCCGACGACGAGCTGCTCGACGATGCCGAGGGCATACCCGCCCAGGAGCGCCAACCGGATCGAGGTGAGCCCGCCGAAGACGGCCGCCGCGAAGCCGTTGATCGTCAGCGCGAGGTCGGCGTTGTACACGACGGGCACAGTCGGAGCGAGGAGCGCGCCGCCGAGGGCGCAGAGGCCGCCCGCGACGGCGAACGCGATGACGGCGACCGCGCGCACGTTCAGCCCGACGAGCTCCGCGGCTCGCGCCGAGTCGGCGGAGGCGATGAGGGCCTGCCCGACGACCGTCCCGCGAAGGAAGAGCGTCAGCAGGATCGTCGCAGCTAGCGCAACTCCCGCGATCAGCACGTACTGGGGCTGGATGAGCACGCCGCCGACGTCCCACGCGTGCCGCCAGACGCCGGCGTACGAGCGAGGGACCTCGCCGACCGTCGCCAGCAGGATCGCCTCCGCGAGCAGGGCGATGCCGACCGTGATGACGAGGCTGGCAAGATGCGTCGTCCGGCCGCGGAAGCCGACGGCGACCAGCGCCGCGAGCGTCCCGAGGACTGCCGCGAGCAAGACCGCGAGGACGATCGCCGCGAGGAGGGGCATGTGCGGGCGGAGCTCAAACGTGAACATGCCTCCCAGGACCGCGAAGACGCCCTGGGCGAAGTTCACGATCCCGGTCGTCCGGTAGACGAGGACCAGTGCGACGCCGACGATCCCGAAGACGGATCCTGTCGAGATGCCGACCACGATTAGCTGGAGGAACGTCGTCACGGGCCACCGCCGAGGTACGCGCCCCGCAGCTCGGCGCGCTCACGCAGCTCCGAGCTTGGCCCTTCGACGGCGACGCGGCCGGTCTCGACCACGTAAGCGCGCTCGCACAGCGCAAGTGCGAGGACGGCGTTCTGGTCGACGAGCAGGATCGCGACGTCCTCTTCCTCGTTCAGCCGCACCAGGAACTCCGCGAGCTGGTCGACGACGAGCGGCGCCAGTCCAAGCGAGAGCTCGTCCACGGCGAGCAAGCGCGGTTCGGCCATCAGCGCACGGCCGATCGCCACCATCTGCTGCTCGCCGCCGGAGGTTCGCCCTGCCGGGCGCTCGCGCAGCTCGTGCAGCTTCGGCAGCAGCGTGTAGACGCGGTCGAGCCGGTCGCGTACGTCCGCGCGTCGTCGGACGTATCGGAGCGTCGAGGAGATGACGTTCAAGCTGAAGAAGCGTCCGTACGCGCCGACCTGGAGGTTCGCTTCGACCGGCAATGACGCGAAAACGTGCCGTCCCTCCGGCACCTGGGTGACGCCTCGCCGGACGAGCACTGCCGGTGTTGCGCCGGTAACGTCGTCGCCGTCGACGCGGACGCGGCCCGAGGCCGGTCGGATCACGCCACAGCCCGCGTTCAGCAACGAGGTCTTGCCTGCGCCGTTCGGCCCGATCAGCGCGACGCGCTCGCCGTGGTCTACGCGCAGCGAAATGCCGTCGACGGCCACCGCCTCGCCGTAGCGGACGACGAGGCGCTCGATCTCGAACAGCGCGCTCACAGCGAGGACGATCCCAGATACGCCTCGACGACACGCTCGTCCTTGCGGACCTCGGCTGGGGGCCCGTCCGCGATGACGCCACCTCGGTCGAGCACTATCACGCGGTCGGCCACCGACCCGACGAACTGCATGTCATGCTCCACAAGGACCTGCGTCAGGCGCTGTCGCTTGAGGTTCGTGAAGACCTCGACGAGCCGTGCCTTCTCGCCCGCCCGCAGGCCGGCAACGGGCTCGTCGAGCAGAAGGACGCTCGGCCGCTGGGCGAGGGCGCGCGCCACGGCGAGCAGGCGGAGCTGGCCGAGCGGAAGCGAGCCTGCCGGCACGTACTTTCGGCCAGCGAGACCGACGAGCTCGAGCGCCTCGTGGGCCGCGGCGCGCATCGACCGCTCCTCCCGCCATTGCCACGGCGGTCGCAACATTCCCGCGACGAACCCCGTCCGCGTCCATGGATGACAGCCGACCATGACGTTTTCGAGTACGTCGAGGCTCGGGACGGCGCGAGTTGTCTGGAAGACCGTTGCGAGCCCGACCTTCGCGCGGCGATGGGCCGTCCACGTCGTGATGTCCTCGCCGTTTACCACGACCCGCCCGCTGTCGACCGGGGTCAGGCCCGCGATGCACGCGAGCAACGTCGACTTCCCCGCTCCGTTCGGGCCGATGAGGCACGTCAACGACCCGCGTTCCACGCGGACGCTGACGTCGGAGACCGCGGCGACTGCCCCGAAGGCCTTGCTGACGCCGCTCGTCTCGCAGGCAGCTGCGGCCGTCAGCGCCTGCGGAACGCCGCGCCGAACAGCGGCCTCGGCTGGCACGACGTGATCCGGCCCGCCCACATGCTCGTTAGCTGGATGCCGCTGTGGTTCGTGCTCGAGAAGTACAAGCGGCCACCGGGCGTCGGCAACCCACGGAGCTTCGTCTCGAGCGCCGTGTTGACCGCCGCACGGCTGAAGCCGCCGCGCACCATCGCCGCCTTGAACCCGTACAGCGCCGTCGAGGCGTCCACGTTGAAGACCGAGATCCGGTGCTTCACGAGACGCTCCACGAGCTGGGCCGGCGTGCGGCTCGGGTGCTTCTTCGGGAGGTACCGCCAGACGTTGCCGAGATACCCGTTGACGAGGGCGCCGTTCACGTCCGGGCACGTTCCCTGGAGGAACTGCGGGGACAGGTTGCCGCCGGTGAGCACGAGCCGCTGCGACATCCGTAGCTGCCGGAACTCCTTCACGATCGTGGTCGCCGCCGGCGTGACCGTCCAGAGCCAGAGCGCCTGGGCGTCGGAATTCCTGATCCGGCTCAGCTCGGCGGTGAAGCTGGTTGTGGTCGGTGAAAAGATCACCCGCTGCGTGACAGTGAGGCCGTACCGCCGCGCGAGCGACTCGACCTGGCCGACACCGTCTCGGCCGAAGCCGCCGTTGTCGCCCATAAGCGCGATCCGCCGGACACCGAGACGCCGCAGGTACCGCGCCATGTTGTAGGCGTACAGGCGCGACGTCGGCAGCGCGACGTACACGTAAGGGCGCGGCGGCGACACGATCGTGGTCGGGGGAGAGAGGGCGATGAAGGGAATGCGGCCGTTCGTCGCGAGTGGCGCGGTAGCCACGGCGGCGGCGGCGTTGCCGGAGCCGAGGATCCCGACGTACTTCGAGTCGCCGACGAAGCGCTGGACGTTCTGAACCGCCTGCGACGGATTGGAGCCGTTGTCGAGGACGTCGACGACGAGCCTTCGGCCGCTGATACCGCCACGGGAGTTCCAGTAGGCGACGAGAGCGCGCATGGTCTCACGGTCGCCCTGGCCGACGATCGCCTGCGGGCCCGTCAGCGGCGTGTCCATGCCCAGGTAGACCGTGCCTCTGAACGCCTGCTTGTCGGAGGTAGAGCCGGTCGCCAGCGGCACCAGCGCCGCCGCGACGAGCACACTCAACGCGATCGCGAACGTTCTCCCCATGGCGTCTGCTCTCCTTCGTCGAGGTCGCGGAATGACTCTAAAGACTCCACGGGGCGGATGCAAGGAAGCCTGATACAGCTCTACGTTCTCGCCTCCACGGAGGCAGCCAAGCGCGACGCATGCTCGGCTCGCAGGCGACGCTTGTCGTGCTTGCCGACCCCCGTCCTCGGGAGCTCCGCGACGATCTCGATCACGTCGGGGACCCACCAGCTCGCGACCGCCCCCTGCAGGAACTCCTTGAGCTCCTCCGGAGATGGCTCCGATCCCGAGGCGGGGACGACGAACGCCGCTGGCCGCTCGCCCCAGCGAGGGTGCGGGAACGCGATCACCGCCGCCTCGGCCACCTCCGTGTGCGCGACCAGCGCCCGCTCGAGCTCGAGCGAGCTGATCCACTCGCCGCCCGACTTGACGAGGTCCTTCGTGCGGTCGACGATCGTGACCGTCCCGTCGGGCGCGATTCGGGCGACGTCCCCGGTCCGGAGCCAGCCGTCGTGGAAGCGCGTCGCGTTGGAGTCGTCGTCGGGGTCGAGGTAGGCACGCGCGATCCACGGCCCGCGGGCCTCCAGCTCCCCGGTGGATTGTCCGTCCCAAGGCAAGACGCTTCCCTCGTCCGCAACGAGGCGCAGTTCGACACCCGGGACCGGCACGCCCTGGGCGCCCTCCGCCGGAGGGTCTTCGCCTGAGCGGTGCCACACGGCCGTGCCGCTCGGAGACATCTCGGTCATCCCCCACGCGTGGAGGAAGTCGATGCCGCGCTCGAGGTAGCGCGCGATCAGCGAGGGCGCCGCCTCGGCGCCGCCGCAGAGGATTCGCTGGACGGACGAGAGGTCGTAACCGCCCTCGGCGAAGACGTCGGCCATCTGCACCCAGAACGTCGGGATGCCCGCGAGAACGGTGGCACGCTCCGACTCGATCAACCGTGCGACGGCCTCCGGGCTCGTGTCCGAGCCCGCGAAGACGAGCTTTGCCGGCGCGAGCGCCGAGCTGTACGGCAGCCCCCAGCAGTTGACGTGGAACATCGGCGTCAACGGCAGGACGACGTCGCCGCGGCGAACGGAGTGGGAATCGACCATCAGGGCGCCCATCGCGTGGAGGACGATTGACCGGTGCGAGTAGACGACCGCCTGCGGGTTGCCCGTCGTCCCGCTCGTGAAGCAGACGGACGCAGCGTCGTTCTCGGCGGCGCGCGCGAAGTCCTCGGCGGGCTCCGCGGCCGCGAGCAGCTCCTCGTAGCGCGGACAGTCGGCGAACGCCCCGTCCACCTCCGCGCCGTCGTCCATGACGACGACGTCTCGGACGGCGAGACGATCTCTGAGCGGCGCCAGCGTGCCGGTGAGCGACGCGTCGACGAAGAGGATCTGGTCCTCGGCGTGGCGGATCGCGTACTCCACCTGGTCCCGGTGGAGGCGCACGTTCGCCGCGTGCAGCACGCGGCCGCTGCACGGGACGGCGAAGTAGAGCTCGAGATGCCGGTGGCCGTTCCAGGCGAACGTGCCGACTCGTCCCCCCGGCGCGACGCCGATCTCGTCGAGCACCGTGCAAAGGCGCAGCACGCGCTCTCCGATCTCCGTCCACGTGCGGCGGTCGACGCCGGCCGGCTCGACCGACACGACCTCGAGGTCCGCCCCCACCTGCATCGCCCTGCGGGCGATGAGATCGATCGTCAGCGGCACGTCCTGCATCAACCCGTCCATCACGCCTCGTCTCGCGGGAGGCCGAGGAGCCGAGCTGCGTTCTCCTTCAGGATCAGCGGTCTCACCTCGGGCCGGATGTCGAGCTGCTCGAAGTCCGCGAGCCAGCGGTCAGGCGTGATCATCGGATAGTCCGAGCCGAAGAGCACTTGGTCCCGCAGCAACGTGTTCGCGTAGCGCACCAGCTCCGGCGGGAAGTACTTCGGCGACCACCCGGAGAGGTCGATGTAGACCTGGCGCTTGTGGAGCGCGACCGAGATCGCCTCGTCCTGCCAGGGGAAGGACGGATGGGCGAGGACGATCGGGAGCTCCGGGAAGTCGGCCGCGACGTCGTCCACGTACATCGGGTTCGAGTACTTGAGCCGGATCCCGCCGCCGCCGGGAAGGCCGGCACCGATGCCCGAGTGACCAGTGTGAAAGAGCGCCGGCAGGCCGGCCTCGGCGATGACCTCGTAGAGCGGGTAGACGCCGCGCTCGTTCGGAAAGAACGCCTGGAGGTTCGGGTGGAACTTGAAGCCGCGGATCCCGTGGTCGCGGATCAAGCGGCGAGCGTCGTCGACGGCCCGCTTGCCCTTCGCCGGGTCGATGCTGGCGAACGGGATCAGCACGTCGGCATTCGCGGCCGCCGCTGCAGCGACCTCTTCGTTTGGGACCGCGGAACGCCCGGTGACCGACTCGGCGTCCACCGTGAAGATCACGGCGGCTAGGTTGCGCTCGCGGTAGTAGGCGGCGACGTCGTCGGCCGTAGGTAGCGCGTCTTTGCCGAAGTAGCCCGCTGCGGCGTCGCGCAGCTCGGGCGTGAGCCCGTCCGCACCGGTCGCCCGCGAGACCTCGGCGTGCGTGTGGACGTCGATCGCGACGACAGCGTCGACGTTGATCGCGCTCACGCCCGGAGCTCGGCGCGCCCGTCCTTGATCACGGCTCGCCCGTGCCCGTCGAACGCCTCGAAGCCGAAGACGCCCTCGTTGAGGTTCCAGATCCGGGTCGTGACGCCGTCGCCGGGGAAAAGCGGCGCGGAGAAGCGGACGGCGATGCGCGCGACCGCGCCGGGGTCGTCGACGCCTGCGGCCTCCAGCACCGCCCGACCCGTGAAGGCCATGGTGCAGAGCCCGTGGACGATCCGACCCGGAAGCCCGACGGCGCGCGCGGCATCGTCGTCGAGGTGGATCTCGAAGAAGTCGCCGGAGGCCTCCGCATAGCGCGCCGGCTGGTCGGCGGCGACCTCGTATCGGATCTCAGCTCGCGGCGCCGTCGGCTTCACGTCGTCCGGCAGCCGGTGGTCGGGCGCACGGTCGCCGAGCGCCTCCGTCGCCTCCACGCCGCGGAAGAACTCCGTCACGTACTGCTCGTTGACGAGCGCGCCGTCGGGCGTCGTCGTCCGCGTGTGGATCACGAGGCTCGTCCCGTTCGGCCGGGGCAGCAGGGCGATCGGCGCCGCGTCGGAGACGAGCGTCATCCCGGCTTTGATCGGGGTGTGCAGCAGCATGTCCTGCTCGTAGTGGAGGACGCTCCGCCGCGCCTCGTCCGACGCTACAGATCTCGAAGCGGGCGCGATCGCCTCCCACACCGGGACAATCGCGAATATCGGTGGTGCGATGCGTCCCTCGCGCGCGGCCGGAGTCGTATCGTCCGTCGCGCCGGCATATCTGCTGATCGCCTCCGCGGAGACTTCGAACCGGTGCTGCTCTCCGCGCTGGCCGATCACCTCGACCGCGAACGGCTTCGCGACCACGTCGCTCACGACGTCATTCCCGTCGTCTGTCCGCCGCTCGCGGTGATCACCTGCCCGTGGACGAAGTTCGACCACGGCGAGCAGAGGAACAGGATCGGCCCCGCCGCCTCGCGGGGCGTCGCGGGGCGGCCGAGCGGGATCAGCTTCGGCGCCAGCTCACGCATCTTTTCCGGTATCCCGAGCTGGATCGCCTCCTCGCCTGCCTGGAAGACGCCCGCCTCTTCCGGCGGCGCCGTGAGCCGAGTCTCCACGAAGCCGAAGGCGACCGCGTTCACGTTCACCTTGACCGGCCCCCACTCCCGCGCGAGCGTCTTCGTGAGCCCCACAAGCCCCGCCTTCGCGCTCGAGTAGTTCGCCTGCCCGATGTTCCCCTGCGTGCCGGAGATCGACGTGACGTTCACCACCTTCCGGAACACCTCGCGTCCCTCGGCCTGCTCGCGCTTCGCCGGCTCGCGCAGATGCGGCGCCGCGGCGCGCAACAGGCGGAAGGGCGCAACCGTGTGGATCTCGAGCATCGCACGGAACTGATCGTCGCTCATCTTGTGCGCCATGCCGTCCCACGTGTAACCGGCGTTGTTCACGACGATGTCCAGAGCTCCGAAGGCGTCGACGGCGCGCTGCACGAGGGCGTCGCAGACCCCGTCCTTCGTCAGGTCGCCGGCGAACACCGCCGTCTCGCCGTCGATCGCGGCGGCCGCCTCGGTCGCGAGCTGCTCGTCGAGGTCGCTGATGAGTACCCGCGCCCCGTGCGCCGCGAGCAGCTCGGCGGTCGCGCGGCCGATGCCGCGGGCCGAGCCCGTCACGATCGCCGCCTTTCCTTTGAGGAGCATCATCCGGCATCGCCTCCTTCGTGATCCGGCGTAGTACCGGATGCTGCGTCGTCTAATCAGGCTACCTGACTCGCCTGCGAGGTCAAACTCAAGTTGAGCAATATCAGGGAGTCTGATATATCTCCTGATACCGGCACGGTACGGCGGGCGGGTCCGGAGAGCGCAGGCGCCGCGGCGCTCCTCCGAAGGAGGGAACATGAAGCTTAGGTTGCCGGCGCGACAGCCCCGCCTCGCGATGGCGTTCGTCGCGATCATTGCCCTCGCCGCTGGAGCCGAGGCTGCGGCTAAGGACAGAACCGTCACGACCGATGGGCCAGGCGGGCAGCCACTGGGCAACGCGCCGCAGTCGCAGGGGCCGGCAGACGCACTCGCCGAGCTCGCGTCCACCGTCGAAGGCTTCGATGCTGGCAGGAACCCGGAGAACCTGCGCAACTTCCTGGCGAGCGCAGAGCACCATCTCGCGAAGGGGCGCGTCGGCCAGGCCTGCGACGCAGTCGCGCACTTCTCGCGGCGCGTCGCGAAGGAGTCCGGCGGAACCCTGACAGAAGCCGAGGCGGGCCAGCTGGAGGCGGGGG
>DASQTZ010000098.1:0-15771 GCA_035641605.1 Gaiellaceae bacterium | reverse complement strand
GGCGACGTAGATCACGCCCGAGTAGAGCAGGTACATCTTGGCGTTCGCAGTCGTGCGCGATAGCGCGACGCCGGCGATGCCGAAGAGCAGGTGAACGATGTTGTGCAGGATGCTCACCTGGAAGATGCCGAGGAGCTCGGAGGGCGAGTCCTTCCCGGCGAACTTGATGTCACCAAGATCGGTTGTGATGCCGGGGATGAACCCCGAGCACGCCGATGCCCACGAAGGCGACACCGAAGACGAGGGCAAGTGTCTGCGCCAGCGAGCGGTTGGTCATGAGTCCTCCATGGTCGGTGGCTTCTCCGAGATTCGTGGAGTCCGGCGCTCCGGTTCGGCGTCGAGCTTGTGCCTCCTGCTACAGGAGCGGCGCGCTAGTCGCACATCGCCGGGCGGCTACGCCGGGCAACCTGATCCGCTGAATCTCGTCGCCGCAGTCGATCGAGCCGGGAACCGTCATGCCCGACGTCGGCGCTCCGGACGCCGACGTCCGGGACATCGCCGCCTACCTCAGCGCGCTAGGCTCCTCCTAGCGCGGGGCTTCGGGGCCTCGATGCCCTCCTCGGCGAGGGTGAGATCGACGAACTTGTCCCAGTTGCCGGCAATCTTCTTTGCCATCGCCTCCTCGTCTCGCCGATTCTGGCGCGCGACCTGCGCCGTCTTCTCGTCGCCGGCGCGTACGGCCAAGCGTTCCAGCAGCTCATAGGCCGCAATCTCCATGTGCTCGGTCACGAAGCCGTCGCGGGCGTTCTTGCCGGGCTTGTCGCCTCTCACCTGATCGGCCACGCCCTTGAGCAGCGCACCGGCGAGCGTCTGACCCTCCTTGCGCAAGGAGGTTCCGCGCCCGAGCGCCTCGAGCCGATCGCGAAGCCGCTCTTGGTGCCGTTCCGTCTGCTTGCGGTGCTGTTCGAGCTGGCGCAGGATCTGCGTGTCGTCGGTGGTCGCGATCATCGAGTCCAGCATCTGCAGGACATTCGACTCCATCGCATGGGCATCCTCGACGTAGTCGCCGAGCTTCGTCGCGAGCTCACTCTGGGCCACGACTCCTCCTCTCGTAGTTTTGTCGAGCGCGCTCCTACCCTGGCCCTGGTCGGCGAAACGCTTCTTGAGCAAACCCGGATGGAAATTCCCGGAGTCGCCTCTTGGCTCGAGCGCCAGATGCTCGTCCTCTTCGATTGCGACGGAACGCTCTTCGTCGGCGACGACCCGCTGGCGCAGGAGTCGATGATCGAAGCCCTGAACCGGATAACGGGCGCCGAGGTCGAACCCTCGGCGATGGACGAGCTCGACCACGAGGCGCACTGCGCCCGCTGGCTCGCCCGTGAGCTGATCCGCAAGCACTCGCTGCCGAAGATCGACCTGTCCGAGTGGGCCGACCTCGTGGGCGAGATCTATCTCGAGCGGGTTGATGGCAGCGACAGCGTCACTGGGAAGTCCCGCGCGGCGGCGAAAACGGAAGGCGCTGTCGCTGTCGGCGACACGTCGCGGGACGTCAGGAGGGCACAGGACCTCGGCCTGCGCGTGGTTGCCGTCGGGTTCGACGGCGAGCCTCCCGCCGCCGAGGAGGAGGCCGACGGTGTCATCCGGACGATGCCCAGGCTGGTCGAGACGCTGCGCCGCATTCGCGAGGGGCTCTCCTAGATCGAGCCGGTGAAGGTGTCGCAGACTGCCGGTCGCTTCTCCTCATAGCCGCGCGAGAACCAGCGGCGGCGTTGTTCCGAGGAGCCGTGCGTCCAGGTCTCGGGATTCACCTGACCCTGGGTCTGCTCCTGGATGCGGTCGTCGCCGATTGCGGTCGCGGCGTCGAGGCCCTCGTTGATGTCGGCCTGCGTGAGCTCTTCGATCAGGCCCGTGTGGACAGCGTTTGCCGCCCAGACGCCGGCGTAACAGTCGGCCTGGAGCTCGGACCGCACCGCGCGGCTCTGCGGTCCCTGGCGGTCGTTACCGATCCGTTCGAGCACGCCAAGCTGGTTCTGGACGTGGTGACCGTACTCGTGGGCGATCACGTAGGCCTGCCCGAACGGCCCACCCCCGGCGCCGAAGCGCGACTGCAGCTCGTCGAAGAACCCGAGGTCGATGTAGACCTGCTGGTCCCGCGGGCAGTAGAAGGGCCCGACCTGTGAGCTGGCGAAGCCACATTGGGTCTGCACCTGGTCGGTGAAGAAGACGGTGTCCGCGTACGGGTACTCGCGGTTGCTGCGTTGGAACACACCGTCCCAGAAGCTCTGGACGCTGTTGACGACACCGACGATGCGGCAATCCTGCCGCTCGTTCGCGTCCTCGCCCGTCCGGCACTCCCGCGAGACCTCGCTGGGCGTGTCGCCCTGGCCGACCTGCTGGTCCTCGAGCGGCGCGAGCTGCCCGAGCCCTCCCCCGCCGGTGAGTAGGACGAAAAGCAGGTAGATGATCACCGCGGCGCCGCCGAGGCCGCCGCCGCCCAACGCCAGGCCGCCGGGGCCCATCCGCCGGCCGCGAACGTCGGTGACTTGGTCGGGATCTAGGCGGGCACCCCGTCGAAAACGCACGATGCTTCTTTACCTTCCTTCGCGCGCGCAAAAACGCGGGCTGGGAACGCTCTCAGCGCAGATGCCCGCTCAGCGAGCGCTGTGCGAGCTTGATCACCCAGATCCCTGCCAGCAGGCAGTAGACGATCGAAGGGAAGGCGAGCCCGAAGACGGCGAGAAGCGTCAGGCGGTGATCCTCGTACGCGACGAGCGCCTGGATCGCGGGACTTGTGGCGTAGCCGAGGGCGAGCGACGCTGCGGCGTGGAGCACCGCCTTCGCCATCTCCTTCGGCGCGAGCTGCGGGAACCGCACGTCGATCCAGAGCGCGATCGCGCCCGCGCCAAGCCCGATCAGACCGGTGACGATGCCAGCGTTCACAGCCGCAGTCTCGCGAGCATACCTGCGTCATCGGCGGAGTCGCCGCCGCTCTAAACCTGAGTGGATGCGTGGGCCCGCCGCCGCGCAGGCCCACGCGAGCGCGTCCCTAGCGGACGCGGAGCCGCAGCGTGGCCGACTGGTAGCCGCTCTTCGTCGCCTGGAATACGACCGCACCGCGTTTCGTCGCCCGCACGCGGAACGTGGCGGTGCCCTTGCGATTGGTGCGCGCGATCCCCGCGCGCGCGCCGGCACCGCTCATGCGGACCGCCGCGCCGGCGACGCGCGCATTCCCGGCGCCGCGGACCGTGATCACGATCGTGCGGATTCGCTTCCGCTTTGGCGCGCCGCGGGCGGTGAGTCGAAGCCGCCGGACAACGCCGATCTGTTGGACCGGGCTCCAGTCGCCCGTGTTCCGGCCCTCGTCCATCGCGGCGATTCGCCAGTAGAGCGCACCACCCGCCGCGTAGGCCGGATGGACGAGCAGCGGTGCATGGTTGGTGTTGTCGGTCAGCACGTCCTCGACGAGCGTCGCGAAGTCGGCCCTCGTGGAGATCTGGACGCGGTAGTTCTTCGGGCCCGGCTTCGGGTCCCACAGGAGCAGCGGATACTTCTTCGAGCTGTCCGAGCGTACGCCGGTCGGCTCCGCGATCGTCCGCGTGAAGACGTGCGTCGGCGAATACGGACCGGCGACGGTCCCGAACGGCTGGCGCGGGAAGTTCGCCCGCACCTTCCACCGGAAGACGCCGGTGCCGTACATGATCACTGGCGTGAGCGCCGCGGTCCGCAAGCCGGTGATGTCGCGCTGCGTCCCGTCTGGAAGGTCGACGTGGACGTCGTACGAGACGGTGCCGGGGATCGGGTCCCACGTCCACGTCGGGATGTAGTCGCCGCTCGTCGGAAGCCCCGGCGTCACGCGTGGCGTCGCAAGTCGCTTCTGGAACGTGCCCGACGTCGACCACGTCAAGCCGATGAGGTTCTCGTCGTCGGCGCGGACGCGCCAGTAGAGCACCGTGTCGGCCGGGTAGGTGGTGTTGCTCGTATAGGCCGTCGAGTCCGTCAGGACGTCTTCGAGCAACGTGCCGAAGTGATCGTCCTGCGCGACCTGCAACCGATAGCGGCGCGCGCCCTCGACCGAGGTCCAGCGGAATGTCGGATGACCGTTGATGTCTGCTCCGCTCGCGGGCTCGAGGCGGTCGGGCGGCGTTGACCGCTTCTCGAACGCCTGCGAGGCGCCCAGCAGTGGCGCCCCTACCGCCTGGCCGCCGTTCATCTGGTGCGCCGGGAGGACGACCCAGTAGTACGAGGTCGTCTCGTCGGGGTAGCTCGTCGGCTTCAGCAGGCTCCTGGGCGAGTAGGCCGGGACCTGGGTGAACGCGTAGTCGACGACGTTGCTGAACTGCGCGTCCTTCGCGACGAGGACGAAGTAGCTCATCGCTCCGGGCGTCCACGACGGATTCGTCACGTGGACGAGGGGCCCCGCCCCGGAGGCGCTGGCGCTGACCAGAAGCGAGCCGCTGTACGGAGCGAGGCCGTTCAGCTCTCGTGCGAGCTGGGTGAAGTCCGATAGATCGGCGTCGTCGGGAAAGGCGTAGACCTCGTTCCGAAGTAGGCCGTTTACGACCCCCGAGACATAGAGCTCGTCGTAGCCGGTGTCGGCGAGATGCTCTCGCACCTGGAGGCTTGTGATCGACGCCGCTTGTTGGTAAACGGTCAGCGCCGTCTGACCGTCGCCGTTGACGAGCGCCACTCGCGGGCGCGTGAGGGGGCGCCATGTGAAGTACGGCGTCCGCACCGACACGGTCCCGGCCTGCGGGACGGCGTAGTCGGCCGGCCCGAGGTAGTCGAGGTTGCAGGACGGCGAGCAGGCGCCTCCGTTCGGATAGCCCATCCACTTGAACGAGGGTGCGGGGGCGGAGGAGGCAAGGCCGTTCGCGACGTACGTGTAGTCCCCGTACACCTCGCCGCCACCGCTGTCGCGGTTGCTGCGGGCGCGAACCCGCGCGCAGTAGGTCTCGTACCTTCTGAGCGCCGGAAGATCGGTCGCAACCGACATGGCGTCGGGGTACGGCCTGACGAAGTTCCACCCGGCTCCGAGGGGTGACCACGCGGCTGCCGTTGTGTTGACAACCCAGTGGCCGTCGAACCCGGGCGCAGTCCAGTTGCACCCGCTCGGTCCCATCGGCGTCACCTCGACCTGGTAGCTGGATGCACCCGGAACTGGGTCCCACCGGATCAGCGGAACGTTGGTCTCGTATGCCGGCGTCGCCGGATCGGCGTCTACGCCGGGATCGGCGAGGTTGTCCCGCATCCGCACGTTCTTGATGCTCGTGTCGGCGACCGGAGGCACCTTGTCGAACCGCTTGTCGAACACCGGTCCGTCGTTCCAGACGCCAGGATTGCCGTCGACGTCGTAGCCGCGGACGCGCCAGTAGTAGCGGTTGTCCTTGAGGACGGCGGTGGGCGAAAAGACGGTGCCGATGGTTGTGCCGACGCAACACACCTTCGAGCCGGGTGCGAAGTCTTGCGAGGGATTGACCTCGACCTCGTAGCGTGCCGCCCCGGGAATGGGATCCCACGAGAATTGTGGGTCGAACGCCTCGGGCGCCGCGATCAGGTCATCGACCCGCACCGAGGTGGTCGAAGGCCAGACCCAGGCGAACGATGCGACCGGAGAGGGCGCGCCCGGGTTGCCCTGTGCATCGACCGGCGTCACGCCCCAGTAGTAGGTGCCCGGAGCGAGTGCGCCGGCTCTCGTGAACGCCGTCGCGAACGTCTCGACGGGCTTCCCGCCGATCACGGTTCCGAGGGCCGGGTCCGCGGCGATCGTGACGAGGTACTTCGCGGCCCGGTCGACGGGCGACCACGTCAGCTTGAGCGGCGTGGCCGGATAGGAGACGCCGACTCCGCCGACCGGCGATTGCGGCCGTGGTGCTGACAGCACCTTGGTGAAGGCTCGTGGTGCGGTCCACGGTGAGACGGCACCCTTTGCCGTGCTCGCCCGGACGCGCCACCAGTACGTGCGGTCCGGCAGTGACTTCTTGATCGTGGCGCGCGTGTTCTTCGTGAAGAAGCGGTCCTGCCCGACCCCCAGCACGGGCGCATTCATGCCGGCATCGGCCGCGATCTGGAACTCGTACTGCGCGGCGCCGGCGACGGGTGCCCAGGCGAACCACGGGACGCCGTCGGTGCGGGCTCCGGCAACCGGAGCGACAGTCACCGGCGCCCGGAGCCCCTTGGCCGGGGCGGTCGCCGCCATCGGCGCGGAGACGAGCACCGCGAAGAGACACGCGCCGGCAACGGCCGCACTGCGCCCGGTCCGCCAGCGCGGCCGGAGACGCGGGAGGAGCCGAGGTGTCTGCCGGGCATACACGGCGTACTCGGGGAACTCGTCGCTCAGCGCGCGTTCCTCGAGTCGCATCCGGACGGTCTGCGCGGCGACGAAGGCAAGCGCGAGCCCGACGTTGCGCGCCGTCGCCGACGCGAGCACGAGGCCGGCTACGGCGGCGAACTCGCCGAGATACACGGGATGACGGACGAGCCGGTACGGGCCGCGGGTGACGAGGCCGCGAGCCTCCGGCAGCAACCCGAAGCACCGCCCGAGCGTGGCGAACGAGACGAGCAGCCAGGTCCAGGCGCCCAGAGCGACCAGGTCGCCTGCGACGACGAGTGCCGTCGCCGCGGCGTCTGACGGCCGCTCGAGCAGCGGAACAGCCGAGAGCGCCACGCCGCAGGCGAGGAACGCAAGCGGATCCCGCGAGTGCTGTCTTGGCGGCCTCCTCGTGAAGACGCACACGCTCACTGCGAACAGAACTGCCGTTCGGAGCCCGACGAAGCCGGCGATGCTCCACGCGCGAGCCGACGGATCGGCGAGCGCGTCGCTCCAGGCCGAAACTGAGGTCACGACGCTGGCCGCCGCAAGGACGGCGAAGATCCCGGTGACTATCCATCTACTCACTTTCAACCCCCAAAGGCTTCGAGAAACGAGAACACGGCCGGCCCGAGCAGCACTACGAACATGGCCGGAAAGATCAGGAAGACGAGCGGAAAGAGCAGCTTCACCGGCGCCTTCTGCGCCCGCTCCTCGGCCGCCTGGCGCCGTCGCTTGCGCATGTCGACGGCCAGGTCGCGCATGATCTGGCCGATCGATACGCCGAGCGTCTCGCCCTGGAGGACCGAGCGGACGAACGACCGCATGAGCGGCGTGTCGCAGCGCTCGAGCAGGTTGCGGAGCGCCTCGTTCGTCGACAGGCCCATGCTCTGCTCCTGCAGGGTCAGGCGGAGCTCGTCACCGAGCGGGCCGCCGAACCTCTCGGCGGCGAGCTGAAGTGACCCCGAGAAGCCGAGGCCGGCCTCGACGGTCACGACGAGCAGGTCGATCAGATTCGGGAGCTCATAGTCGATCTCCTCGAACCGGCGGCGCGAGCGCCGTTTCACGATCGTCATCGGTGCCGTCCAACCCATCGCGAGCGCCATCGGCGCGCCGAGCACGGTGATCAGGGCGGAGTAGCCGCCGGTCGATCCGAGCCACAGCCACGTCGCCGGCAGGCACACCGCGCACAGGATCCGGTACCCGAGAAACTTGCGAGGCGCGAGGCCGTAGATGCCCGCGGCGACGAGCTCACGGCGGAGGTTGGCCTCGCGGAAGCTGCCGAGCCGGCCGGCCAGGCCGCCGACGATGGCCGCGATGCCGTCCACGGCGCCGCGCGCGGGGCTCGACCGCGGGCCCTCCGCCTGCTGCGACGAGAACCCGTAAGCGCCGATGTTGCCGAGCGTCTCGGATGCTCGGAGGCGCGGCATGACGGCGGCTCGGGCCACGAGCACGAACGAAGCGCCGGCGAGTCCCAGACCAATCAACAGGATGAGCAGCACGACGCCTCCTTAGACCTTGATGTCGACAATGCGCTTGATGACGTAGGAGCCGGCAACCACCATCAGGGCCGCGAACAGCAGCGCCAGTCGGCCGCCCGTGCTCGTGAAGAGCGGTTCGGTGTAGCCGGGGTTGAGAGCCGTGATCACCGCAAGCAGCGCGACCGGCAACGCGGAGACGATCCACCGGGACATCCGGCCCTGCGCCGTCAGCGTCTGGACCATCCGCCGGAGCTCGAAGCGCTCGCGGATGGTCTCGGTGACCCGCTCGAGGACTTCGGCCATGCTGCCCCCCGTCCGCCGCTGGAGCGAGGCGACGAGCGCGACCTGCTCGAAATCCTGGTTCTCCATCCGGTGTACGACCGAGCGGATCGCGTCCTCGAGGGGCACGCCGAGCTGCTCGTCGGCCACGATGCGGCGGAACTCTCCGCGGGAAGGCTCCGCGGCGTCGTCGACCACGACTGACAGCGCCCCGACGAAGCTATGGCCGGCGCGGAGCGCGGACGCCAGCACCTGCAGGTTGTCCGGAAGCTGCTCTGCGAACAGCTTTCGCCTTCGCTCGAGCTTCCGGTAGATCAGAGAGCGGACGGCGACCGGCACGCCGAGACCGAGCAGCGCAAAGAGCACGGACCCGGCGATCAGGGCGAGCAGCCACATGAGGAAGATCGTTGCGACACCGGTCCAGAGCACGATGTGGACGGCCGGCATCCGGATCTCGGCGAGCTCGAGCGTCTCCTTGAAGCGCGCCCACCATCTCGTCGCCTCGAGCGAGCGCTCGGCGCCGACGAGCACGCGGCTCGTGATCCTGCCCTTCGGCGCGTTCGGGCCGGTCGGGCTGGCGTGGACGGAGACGAACTCCGCCATGCGCCTACGCAATGTCCGGCGCCGCGGCCGGATGACAGCAAGCACCGCAAGCCCGAGCAGTCCGGCGGTCAGCAGCGCGACAACGAGCATCGTGAGCGGCGACTGCAGTACGCGGCCGACCGCCGAGGCGCGATACGGCTCGGACGGGCCGCGGGAGGTGCGTGGCGTGGTGTAGCCGCTGACGGCGAGGCCGCTGATGCCTTCGATCCGCACGGCAACCCGAACCTTCTGGTTCGGTTCCGCCACCGACTCGTACCGGAGGATGTACTCACGGGCCAGCTGGGATCCCAGTTCCGCGAAGATGGTCGTGAGCGCCTTGGGCGAGCTCGCCTCGCGATACCGGCCGCCAGTCCGCGAGGCCAAGGCATTCAGCGTCTTCGCGTCGTAGAACCGGGAGCGAAGGCCGACCGAGAAGATCCGAATACGCGCCGCTTTCGCCTTCGCGATCGCGTCAGCCGGTGACGAGAGGCTCCCGACTTCCTGTCCGTCGGACAGCAGCACGATCGATCCAGGCGAGAGCTTGGCCTCCTTGATGAGAGCGATCGCGTGGTCGATCGCCTCATACATCCGCGTGTAGTAGGCGATCTGCGGAGTACTGCTGAGGGCTCGGTCGATCTCCCCTTGGTCGTTCGTGAACGGCAGGACTGTTTGCGTGTCGGCGTTGTACGCAAGTACCGCAAGTTGTTGCGAAGGCTTTCGCTGCGCCGCGAACGCGCGCGCCGCGGCCATCGCATTCACGATCGGCGACCCCGCCATGCTCTCGCTGGCATCGATGACGAGGACGACTCCGGCGCTCCGCCCGTTGCCCTCGCCGGCGGGTGTGAGCGAGACGTCGGGAACCATCACCCCGTTCTCGCGGACCGTGAGCCGCTCAGCCGTGAGCCGCCTCTTTTCCGCGAGGCTGAGGACAAACGCGCGCTCCGGGAACTCGACGCCGCCCGCCTCTACGAGGCGGACCGGTCCCTTCGCGGCGGCCGGGGACGCGACTAGAACTGTGGCCGCGGCGACCGCGGCCAGGACGAGGAGCTGCGCCTTCGTTCTCACCGTGAGGCCGCCCGGGCGAAGTCGGACGGCGGCGTGTGGCCGCCGCTGAAGAGCGTCACGGGGAGCGTGATGCCACGCTTCTCGAACTTGTGCAGGAAGGTCGGCCGAAGGCCGGTCGGCTTGCAGCTGCCGACGACGACGCGGTCGGCTGTCACGTGGTCGACCTTGAACTCGAAGAGGTCCTGGAGCGTGATCACGTCGGACTCCATCCGCTGGACCTCGGTGATGGCAGTGACGCGCCGCGAGCCGTCCTCCATGCGCTCGAGGTGGACGATCATGTCGAGCGCGGACGCGACCTGGCCACGGATCGCGCGGATGGGCAGGTCGTAGCCCGTCATCAGCACCATCGTCTCGATCCGTGCCAGCGCGTCTCGAGGCGAGTTCGCGTGGACCGTGCTGAGCGAGCCGTCGTGGCCCGTGTTCATCGCCTGGAGCATGTCCAGCGCCTCGGCGCCGCGGACCTCCCCGACGATGATCCGGTCGGGACGCATGCGCAGCGAGTTCCGGACGAGCGTCCGAATCGGGATCTCGCCCTGGCCCTCGATGTTCTTCGGCCGCGCCTCGAGCCGCAACACATGACGCTGGTTCAGCCGGAGCTCGGCGGCGTCCTCGATCGTGACAATGCGGTCAGAGTCGGGAATCGCCGTCGAAAGGGCGTTCAGGAGCGTCGTTTTCCCGGAGCCGGTTCCGCCCGAGATCAGGACGTTGAGCTCGGCGACGATGCAGCGCTGCAGGAACTCGACGGTCTCCGTGCCGAGTGTTCCGAGCTTGATCAGGTCGCCCATGTCCAGTCGCTTCTTGCTGAACTTGCGGATCGTCACGATCGGCCCGCTCAGCGAGAGCGGCGGGATGACGGCGTTGACGCGGCTGCCGTCCGGAAGGCGTGCGTCGACGAGCGGGGACGCTTCGTCGATTCGGCGGCCGACCTGGGCGACGATCTTGTTGATGATCCGGCGCAGGTGGGACTCGTCCGTGAAGCGGACGGTGGTTTCGTACAGTCGCCCCTGGCGCTCGACCCAGACCTCGAATGGGCCGTTCACCATGATCTCCGTGATCGAGTCGTCGGCGAGTAGCCGCTCGAGCGGTCCGTGGCCAAGGATGTCGTCGGCGATCTCCGCCGCGAGCCCCTCGCGGTCGTCGCGCGACAAGCCCGGTTCCTGGGCCAGGTGCGTTGTGATGTCCGTGGTGACCCGCTCGCGGAGCCCGTTTGGGTCCATGGTCGCGTTGAAGAGCTGTGGTCCAAGCTCGCCGATGACGGTCAAGTGGATCCGGTTCTTCAGCTCGGCGAACGGATCGGGTCCGCGCGAGGCGGTGGTCGCCGGGCGCGCCGCTGAGAGTCGCTCGCGAAGGTCCATTACTTCTTCCTCCTCAAGAGGCTCCGGCCTCGTCCGTTGCTCGAAGCGGGCGCGTCGCCCGCGCGGTACATGTCGGCGAGTGAACGGAAAGCACGAGCCGCATCCGACCGGCCGTTCCCCAGCACGACCGGCTTCCCCTCGTTGACCGAGCACGGGATCTCCCGGTCGCTCGGGACGAACACGTCGGGCGTCCTCCCGATGATCGCCGCGACTTCGTCGTGGCCGATCCCGACGCGGCTGTCGGCCCGGTTGAGCAGCAGCCGGATCCGATCGCGGTCGTAGCCCATCAACTCCAGCGTCTCGAGCCCCAGCTTCGTGTTCTTCAGCGAGAGCGAATCGAGCATCCCCACCATGCACACGTGCGAGGAGCTGTCGATCGACGCGATGACCTCCGGAGTAAAGCCGGGCGGCGTGTCGACGATGACGAAGTCGTTCGCCGCCCGCAGTCCGGCATAGACGTCCCGGAGGAACTCGACCGTGATCCCGGTGGCCTGGTCGGGCCTCGTCGGCGCCATCAGCACCCGGAGCCCCGAGGAGTGGGCGACGAGGAAGTCGTCGATCTTCTCGGCGTCGACCGAGCCGCCCGCCTTCGCGAGATCGTGGATCGTGCTGGCCGGGGCCAGGCCGAGTGCGAGCCCGACGTCGCCGAACTGGAGGTCGAGGTCGACGAGAGCGACTTTTTGGCCGCTCTCGGCCAGGCTGACCGCGAGATTGCAGGAGGTCAGCGTCTTGCCCGTCCCGCCCTTCGGGCCGAGCACGCAGATCATCGGTGCGAGCGCGACGCCTGTCGCGACCGCGGCGCCCTGCTTCCGCGCGACCGCCTTCTCGAGCGTGAAGAGCACGTTTCTAGGGCTCTCCGGCAGCGTGATGATGTCGTCTGCGCCGGCCTCGAACACGCGCCGGACGAAGCCGTTCGGCGAGCTGTCGCACAGCACCACGACCGGGCGCTCCCTGCGCTGCTTCACTGCGCCGTCGATGAAGACCAAGGTCCGCTCCGAGTAGCCCGCGCAGGCGATGACGACCAGGTCGGTCGCCGTCTCCTGGAGGGCGGTCCAGCTCTCCTCCAGCCCGTCGACGAAAGCGACGACCTGGATATCCGAGCCCTCCGGGAGCGAAGCCTCGACCGCGTCGCGGTCGACGCCCGAATCGAGGGCGACGAGCGTCTTGACGCGCTCGTTCATGGCTGGCCCCCGATCTGCGTCCGGACCCTCTGGTAGACCTTCGTCGGCTTGATGCCGGCCAGCAGGCTCCGATCGGTGACGGCGCCCGGCTTCGTCGCGCGTGCGCCGGCGCGTGGACGCAGGATGATCCAGACCTTGCCGTTGTCGACGGCGAAGGCGAGCTCGGCCGCCTGATCCGGGTTTACACGAAGGACGACGTTGGCCGTCTGGTTGGCGGTCCCGACTCCGGCGCCGGTGTCGGCCGGCGCGTCGAGGACCAGCGCATTCTGCGCGACGACCTTGAGGATGGGCTTCCCCTGCGCACCCGTCGCGGCCCTCTGGAACAGGGTTGCGAGGACGTCGACACGATCGCCCGGCTCGACCTTCCCGATCATCCCGCGAGCCGCGTCGAACGGCAGCGCGATTGCCCGGCTTTTGCCGGCGAGATTGGCCCCGATCGCGTCGGTCGTCCCGGCGAAGTCGGCGACCGTGAGCTGCTGCCCGGGGTAGATGTCGTCGACGGCGATCCGGCCGCGGAGCGTCGACGGGTCGGTGATGGCGCCGTCGCGCACCTGGTTCTTGGGCGCCTCTTCCGATTCGAAGAGGCGCTTCAGGCCGACGACGTTCCCCGGCATTCCCTTTTCGATCAGCGTTTTCGCCACGAGCACTGTGACGGGCTCGCTGTCGGCACCGACGCTGCTCCTGTACTGGTTGAGGTACAGGACGAGCACGAATGCTGCCAAGAGGGCGGCGACGCCGCCGAGAGCGACCGTTCCCCCTCGGGTCGACAGCATCTTTTGCATGACTTGCATGTGAGACCTCCCTCTATTCCGTCAGGACGGCAATGCAGCTTCCGAAGCTCGCGAAGTCGCACGCCTCGCCGCTGCCGCCGCCGTTGTTGAGTCCGAAGATGTATTTGATGAAGTGGCCGACGATGTTCCCGGCGTCCCCTCCGGGAACCGGGTCGTCGCCGTTGCCCTCGCATGGGTTCTTGAAGCCCGAGCCGCTCGCGGTCCAGCCGGTCACGTAGAAGGTGCCGAGCTTCGTCACCGGGACGACGCCGCTGCCGGTGCCGCTGAACGATCCGAAGGGCGTGATGAAGACGTTCAGCACGCGCGGGTCGCCGGCCGGGATGTTGGGAAATTGGCTCCAGTTGTTCGGCGACGTGCAGGTCGCCGGCTTCTCGTCGCCGAGGATGCGGAGGTTCAGCCCGCGCGGCACCTGGTTGGTGGCACTCCCCGTCTGCACGGCGACGCACTCCCACGGCTCCGGACTGGCCCACAGGGTGGACGCGGTCGAGGGACAGGGCGTGCCTTTGTTCGTCGTGTAGTCGGGTTCGCAGCCGTACGCGAGCTCCTCGTACAGATTCGTCTTGCTGACTGGGCTCCCCGGGTAGTTGGGGGGCTCACAGTCGAGCGATTGGTTCCGGCTGCCGCCGACGACGCGTAGGGTGACGATCGGATCGTTCACGTCCGTTGCGTTCTGAAGGTTCGGCGTCAGCCCGATCGTGACGGCCAGCTGCTGGGTCGTGCCGCGCTCGAATGAGTTCGCCCACGAGACGCTGCCCTGCCAGACCTGTGCGAGCTTGATCGGCCCCGACCGATCGTCGGTCGCAGAGAACGTGCGTTGAACGACGCCGAACGTCCCCTCGCATGGGTTCGCACCGGTCGTCGTGCATGGCCCGAGCCCTGTGACGGAGCCGCTCTCCTCTTCCCACTCCAGCTCGACGGTGACCGGACCCTGGCTCGGGTCGACCGAGAAGAAGTTCGCGCCGGTTGAAATCCAGCGGCCGGTCGCAGAGTCGTAGCTGAGTGACTTCGTCGCCCCGTCGACGGTCGCCCTCACGAACGTCGCCGTCGTCGGCAAGCCCCCGAAATCCACCGCCGCGCTGACGCCGATCGTGCACGCCGCTGTCTCGGAGTTGAAGTAGGGATCGGTGCAAGTGCCCGGGATGAGCGTCACATCGCGCGCGAGCGGCGGATTCGGCTGGGCACCACTCCCTGCGCTCGACCAGCCGCGGATGTGGAGGATCCCGTTCGGGGAGCCCGCGTCGTAGCAGTCGACGAGGAAATCTCCGCACGTCGTCGACGACTCGTTGCCGCTCAGCCCGATGCGAACGCCGATCTTCGACGACGAGATCGGAACCGAGACTGGGGCTGCGACGTTGTCCCAGATCGCGAGCCCGTTTGCTGTGCCCGTGTTCGTCAAAGGCGTCGTCGCAAGCACGGCGCCGGTCTCCTCGTCGACGAACGTCGCCTCCGCTCGACTGGGGTCGATGTCGGGGACGGCGATCGGCAGCGCGCCGCCGCCGAGGTAGCTCAGCGCCTCGATCTGAACGCGAGCGTGTGCGTTGATCGCGGGAACGGCGCTGAAGAGCCCCGGGATGCGGAAGAACAGCGGCAGGTCCGCCTCCGTGATCTTGACGTCGACCATCTTTGTGGCGCATGGACTGCCGCCGTCGCTGTAGTTGGTGCCGCCCTGGTTCCAGTACTGGCTCGAATTGATTAGAACGTGGACGTTGGCCTGGTTCGTGGGCGGAACCTGGAGGTTGTAAGGCGCCGTCGCGTCGGGGTCGCCGGCGTACTTCCGCGCCATTGCGTCGATCGCCGCATCCGAGCACGGAAACGTGAAGACCCCGCCGCCGGCGAGCGCGCCGGCGTCGGCCTGCAGCTGAAGATGCCGCTTGTGCTCGAACCAATGGCCGACGTCGACGACGAAGACCAGAAAAAGCACGAGCACCGGCAGCCACAGCGCGAACCACGGGAGCACGGCGCCGCGTTCGGAGCCGAAGGAGTGCAGCGAGCTCACGTGCATCCCGCCCCGTAGTTGGTCGGCTTGGCCTCGAGGCGCATTGTCGCCGCGCCCGTGATCGTGGTTTGCGTGATGCTGGTGCGCTGCGCGATGAGTGCGAGCCAGCGGTACGTGGCCGTCACGGTCACCCGGACCGGGTCGCCGACGTTCGCCGTTCCAGCGGGAAACTCGATGCATACCTGGACCGGGTCGGCGACGGACCCCGTGCCCCCGTTGCGCAACTCGGGCGTCGTCGCCTGGCTTCGGATGTACTCCTGGAGCGATCCGCTGGAGGCCGGGTTCTTGTTGACGACCGCCCAGCGCGCGCCCTCGTTTGCGAGGTGCGTCTCGTCGATCCAGTAGTTGAAGGTCTTGCCGAAATCGAGCATGCCGAAGAACATCAGCGCGAGCACCGGAAGGATCAGCGCGAACTCGACGACGGCCACGCCGTTGTCGGAGCCGGTCCGGTCTCTGCCGTGGCGGAGCAAGCGCCAAACCGAGCGCGGGTGAGGAAGCTGATCAGGCACCGCCGACGCCCGTGGCGACTTCTGTTAGGGGCCCAAGAATGTTGACGCCGATCGTCTGCAGCGCCGTGACGGCGACGAGGGCGACGAACATGAGCAGGAGGGTGTACTCGACCAGCGCTTGACCGCCCTCGCGGGCGTCTCTGCTCGCCTGGGGCCAGCCGCTGAAGTTCGAGACCATGTTCTTCCCCCTCTCCGTTTCGCTTCGCCCGGTCTGCCGCCGGGCGGTGGTTTTCGATTGCGCTAGTGCCACCGCCGCCCCCGTCTCGGGGTTTGCCGAGGCGGGGG
>DASQTZ010000097.1:0-13569 GCA_035641605.1 Gaiellaceae bacterium | reverse complement strand
GTCCACCTCGAGCGCGACCGCCTGGCCGAGCCCGACGAGAATGATCAGGGCGACAAGGCCGAACACGTCGTCGGCCGTGCCGAAGGCGGCTCCGAGGACGCCTGCAAGGACGCCGATGAACGAGACGACGCCGACGAGCGTCGCCAAGCGCTTCGAGAGCGAGAAGAACCGCGGCCCCTGGACCGCATGTGGACGATGCGGGGGCTGGCGCCGCTCTTCGCCGGGCGTCATCTCGTCGACCGGCGGGAGCGGGATCACGTGATCTCCGTCCTCGGCTACCGCCGTCAGGCGCGCGCGCCGCGCCGGCGGCACGACGAGCGGCTCCGAAGTCGTCGCGTCGAGGACGCGGTTGCGGCCCTGCAGCTTCGCCCGGTAGACGGCGAGGTCGGCCTGGTGAATGAGCTCGTTCGGATCCGAGCCGTCGCGGGGGAACGCGGCGACGCCGATCGAGACCGTGGCCCGGATCGGCTCGCTGGAGGTCTCGACGTCGAACCGTCGCTGCGCGACCGCGCGCCGAATGCGCTCGGCGATCTCCATCGCCTCCTCAGGGCTCGTCTCCGGCAAGAGGATGCTGAACTCCTCGCCGCCGAACCGCGCCGGGACGTCGTAGTGGCGCAGCATCGCGCGGAAGACCTCGGCGATGCCCTTGAGCACGGCGTCGCCGGCCAGGTGGCCGTACGTGTTGTTGATCTCGCGCAAGAGGTCGAGGTCGGCCATGATCAGCGAGAGCGGCCGGTCGAAACGAGCCGCTCGCGTCAGCTCCTCGTTCAGCGCCTGTCCGAAGTGGCGCGCGTTGAAGAGGCCTGTCTTCGGATCGACTCGCGCCTCGGCCTCGAGCTTCGGCACGGACAGCGAACGGTGAATCAGGACGAGCGGTGCGATCGCGAAGGGGACGAGCCACGGGTTGATCTCCCAGAACGTCGCGATCCCGACCCCGAGCGAGGCGAGGACGAGGTCGGTCGAGAGGCTCTGGATCGAGAAGAGACCCGACTCGTGGATCGAATGCCCCCGGGCGAGCGCCAGCATCGGTGCAAGCAGCGAATGGTTGATGCCGACGAGCAGGACACAGGCAGTCAGGCCTGCAAGCGCGAACCTCACGTTCGGATATCCCTCGAGGAAACCCGACTCCATCACCAGGTGCGCCCCCCCGGACGCAGCGAGGATGGAGATCGTGTAATTGCAGATATTGAAGCTCTGGATGTACCAGGCCGCCCGGTTCTTCAGCCAGTCGGGCAGGTGCTGGATGACCGGGATCAGGGCAACCTGCTCCGGCGGCAGCAAGAGCGCCGCCGGGATCAGGAAGACGATCGTCGTGTGGTACGAGGTGTTCTTCCCCGTGCGGACGAGGAAGAGCTGGGCAACGCCAGCCGCCAGGGCGAGGATCGCGAAGGTGATCCAGCCGTCGGAGCGGTTTTCGAGCCTGGGGAGGAACGGTCCGGCGACGGCGGCCGCGATCCCTGCGACTGCGACGAGATAGACGAGCGCTCGCAGCTTGAGCTGCTCGCGGACCGAGTCACGCCCCGGGGGCTCGCCGCCGAAGCGCATCTCGCTCGAGATCGCACTCATCTGCCTGCTCCGCCCATTCGCCGCAAAGACCTCTCTCGCCGTCGAGAACAGGGCTAGATCACCCCGCTCTGTCCTGAACGTACGCTGGTTGGAGGGGTGAGGCATCCCCCGTTCTAGGTATCACCAAAAGGGTGAGTCCATTTCCCCCGAAATAGTGAGCCGGGGCGGCTTGTTGCCGCCCCGGCTCGGTATTTCTGCAGAAGCGTTACGGGCTGGAAGTCGTCGCCGTGGCGCTCGTCGCATCCGGGTTGAGCGTCGGATCCGCGAGTGCCGCCGCCTCCTCCTCCGGGGTCATCAGATAATCCCCGTCGGGCGCCGAGACTTCCGCCTCGGCCGCGTCTTCCCAGCTGACGTCTGCCGCCGCGAGCACGTCGCTCCAGGAGACGTCCGACCAGGAGGCGTCGCTCCAGGAGACCGAATCCCAGGAGGCGCTCGCCTTCGCTGCCGTGTACCAGGCGGACCCGTCGAACGTCTTCGTCCCAAGCAGCGCATCAGCCTTGACGAACCGGTTCAGCGACGTGTTCGGGTTCGGCGGGCTCGTCAGCAGGATCGAGCGCGCGGCGTTGATCTCGCCGACGCCGGCCTCGCCGCGCGTCGCCTCCGGCACGTACCGTGTCCGCTGCATCAAAGCTCCCTTGATCTGATCAGGCGTCCAGTCGGGATGCTTGATCAGAAGCTGAGCCGCGGCACCGGCGACGATCGGCGCCGCGAACGAGGTTCCCGAGAGCCGGATGTAGCCCGAGCTGACGATGTTGCTCGCCTTGTCGCGCGCGAGCGTGGAGGTCGTCGGCACGGGGCCGATCATGTAGCGGCCTGCCGCGGCCAGTTCGGGCTTGCGGAAGCCGTCCTTCGTGTAGCCGTAGGCCGACCACGTCGGGGCTTCGTGCTGCCCGACGCCGACCTTGCCGTCGAGGTCGAGCGCTCCGACCGTGATCACGAACGGATCGTTGCCGGGAGCGTACGGGACGCCGCTCGGTAGTCCGTCCGCCCGGCCGTAGTTCCCGGCCGCGACGACGACCGTGATGCCGCCGTACCAGAGCTTCTCAACCGCTTTGTCGAGCGGGTCGTTGATGAAGTTGCTCGGCATCGTCGAGTGGAGCGAGAAGTTCGCGACCTTGATGTTCAGCGACTGACGGTTTTGGTAGACCCACTCCGCGCCCGCGATGACGTCGCTCGTGCGAGCCATCCCGCTGTCGTCCATGACGTCGACGGAGACGATGTTCGCCTGCGGCGCAGCACCTGCGTAATCGACAGCGCTGCCCGCCGCGATGCCCGCCACGAACGTGCCGTGGCCCCGACCGTCGCCGGACGAGTTCGGCACGAGAGTCGTGATCACTTTCTCGGCGATCACACGGGCGCCCATGTCGAAGTCGGCCCGGTTCTTCTCGATGCCCGAGTCGATGATCGCGATCGATGGCACCTTCTGACCGGCCGCCGGCTGGTTGCCCCAGAGGGGGCGAACGCCCGATGCCGTCGGCCAGACCTGCTTCGACGTCGGCAAAGAGCTCAGCTTCACTCGTGCGTCGTACGTGACGGTCAGGCCGGGAATCCGAGCGAGGTGGTGCATCTTCGCCGCTTTGAGGTCGACGGCGACCGCTCCGACGAGCGTCAGCGTCCGGTTCAGCTTCTCGCCGTCGTCGTTCTGGCTCGGCTCGCTGTGATCGGCGTATTCGAATGCCTTGCTCGCCCGGCCGGCGCCCTCGTCGGACTGGATGATGACTTTGACAAGCTCGTTCGGGTTGGTCTTGGCCTTCGCCAGCAGAATCGGGTCGATGTATGTGGACGAACCGAACTTGATCTCCTGGTTGCCGGTCTTGTGCGCTCCGGCGGCAAGAGGCGCAGCGACGACGAGCACCGCACAAAGCGCGGTGACGAGGCCGCGCCCACCCTTGCCCCAAAGCGCATTCGACCGGGAGTCTCCTCCTCGGTTTCCTGTTCCCCAGAGGGCGTTCGAGCGATGCTCGCCCCGGGGTGAACTTCCCTTACCGCTCATTCAATGTCTCCCTTTTCCGCTTAGGTCGCGGGCCGCAGTGATTTCCATCTCTCGCTAGTCGGACCAGGACGCGAACCGCAGAGGGGACTCGGGAATGACGGGGAGGAACACACTTGAGGTGAGCTGCTGAGCGCTCGGCGTACCCGGCCCGCCGCGATCATCCGCGAGCGCGGCCGGCGAGGCCGCCAATGCCAGAGCTGTGACGCTGAGGAGAACCAGCGCGCGGCTGGTCCTCGGCATCGTCCTCTTTCTCTTGCGTGTGTTCATCCCTCTCCCTCGTCGCGTCCCCGACGGGTCGTGAACTGTCGAGCAGAGCGGAGTGTGTGCTTCGGCAACGGCAGCCTCATCACCCGTTGGGGTGACGACCGCGAAGTTCACCCGTTCGAGTGATCGAGCCGCGGCGAGGTCCGGGCGTCCGTTCGAGTGAGGCTGTGAGTACGCTCACGGGGTGCGTCCTCGCCTTCCGCTTGCTGCCGGAATCGCCGCGGCGCGCGCGGCAGGCGGGCTCTCGCGCCTCGCGCGGAGGGGCGGCGGGACGACCGTGCCCGGCAAGGTTCTGACCTTCCTTACCCCCTCCGCGGTCGAGCGGCTCGCCGCGAGACTGCCGCACGGAACGGCCCTCGTTTCGGCTACGAACGGCAAGACGACGACGACCGCAATGGTCGCCGAGATCCTCGAAGGCCGGGTGCGGCTTGCGCACAACAAGTCCGGCGCCAACTTGATCTCGGGCGTAGCGTCGACGCTGCTCTCGACGCATGAAGCGGAACTCGGCCTATTCGAGGTCGACGAGGCCGCACTCCCCGAGGTGGCGCGTCGCGTCCGGCCGCGAGCTGTCTGTCTCGCCAATCTCTTCCGCGATCAGCTGGATCGCTACGGCGAGCTGGAGCTCGTCGCCGAGCGCTGGCGGAGAGCCGTGGCGGAGCTCGGCGGCAGCACGTCCCTCGTCGTCAACGGCGATGATCCCCAGCTCGGGGACCTCGGGCGGGAGCGCGCTGGCAGCGTCGTCTTCGGACTCGACGACCCTCGCCGAGCCGCCCCGGAGCTCCAACATGCCGCCGATTCGAAGTGGTGCCTGCGGTGCGGCACCCCCTACGAGTACGCGGCCGCGTACGTCGGACATCTCGGTGACTACCGCTGTCCCGCGTGTGGTCATTCGCGTCCGCCGCTCGATCTCGCCGCGCGCTCCGTCGAGCTCCATGGGCTGGATGCGGTCTCCTTCGAGCTGGTCGACGACGAAGGACCGCTCTCGGTGCGACTAGGCCTTCCCGGCCTCTACAACGTCTACAACGCGCTTGCCGCCGCCGCGCTGGCACGCGTGCTCGGAGCCACGCGGGACGAGGTGAAGGCGGGTTTGGAGCGTTTCACGGCCGCCTTCGGGCGCTTCGAGCGGCTCCGCATCGGCGATCGGACGCTGGTGATGCTGCTCGTGAAGAATCCTGCGGGCGCGAACGAGGTCGTGCGGACGCTCGTTGCGGGCGGTGCGCCGCGCCATGCCGTGATCGCGCTCAACGACGGAATCGCCGACGGCCGCGACGTCTCCTGGATCTGGGACGTCGACTTCGAGCCCCTGCTCGAGCGGCTCGAGCGTGTGGTGGCGACCGGCGACCGGGCCGCCGAGCTCGCTTTGCGTTTCAAGTACGCCGGCGTCGACGAACACGCGATCGAGGTCATACCGGCTCTCGGACGGGCGCTCGACCGTGGCCTCGAGCTGACCCCGCCTGGCGGCGAGCTGTTTGCCGTCCCGACCTACACGGCCATGCTCGGGCTGCGCCGCATCGTCACCGAGCGCGGATTCGCCCGGCCGTACTGGAAGCAGGCGGCATGAAGATTCGCGTCGGTCACCTCTACCCCGATTACCTCAACATCTATGCCGACCGCGGGAACATCGCGGTTCTTGCCCGCCGCGCGGCGTGGCGCGGCCACGAGCTCGAGGTCGAGGCGATCGGCATGAACGAGCCGGTCGAGATCGGCGGACACGACCTGTACTACGTCGGCGGTGGCCAGGATCGCGAGCAAGCGCTCGTCGCGCGGGATCTCGCCGGCAAAGCAGGTCTGGTGGAGGCGGTGGAGGCGGGCGCGGCGGTGCTCGCCGTCTGCGGCGGTTACCAGCTGCTCGGGCGGTTCTATCGCGAGCGAAGCGGCGCGGAGTTGCCGGGAGTGGGTGTCTTCCCGCTGCAGACGGTCGCCGGCGAGCGCCGGATGATCGGCGACGTCCTGCTCGATTGTGAGCTCATCGCCGGTCAGCGGCGGACGCTCGCGGGGTTCGAGAACCACGCGGGGCGCACGCTTCTCGATGCAGGCGCCGAGCCGTTGGGACGGGTTGTCGCGGGCTTCGGCAACGACGGCGAGAGCGGCTTCGAGGGCTGCCGCGTCGGACGGGCGATCGGGACGTACCTGCACGGCCCCCTGCTGCCGCGTAACCCGTGGCTGGCTGATTGGCTGCTGAGTCAGGCGCTGGCGCATCGAACCGGCGGCGATGCCCCCGAGCTCGAGCCGCTGGCGGACGTCCTCGAGGCCGAGGCCCACGCGGTCTCCGTCTCGCGGGCCAGGTCCCGTGGAGGCAGGCACGCCTAGGTGCCCAAAGCCTCCTCCCCGCTGCGAGCCTAATCGTCGTCGACGCGCGCGTGGGCGCCGAGATGGTGTCGAGAGTGCGTCAAGGGACCCATAAGGGCCCGAGGTAGACGACGGGGTCCCCCGGTCGCCAGCGCGTCAGAAAGCGCTGGATCGGCGGGTGGAGGACGATCTCGTCCAGCTCGCCGACCGCGAACAACCGATGTCCGCGCACGGCTGCGTCCTGGGAGCTCGCCGCCTCGAGCGACCGTTCGCCGAGGTCCCCGGCGAAGATGATGTGGACAACGTGCTTCGCCGCGAAGCTTCGCTGCGGCGCGATCGAGTCGACGATCGCGACGGGCCCCTCGACCGGGAGCTCCTCCTTGATCCCTACCTCTTCGAGCAGCTCACGGTGGAGCGCGTCGACCAGGCTCTCGCCCGAGTTGACGCCGCCGCCCGGAAGCAGCCAGTACTGCTTGCCGCCCTTCTCGTGACTGCACAGCAGGATGCGACCTTCACGGCGAAGCATCGCCGACACCCGGATGCGCGGCTCGATTCCCACTTATATCCGTGAGGAGCCGAAGCCACGCTCCCCGCGTTCGGTCTGGGCGAGCTGCTCTCGCTCGACGAGGGCGAGGTCGGGCACCGGCAAGACCACGAGCTGCGCAACGCGCATGCCCGGCTCGACCACGAACGTCTCTTCCCGGTCTGTGTTGTGGAAGACGACCTGGACCTCGCCGCGGTAGCCGGCGTCGATCAATCCAGGTGCGTTGAGGAGCGTGATCCCGTTGCGCGCAGCGAGTCCGGAGCGCGGCAGGACGAAGCCGCCGTAACCCTCGGGGATCTCGAGCGCCAGGCCGGTGGGGATCACCGCCCGCTCCCCCGGTCCGATCTCGTGGCGGCCGCAGGCGGCGAGATCGAGCCCCGCGTCGCCGGCATACGCCTGAACCGGCAGCGTTGCATCGTCCCGGAGGCGGCGGACCGGGAGCTCGATCACCGACTCGCCCTGTGTGACTCCGTTGTTGAAGGCGCCTTGGTCTCTGCGATCAGGTACGGCGCGAAGCGCGACAGCTCCCGTCGGGGTAGCCGGGCCCGGAGGAAAACACCCTCTTCCGTGTCTTCGCGTTCGTCGATCGGAGTGCCGAGTGAGTAGAGCTCCGCCAGCTTTGCACCTTCTCCGTGGGGAACGAGCAGTCGGACGAGTTCGAAGCGCTCCGAGAAGCGCTCTGCGATTCGCGCCGGGAGCTCCGGAAGGCCCTCGCCGCTCAGGGCGGAGATCTGAACCGCGCCGGGGAAGCGGTTGGCCAGTCGGCGCCGCGCGAGCGGATCGACGGCGTCGATCTTGTTCAGTACCAGCTCCACGGGTAGCTCGGCGGCTCCAATCTCCGCCAGCACGTCCTCGACCGCGGCGATCATGCGGTCGAGCTCGTCGTCCGAAGCCGACGCGTCGAGAACGTGGAGAACGAGCTCGGCCGAGAGCGTCTCCTCGAGTGTTGCAGCGAAGCCCTCGACGAGGTCGTGCGGCAGCCGCCGGATGAAGCCGACCGTGTCGGTCACGAGGTAACGCCGGCCTTCGTGCTCGAACGCACGCGTCGTCGGGTCGAGCGTCTCGAACAGCCGATCGTGCACCGAGACTCGAGCGTCGGTCAGCGCGTTGAGAAGTGTCGACTTGCCGACGTTCGTGTACCCGGCGAGGGCGACGGTGGGCGTCTCCGAGCGCGTGCGCTCCCGCCGGCGGGTGTCGCGCTGGCGGCGCAAGGCGTCGAGGCGGCGTTGGAGGATGGTGATCCGGCGTCGCGCCAGCCGGCGGTCGGTTTCGAGCTGTGACTCACCCGGACCTCTCGTGCCGAGCCCGCCGCCGAGCCGCTCGAGGTGCTGCCACAGGCCGCGCATGCGGGGGAGGTTGTACTGGAGCTGGGCGAGCTCGACCTGAAGCTTGCCCTCGGCGCTGAAGGCATGCTGAGCGAAGATGTCCAGGATCAGCTGGGTGCGGTCGACCACACGCGTCTGCAGTGTGTCTTCGAGCAGACGCTGCTGCGCCGGCGTGATCTCGCCGTCGACGATCAGGGACTCGGCGCCGGCTTCACGAAAGGACTGCTTCAGCTCCTCGAGCTTTCCCTTGCCGACGTAGGAGCGCCGGTCCGGCTGAGGACGGTGCTGCACCAGCCGGCCGATCGGCTCGACGCCCGCCGTCTGCGCCAACTCTTCGACCTCGGCGAGCTCCCGGTCTGCGTCGGCGCCCTGAGGCAGCACTGCGGTGATGAAGCCCCGCTCCGGCTGTGCGCCCGGCGCGGGATCCGGCTGTCTCGCGGTCACGCCTGAATTATGGACGCGCGCAGCGAGCTCTCGATCCGCCGCACGGCCTCGTCGAGACGCTTGTCAGGGACAGTCAGCGACAGCCGGACGAATCCTTCGCCGCTCGGGCCGTAGCCGGGTCCCGGCGAGACGACCACGTTTGCCTGGTCGAGCACGAGCGACGCGAAGGACTCTGACGTGTGCCCCTCGGGTACGCGCGTCCAGAAGTAGGGCGTCGCCTTCGGAGGCTCCACGTCGAGCCCGATCCGCGCGAGCGCGTCGACGAGCACGTCGCGTCGGCGCGCGTAGACCTCCGACATCTGCCGCGGAAAGTCACGCTCGTCGGTCAGTGCCACCACTGCGGCACGCTGAATCGCCTCGAAGAGACCCGAGTCGAGATTCGTCTTCAGGTGTCTGTAGCGGTCGACGAGCTCGGCGTTGCCCGCGACCAGACCGCACCGCCAGCCTGTCATGTTCCAGCCCTTCGACAGCGAGAAGATCTCGACGCCCGTGTCCTTCGCGCCCGTCGTCTCCAGGAAGCTCGGCGCGACGTACCCATCGAACGTGACCTCCGAGTACGCGTTGTCGTGCACGACGATGAGGTCGTGCCGCTTGGCGAAGGCAACCGCGTCCTCGAACGCGCCGTCAGGGACGATCGCTCCGGTGGGGTTGTTCGGGTAGTTGAGGTACAGAAGGTTCGCGCGCGACGCGATCTCCGGGGGAATTGCGCGGAGATCCGGGAAGAAAGAGTTCTCTTCGGTCAGCGGTAGGTAGTGCACTACCGCTCCCGAGAAGACGGGGCCGGACGTATACGGCGGATAGCCGGGCTCGGGGCTCAGACAGACGTCGCCGGGGTCGAGGCAGGCCATCGCGATGTGCCCGACGGCCTCCTTGCCGCCGAGCACGGGAATCACCTCCGAGGCCGGATCGAGCTCGACGCCGAAGCGCTCGTGGTAGAAGTCCGCTGCGGCGTCGCGAAACTCGATGCTGCCCTGGTTCGACGGGTACTGGTGTGTGGCGGGATCGCGGAGCGCTGCGGCGGCCGCGTCGACGATCGCCTCCGGCGTCGGTACATCGGGGTCGCCGATTCCTAGGCTGATCACGTCGATCCCTTCCTGCTTCTTGGCGGCGATCTTGCGCTCCAGCTCGGCGAACAAGTACGGCGGAACCTGGTCGAGCCGTCGGGCGAACCTCATTCGAACTCCGGCGCCGTCTCGCCCGTGAAGATCTCCTGCGCAGGCCCTGTGAGCCGGGCGTTCCAAACTCCGTCGAGCTCGACGACGAGGTCGCCGCCCGCCAGATGGACGGTTACGGGGCTCGTGCACCAGCCGCGGGCGACGGCCACGGCCGCCGAAGCCACCGCGCTTGTCCCAGAAGAGAGGGTCTCCCCCGCCCCGCGTTCCCAGACGCCTACGAACAGCTCGTGCTCGCTGTCCACGCGGACGAGCTGGACGTTGGTGCGCTCCGGAAATCGTTCGTGCTTCTCGATCCGCGGCCCCAGGCGGAGGAGCTCGTCGCGATACGGATCCCGACGCACCACGGCATGCGGATTGCCGACCGAGGCGGGCGTCAGCTCGATCGCCTCGCCGGCGATCTCCAGCGTTTCCGGCTCGCCGACCTTCACGGTTCCCATCTCCATCTCGACTTGGAGGCCGCCGCGCATGTGGGCGACGACGTCGCGCGGCCCGACGGAGATCCTCACCGTCTCGGCTCCGCTCCGCCGCGCGAGCCAGCGCGCGGCGATGCGCGTGCCGTTCCCGGACAGCTCGGCGGTTGAGCCGTCCGGGTTCCAGATCACGACCTCCGCCTCGGCGCCGTTCGCGGAGACGATCTCGAGCACGCCGTCGGAGCCGACGCCGAAGTGGTAGTCACAGAGCCGACGAACCTGCTCACGCGTCAGCGGCGCGTCCAGGTCGGCGCGCTGGACCAGCAGATAATCGTTGCCGAGCCCGTGCCACTTCGAGAATCGCATCCGCCACCTCACTCGGAGGGCGATCGGCGGGCAGGCTAACAAGGCCGGGAATCCGCCGCATCCACTTGCGCTGGTACGCCGCGTAGCGCCGAGTCCGCCGAACGAGTGCCGCGAAGGCCTCGTCCAGGGGCAACTCGGCAACCTCCTCGAGACCGTGAATCGTCCGGGCGGTCGCGGAAATCGGTCCGGCCAGGGCGCGGCGCGCCTCGGCCTCCGCGCCACGCTCGAGCATCGCTTTCGTCCGTTCCTGGATCCGGCGCTCGAGCACGTCCATCGGCACCTCGAGCCCGACGAGGAGGGTCGGATGCCGCGTCTGCTCGCTCCACAGGCGCGCCTCGCTCGGCGCGAGCGACGCGCCCGCCTCGGCCAGCTCGAGGGCACGGACGACCCGGCGGCGGTCATTCGCGTGGATTCGCGCCGCCGCCTCCGGGTCGCGCTCGGCAAGCGCCTCGTGGGCCGCTTGGGCTCCGAGCTCGTCGTAGGTGCGTTCCCACCGCTCCCGCTCGCCCGGGGCAGGGGCCGGCGGAAGGGCGAGCTCGACGAGTGCCGCCCGCAGATACAGGCCGGTGCCGCCGACGACGACCGGAGTCACGCCGTCCTCGAGCGCACGATCGATCTCTGCATGCGCGAGGTCCGCGTACTCGCCGACCGACGCCTCGTGGTCGAGGCCCCAGATCCCGACCAGCTCGGTCGGGTAGTCGGACTGGTTCGTGAGGACCGGGACGCCGCGGTAGACCTGCATCGCGTCGGCGGAGATCAACCGGGCTGGGATCCGCTCGGCGAGTGCCTCGGCGACCTCGCTCTTGCCCGTCGCGGTCGGACCGAAGATCGCGATGACCTCAGCCACGGAGACGGGCGCGGGCGCGCTCGAGGTCCTCCTCCTTGGCGCCGCCGGCTCGCAGGTACCCCTCGATGCTGCCGTAGCGGCGCTCCAACTCCTCGAGCACCTCGACCATGGACGTTTCTGGGGTCGCCGCGATGCGGTGCAGTCGCGCGAGCGCGGCCTCGTCGGCGGCGGCTGCGAACCACTCCTCGTGGCGGGTTCGCAGCCGCTGCTCGCTCAGCGCGTAGTCGGCTGCGATCTCGGCGATCGCGACGCCGGCGACGCGGAGCAGAAAGGCGGTGACGAGGCCGGTGCGGTCCTTGCCGCCGTGGCAGTGGACGACGACGCCTCCTGCCGGCGCTTGCGCGACAGCGCGGATCGCAGCGGCGACGTTCCGGCGGAAGTGCTCCAGGAAGATGAGATAGACCGCGCGAGTCGCCTCGGCGTGGCTTGTCGCGCGGACACTCGCCTCCTCGACCTCTTCGAAGACCTTCGGGTCTTGGTCGAAGAACGGCACGTGAACCGCGTCGACCGGAAGTTCGGCCGGCGGATCCGCAGCGAGCTCTTCTTCCGATCTGAGGTCGACGACAGTGCGAATGCCGTAGTCCACAACTGCCTTCCAGCCGTCGTCGCTGAGTTGCCTGACGCTATCGGCCCGCACGACCTGCCCCCAACGCGTCTCGCCGCCGTCTTCGGTCGCGTGGCCTCCCAGGTCACGGGCGTTGAGGAGCCCGTCCCAGGCGAGGTCGCGAGATCTACGCGGCAACTGCGGCGAGCTGGGAACCACGGAGCGTCGTCGAGGTCGCCCCCTCGATCGCGACGTCGACGAGGTCGCCCGCCGCCGCCGTCCCGGCGAAGTTGACCGTTGTGTTGCGGCGGGTGCGGCCGCGCAGGAGCGTCGGATCGGTGCGACTCGGCCCCTCGACGAGCACTTCCTCGACCCCGCCGACGCGGCGCAGGTTCCGCTCGTGCGCGACGCCCTGCACGACGTCGATCAGCCTCTCGATCCGGTCGCGCTTGACATCCTCCGGAACCTGGTCGGCCATCGTCGCCGCCTCGGTCCCGTTGCGGGGCGAGAAGACGAACGTGAATGCGCTGTCGAAGCCGACCTCCTTCACGGCCTCGACCGTCTCCTGGAAGTCGTCCTCCGTCTCGCCCGGAAAGCCGACGATCAGGTCCGTCGACAGGGCGAGGTCCGCGATCGCCTCGCGCAACTCGCTCGCGAGCCGGACGAAACGCTCCCGGCTGTAGGTGCGACGCATCGCCTTCAGGATCCGGCTCGAGCCGGACTGGAGTGGCAGGTGGGTGTGCTCGCAGACCGACGGGCACTCCGCCATTGCCGCGACCACCGGCGCCCGGAAGTCCTTCGGGTGCGGGCTCGTGAAGCGGATGCGCTCGATTCCCTCGACCGCGTCGCAGGCGCGCAGCAGCTCGCCGAAGTCGGTTCGGACGTCTGGGAGCAAATCGCGGCCGTACGAATTGACGTTCTGGCCGAGCAGCGTGATCTCGCGCACTCCCTCGTGCGCGAGCCGGGTCACTTCGGCGACGACGTCACCCGGCCGGCGACTCTGCTCCCGCCCGCGGACGGAAGGGACGATGCAGTAGGCACACTTGGAGTTGCAGCCCATCGAGACTTGGACCCAGGCCTGGAAGCGCCGCTCCCGGTGCATCGGCAGCCGCCCGGCGAATTCTCGCTCTTCGAGGCCGAAGCTGCCGCGCGGAACGCCGACGCCGCCCGCGCCGAGCCAGTCGCCGAGGTGCGGGATCGATCCGGGCCCGAAGGCGACGTCCACGAACGGATAGACGGAGAAGAGGCGTTCGCGCTGCGCCTCGGCATAGCACCCGCCGACGGCGATCACCTTGTCCGGGTCGCGCTCCTTGAGTGCTCGGGCCTGCGCGAGATGGGCGGCGAAGCGCTGGTCCGGTTTCTCGCGGATCGTGCAGGTGTTGAAGACGAGGATATCGGCGTCCTCCTGCTCGTGGCTCTCCCCAAGGCCCAGCTCCTCGAGCATGCCCTTGATGCGCTCGGAGTCGTGCGCGTTCATCTGGCAGCCGAAAGTGGTGACGTGATACCGGCGCAAGGCGGGAACACTGTATCTCCGCGCCGGTAGCGCTTTGGATTTTTTCCCGACCCACGCTAGGGTGGACGCGTCTGTTTTGGGGTCCCCGCCGCAGGAGGTCGCATGCGTTCCCTTCGTTCGCTCTGCCTTGCCGTTGTCGTGTTCGCGCTGCTGCTCGCCGTCGGAGGCGGCCGCGTCGAAGCGGCCGCGGGCGATCTGTTCATTTCGGAGTACGTCGAGGGGACGAGCTTCAACAAGTCGCTCGAGATCTTCAACCCGAGCGCGGCCTCGGTCGACCTCGCCGCTCAGG
>DASQTZ010000096.1:0-8499 GCA_035641605.1 Gaiellaceae bacterium | reverse complement strand
CCGGCGGCGATGTCGTCTGCGCGATCGGCAAGGGCTGCGGGCGTGAGCTGGTTCGGCGGCTCGTTGGCGAGGTCGCGGGCGGTGTTGACCCACGCGCCGACCGTCGCTGCGCGCTGCGCCGGCTCGAGGACGCTCTCAGGTCCCGCGAACGCCAGCCGCCTGAATTGAAGCGTGCCGCGGTCGGCCGACTTCCAGCGGCCGGGGTCGTAGCCGCCGAGCATGACGCCGTCGACGACGGCTCTCGCCTGCTCCTCGACCGGCACGGGCAGTTTCTCGTCGAGTACCCACCCAAGCGTCCCGCCGATTCGCGCAGTCAGCCGGGCAACGGCTGCCGCGGCGGTCCGGAACGCATCGGCGTCGATCTCGTCGCCGAGCCCGGCTACCGCGATTCGCTTGCCCTCGACGTGAAGCAGTGTCGCCGCCCCGGCCTCCGGCTGGAACCCCTCGGCTGCGAGCAGCTTGCCCTCTTCGCCTGAGAGCACGCCGTCGGCCGTAGCGACGCCGATGACGTCGCCTTCGGCGAGTTCGGTGACGGTGATCTCCATCGTGGCGGCCGATCCTAGAACGAGGAGACTGTGTGACGCTTCCGAAAACTTTTTCCAGTGCTTAACCATTTCCTGATCCAGCCGATACACACTGACGAAATGAGCACGTTGGAACTGCGGTCGAGCACCCCTGCCACTGTCGAGGACCTGGTCAGCCGGATTGCCGACCTCGTCCTCGAGCGCCAGTCGCTGCGCAGCGACGGCGCGGAGTCGCTGTTGCTCGAGCGCAACCGGGTGGAGCTCGTCCGCGCCCACCAGGATCTCTCCTACGCGCTAATCGCCCGCCACCTTCCGTCGCGGGTACACGCAGCCGAAGCCGCCGCCTGATCTAGAGCCTCTAACAGAAGGAAGCCTTGTGCCGCCGGGCCGCGCTGGGCGGCGCGATGCGGCGTCCTCGGTCTCGCCCGTATCCTCCCGATACGAACGAGACGCTGCGTCCTTGCCTCGCACCACCCATCGCACCCCGACGACGAAGCGTCATTCAGTTAGAGGCTCAGGCGGTCAATGCGCGTTCCTCGCGGGACGTTCGCAGCCACGAGGCGAGCTCGGCCGCCGGCACAGGGCGACTGAGGTAATACCCCTGCGCCACGTCGCAGCCGAGCGCGACGAGCCGACCCCAGGCCTCCGCCGTCTCGACGCCCTCCGCGACGACGCGCAGGCCGAGGTTGCGGCCGAGATCGATCGTCGAGCGGACGATGACGGCGTCGTTCTCGTTCTCCTCCATGCCCTGGACGAAGGACTTGTCGATCTTGAGCTCGTCGACCGGCAGCCGCTTCAGGTAGGCGAGCGAGGAGTAGCCCGTGCCGAAGTCGTCGATCGCGAGGCGCACGCCCATTCCGCCGAGACGAGAGAGGACGTGCATCGCACGGATCGGATCGGCGAGGATCGTACTCTCGGTGATCTCGAGCTCGAGCAGCGACGGGGACACCTCCCAGCGGCCCAGCAGCTCGCCCACCGTGTCGGGGAGGCGGACGTCCAGGAGGTTGCGTGCGGAGAGGTTGACACCCACACAGAGGTCGAGGCCTTGGAGCTGCCAGGTCCGGCACTGGCGTAGGGCTTCGTTGAGTACGAAGAAGGTCAGCGGCACGATCACGCCGGTCTTCTGAGCGAGCGGGATGAACTCGTCGGGCAGGATCAGCCCGCGAACCGGGTGGCTCCAGCGCACGAGCGCCTCGACGCCCTTCACCTCGCCGCTCCTGAGGTCGGCCTTCGGCTGATAGTGCAGGACGAGCTCGCCTTGATCGATTGCACGGCGAAGCTCGGTGAGCATCGTCAGCCGGTCGGGGCTGTAGTCGTCTCGCTCCTTCGCGTAGATCTCGCAGCCGCCGGGCTGCTCCTTGGCCACGTACATCGCGACGTCGGCGCGCTGGAGGAGCGAGTGGACGTCGTCCCCGTGCTGGGGATAGAGCGCGATCCCGACGCTCGCCTCGATCTGGAGAGCGAGCCCGTGGATCGTGAACGGCTCCTCGAGCGCCTTGCGGAGCTTGCGCGCAATGGACGCCGCAGCGGCCGAATCCACGACCTTGGGGAGGAGGACGCCGAACTCGTCGCCGCCGAGCCGGGCGACCGTGTCGCTCTCGCGCAGCGCGGCCCGGAGTCGCACGCCCGCCTGCATGAGCAGCTCGTCGCCGCTCGCATGCCCGAGGGTGTCGTTGACCTCCTTGAAGCGATCGAGGTCCATGATCATCACGGCGGCCGGGATGTGCTCACGGCGGGCAACGGCGAGGGCCTGCCCGACCCGGTCGTGGAACAGCGTTCGGTTCGGCAGGTCGGTGAGCGCGTCGTGGAGCGCCTGATGCTCGTTGACCTCGGCCTGCTGGCGCAGCGTGCGGGAGGCGCCGGCGACGATCCGGAAGAGCACGGTGTAGAGCACGGCGAGGCCGAGGAAGATCAGCAGCGACATGTTGCGCGTATCCCCGCGGACGCCGGCTTCGATCGCCGCGTAGGGAAGTGAGAGCTGGACCGCGCCCTCGGGGTGACGGCTCCTGCCGAGCCACAACGGCACGTAGACGTCGAGATTGGTGCCCGACTGGGTCGACACGACATGGCCGTTCAGCACCGAGCGGTGCTCGTTCGAAAGCGGAAAGATGCGGCGTCCGATCTGTGCGCGCGACTGCGAGTAGACGACGCGCAGCGATCGATTCCAGACCGTGACCGCCTTGACGTCGCTCCGGATCTCGGGCCGGCCGAGCGCTTTGTCGAGGCCCCTGACCTCGGCTTTCGTCAACCCGTCCTGGAGATCTCGCGCCGAAAGTCCTCGCTCGACCTCGCTGCGGGAGACTGCGAGCGCCGTCTGCGTGGCGTTCGACTCCGCGCGCTCCTGCACGCGGCTGTGAAGGTAGTGCTGGAGGACGACCCCGAGCAGCAGAATCGGGATCAGATTGACGATCGCAAACTTCCAGAGCAGGCTGATTCGCATCAGCACGGTGAGCAGCTTCATGTCGCCTAGTCCTCCTGGAGAGGCCGCAGGTCCGTCCTCGGCTCACTGAGCGGGTTTCTTGATTCTCCGCGTCCCCCATTCGAGGTAGGCCTTCTGGGTAACGTGCCGTGGTGAGTCGCGAGATCGACAGGAGGGCGATTGCGGCGCTCTCGGCCGGTCACTTCGCGACCGACTTCTCCAACGGTGCGCTGCCGGCGCTTCTGCCCTTCCTCGTCCAGCGGTTCGACCTGAGCTACACCGAGGTCGGCGCCTTGATGCTCGTCTCCGCGCTCGCGTCGTCGATCATTCAGCCGCTGTTCGGGCTCTGGTCCGACCGGCGTGGAGCTGTCTGGCTCCTGCCGGTCGGCGTTGCGCTGGCCGGCAGCGGCATGGCTCTGGCCGCTTCGTCGTCTTCGTACCGGGCCTGTCTCGCATTCGTGACCGTCTCCGGGATCGGGACGGCTGCGTACCACCCCGAGGGCTCCAAGTTCGCGGCCTACGTCAGCGCCAACCGCAGGGCGAGCGGGATGTCCCTGTTCTCGATCGGCGGCAACCTTGGTGTTGCGCTCGGCGCGCTGGCGACCGCTCCGCTTCTCCTCGTCCTCGGCCGCTTCGGCGGCCTGCTGCTCGCCGTCCCCTCGCTGATCGTGGGCGTGCTGCTGCTCGGCTCTCTGCGCTATCTACGTGGGTTCGCGCCCGAACGGACCCGCAGAAGGGCCGCTCCGCGTGAGGATCGACCGGGCGCGCTGGCACTGCTGCTCGGCGTGATCGCGCTCCGGAGCGCCGGCTGGTTCGGCTTGCTGACGTTCGTTCCGCTGTGGGCGGTCTCGCTCGGCCACTCCGAGGCGTACGGCAACAATCTCCTCTCGCTGATGCTGTTCGCCGGCGGCGTCGGCACGCTGGCTGCGGGCCCGCTCGCCGACCGCATCGGCCGCCGACCGGTGCTCCTCGCAACCCTGGTCGCGACGCCGCCCCTCGTGGTTGTCTTCGTCGCGGTCGGCGGACTGATCGGCGCAGCCGCGCTGGCTCTGGTCGGGATCTGCGTCGTGAGCACATTCGGCGTCACCGGAGTGATGAGCCAGGAGTACCTCCCCAGCCGGATCGGACTTGCCTCCGGGATCTCGATCGGCTTCTCGATCGGGCTGGGCGGGATCGCGGCACTCGCGCTCGGCGCACTCGCCGACACCGTCGATCTCCGGACGGCGATGTACGCCTGCGCGGCGGTTCCGGCGCTGGCGATCGTCCTCGGCCTGCTGCTGCCGTCAGCTCGCGCGCCGCGTCGCTTGGCGCCGGAGCCGGTCTTATAGTCTCGGCGCTTCCGACGACCCAAGGAGTGGAGATGACCGCGCGTGAGTTCTTCGAAGGCCTGGAGGGCAGGATCGACCCGTCCAAGACGGCGGGGATGACGAATTCGTACGTGTTCGAGATCGACGGGGCCGGCACCTGGAAGGTCGATGTCCAGGACGGCAGCGTCTCGGTCACCGAAGGCGGCGGCGATGCCGACGCGACGATCTCAGCGTCCGAGGAGACGTTCGGGCAGATCGCCTCCGGCGACCTGAACGCCACGACGGCGTACATGACCGGGAAGCTGAAGATCAAGGGCGACATGGGCGCCGCGATGAAGCTCCAGAAGCTGTTCTGAGAAGGAGATCAGATGTCCGCAGCGCTCGCGGTGCTGCTCGTGCGCAATGGGATGAACGCGCGGCTCGCCGCCGCGCCCGCGCCCGCAACTGACTAAGGCGCGCTCATTCCTCGAGCTCGACGAGCAGTGCGCCGCCGGCGACGCGATCCCCTTCGGCGACGTGGACAGCCTTCACGACCGCGTCATAGGGCGAGACGAGCGGCGTCTCCATCTTCATCGCCTCGAGCACGAGCAGCGGCTGCCGGTGGCCTACGCGGTCGCCTTCCTTCGCCAGGACGCGGATCACAGTGCCGGGCATCGGCGCGGTCAGCGAGCTTTGCTCGACGCCGTCGCCGGCTCGTGCGTGTGCCGCCGCGTCCACGTCCGGGGGCGGCTGGGGTGGAGGGGAGGGCAGGTTCAGCCGCCAGGCGCTGTCCCAGGGGCCGCTCGGCAGGCGCAACGGGGGTTCGGAGAGCGGCGGATAGTCGGTGAGGAAGGCCGTCGTCGTCCGTCCTTCGAGGACCGCTGGATGCGCGACGAGCCAGCGGAGGAACGGCAGGTTCGTGGTTACTCCGGCCACTTCCGTTTCGGCCAGCGCGTCGCTCAGCCGCGCAAGCGCTTCGTCCCGCGTCGGGCCGTGCGCGATCAGCTTGGCGATCAGAGGGTCGTAGGCGACGCCGATCTCGTCGCCCTCCTCGACGCCGGCGTCGACTCGAATCCCGCGCGGGAGCCGGAGCCGCTCGAGTCGGCCGGCCTGAGGCAGGAACGTGCGCGGATCCTCGGCGTAGAGCCGTACCTCGACGGCGTGTCCATCGAGCACCACCTTGTCTCTCGCCGTCAGGCGTTCGCCGCCGGCGATTCGCAGCTGCTCGACGACGAGGTCGACGCCGGTGACGAGCTCGGTCACGGGATGTTCGACCTGGATCCGGCCGTTGAGCTCGAGCAGGTAGAAGTCCCGGTCGCTGAGCATGAACTCGACGGTTCCGGCGCTGCGGTAGCCGATCGCCTCCGCGAAGCGAACCGCCGCCTCGCTCATCGCGCTCCGCAAGGTGGGGTCGAGCGCGGGAGACGGCGACTCCTCCAGCACCTTCTGATGGCGTCTCTGGATCGAGCACTCGCGCTCGCCGAGCGCGACCACCGACCCCTGGCCGTCCGCGAGCAGCTGGATCTCGACGTGCCGCGGCCGCTCGACGTAGCGCTCGCAGAAGACGCGATCGTCTCCGAACGCTGCTTTGGCCTCCCGGCGGGCGGCAGACAGCGACTCGTCGAGCTCCGCCGGATCTCGGACGATGCGCATCCCGCGCCCACCGCCGCCCGCCGCAGCCTTGATCATCAGCGGGTAGCCGATCTCGTCCGGCTCACCGGTCGGGACGACGGGGACATCTCGCTCCTGCGCGATGCGCTTCGCCTCGAGCTTGTCGCCTCCAAGGGCGAGCGCCTCCGGCGTCGGGCCGATGAAGGCCAAGCCTGCAGCCTCGACTGCGGCTGCAAAGTCGGGACTCTCTGCCAGGAACCCGTATCCGGGATGAACGGCGTCGGCGCCCGTCTGACTTGCGGCGCGAATGTGCTCTTCCGAATGCAGGTAGCTGGCGATCTCGACCGTCTCGTCCGCCGACCGCGCGTGCAGGGAGCCGAGGTCGTCCGCTGCCGCGACGGCGACGGTTCCAATTCCAAGCTGCCGACACGCCCGGAAGACCCGCAACGCGATCTCGCTGCGGTTGGCTACGAGGACCTTATCGACCGCCACAGCAGCGCAAACGTAAGCAGGCAGGTCGCCGCGAGGAGCAGATAGGGCACGGTGTCACTGGTTAGATGCGCGAGCGCACCGGCCCCCGACGAGCCCAGTGCCTGGCCCGGGGCCCAGGCCAAGTTGATCACGGCGAAGGCATATGCGTATTCGAGTCCGCGATTCTCCGCTTCGTCCGCTAGCAGCGACATCGCCGGGGTCCAGAAGCTCCCGAAGGACACGCCTGCTGCGACGACGAGCGCGGCCAGGGCGAGGCCACTTCCCGGCCACGGCAGTAGCACGCTGACGACTGCCGCCGCCAGCACGCTGACTCGCATCGGGGGGAAGCGACCGACGCGGTCGGAGATCCTTCCCACCAACGGGTTGATGAGCGCCTCGAGCGCAGCGGTGCCGAGCCACAGAGCTCCGATCGCAACCGCCCCGAATCCGAGCACCTCGAGCCGTAGCGGTGCGAGGACCGAAAGGGTCCCGAAGAGCAATGCGGGCAAGGCCACGAGCCAGATTCCGAAGATGATTCGTCGGCCTCGCAACGCAGCGAGCAGAACCTGGAACGGCTGGCGCTCGGTAGGTGGTGGGGCGTGCGTCGTGAGCGCCCAAGCCGCGAGCGCAACGGCGACGAGCCCCGCGGCCCCGAACGCGATCGCCTGGCCTACGACGGATGCGGCGCCGCCGAGCACCGGGCCGAAGAGCGCGCCGACGATCGCCGCGGCCATGGCGGACCCGATCGTCTGCCCGCGGCGTGCGGGCGGCGTCTCGCTGACGAGCCAGGTGAGACCCGCAGTCCAGGCAAGAGCGCTGCCGAAACCCTGGGCGAAGCGAGACAGATCGAGCAGCAGGAGGGAGTCGGCCGTGGCGAACACGAACGTCGTCACCGCGATCATGATCAGCCCGGCAACCGCCGTCGGCCGGGCGCCGATCCTCGCTGCGGCGATGCCGCTGGGGACACCGCCGAGGAGCGCGCCGGCGGGATATGCACCCGACAAGACACCCGCCCCCGCCTTCGAGAGGTTGAACTCGTCGACGTAGTCGGGCAGAAGCGGCGTCAGCGCCGCGAAGAACATCGTGTCGACGAAGACGATGCCGCCGACGAGCAGGAGAAGCTTCCGCACCGGTCGCGCGTTAGTCCATCCAGGCGGGTTTCCGCCGCTCGAGGAATGCCCGCAGGCCTTCCTGCCCTTCCTGACCCGTGCGCAGTCGAGCTGCCGTCTGGGCTGCCTCGGCGCCGCGAGGGCGGTCGCGGATGAGCCGCTTCGCCTCGCGCGCCGCCTCCGGCCCCGAGGTCAGCAGCTCGCCGACGACCCGTTCCACGGCGCCGTCCAGGTCGCCGGTCACCTCACTCACGAGCCCGATCTGCAGAGCCGTCGACGCGTCGAAGCGCTCGCCGGTGAGGAAGTAGCGCCGGGCCGCCGCGCCGATCCTCGGCAGGACGAACGGCGAGATCACTGCCGGAATGATCCCCAGCTTGACCTCAGAGAAGCCGAAGACGGCATCGGTCGCGGCGATGCCGACGTCCAGGCAGGCGGCGACGCCCGAGCCGCCGCCGAGCGCATAGCCCTGGATGCGGCCGACGACGGGTGCCGGGCAGGTATCGATCGCCTCCAACATCCGATAGAGCCGGAGCGCGTCCTCGACGTTCTCCTCGTACGAGAGGTCGATCGCGGAGCGCTGCCATTCCACGTCGGCGCCGGCGGAGAAGCTTGGGCCATCGCCGGCGAGCAGAACGGCCCCCGCGTCACCGACGTCCGAGAACGCCTCGTGCAGCTCGCCGATCAGCGCCGCGTCGAAGGCGTTGCGCCGCTCGGGCTTCGCCAGCGCGACGCGCAGGACGGGTCCGTCGCGTTCGATCCGGAGGGCGCTCACCGTCGAGACCTTAAAGTCGGCTCATGTTGCGAGGCAGCCTGGCCGCCGCGATCACACCGCTCCGACGGGATGGCGCCGATCTGGACGAGGACGCGTTCGTCCCCTACGTCGACTTCCTCGTCGGAAGCGGCCTCGACGGCATCTTGGCGCTGGGGACAACCGGAGAGGGAATCCTGCTCTCCACGGATGAGCGCAAGCGCGCCGCCGAGCTCTTCCTTGCCGCAGCGGCAAGGCGATTCCAGGTCGCCGTCCACTGCGGGGCCCAGACCACGGCCGCCACCGTCGAGCTCACGCGCCACGCCCGCGA
>DASQTZ010000095.1:0-2000 GCA_035641605.1 Gaiellaceae bacterium | reverse complement strand
GGCACCAGCGCGGAGCCCTTCTTGAACACGTAGCCGCGGTCCAGGATGGTCCGGATGATCGACGCGTACGTCGACGGGCGGCCGATGTCGCGGTCCTCGAGCTCCTTGACCAGCGTCGCCTCGGTGTAGCGCGCCGGCGGCTTGGTGGAGTGACCTTCGGCCTCGACGGCCGTCGCCGTCAGGGTCTGCCCCTCGGACAGCGGCGGAAGGCGGCGCTCACGGTCGTCGAGCTCGGCCTCCGGGTCGTCCGCGCCCTCGACGTACGCCTTCAGGAACCCGAAGAAGGTGATCGTCTTACCGGAGGCACCGAGTTCGACCATCTCCCCCGTCGTGGCTGTCGCCCCGACCCGGACCGTCAGCGTCTGGCCGACCGCGTCGCGCATCTGGGAGGCGACAGTGCGCATCCAGACCAGCTCGTACAGCCGGAAGTCGTCGCCGGACAGGCCGGTCTCGGCCGGGGTCCGGAAGGTCTCGCCGGCCGGGCGGATCGCCTCGTGCGCCTCCTGGGCGCTCTTGACCTTGCCGGTGTAGCGGCGCGGCGCGTCGGGTAGGTAGTCGGCGCCGTAGAGCTCGGCGACCTTGGCTCGCGCTGCCGAGACCGCAGCGTCGGACAGCGTGATGGAGTCCGTCCGCATGTAGGTGATGAGGCCGCTCTCGTAGAGCCGCTGCGCCACCTGCATGGTCCGCGCGGCACCGAAGCCGAGCTTGCGCGACGCCTCCTGCTGAAGGGTTGTCGTCCGGAACGGCGCGTACGGGCTGCGCCGGTACGGCTTGGCCTCGACGGAACGCACCTGGAACGCCGCACCGTCCAGCGCGGACGCGAGCGACCGGGCCCGTTCCTCGTCCAGGACGACAACCCCGGAGGACCGATCCTTGAGCGCCCCGCGCGAGTCGAAGTCGCGGCCGGCAGCGACCCGGGATCCGTCGACCGTGGCCAGCCGGGCCTCGAACGCGTGCGGATCGTCGGATGTGCCGGTGTCGAGCGTCGCGCTGAGATCCCAGTACTGCGCCGTGCGGAACGCCATCCGATCACGCTCGCGGTCGACGACCAGCCGGGTGGCGACGCTCTGCACCCGGCCCGCGGACAGGCCCTGCATGACCTTGCGCCACAGGACCGGCGAGACCTCGTATCCGTAGAGGCGGTCCACGATGCGGCGGGTCTCCTGCGCGTCGACCAGGTCTTCGTCGATCTCGCGGGGGCTCTGGACGGCGGACTGGATCGCGTCGCGGGTGATCTCGTGGAAGACCATGCGCCGCACCGGCACCTTGGGACGCAGCTCGTCGCGCAGGTGCCAGGCGATCGCCTCGCCCTCGCGGTCCTCGTCGGTGGCGAGCAGCAGCTCGTCGGCGTTCTTCAATGCCGCCTTGAGCTTTCGCACCTGGTCCTTCGCCCGGCCCGCCGGCACGATGTACAGCGGCTCGAATCCGCCCTCGACATCGACGCCGATAGGGTCGCCGAACCGCTCCCGCTGCGCGGGCGGCACGTCGGTCTTCTTCGAGGGCAGGTCACGGATGTGCCCGAACGAGGACTCGACGACGTAGCCGCGGCCGAGATAGCCGGCGATCGTCTTCGCCTTGGCGGGCGATTCGACGATGACCAGACGGCGCGGGGCGTCATTGCTCGTACGGGCCAACGGGGTTTGCTCCTTCGTGATGTCCGACGGCGAGTGTGCGGTGAGCACCGTAGCTGCTGTCAACTCGAACCGGACAACGCACGGTATACGACGTCTCTTCCGGCTCGGGCCACCAGCACAACCGCAAAGCGTTCTTTGCAAAATGCTCTTTGCAGTCTAGGCTGGATGCATGCCGCTGAACAGGAAGCAGGTAGAAGATCTCGAGACGCTCCGTGCGTTCGTCCATCCGCTGCGGAACCGGCTGCTCGGCGCGCTACGCATAGACGGCCCCGCGACGGCCTCCGAGCTCGCACGCCGGTTCGACGAGTCGAGCGGTGCGACGTCGTACCACCTGCGCCAGCTCGCCCGATACGGCTTCGTGGAGGA
>DASQTZ010000094.1:0-2590 GCA_035641605.1 Gaiellaceae bacterium | reverse complement strand
CACGTCCTTGTACGCGACCGGCGCCTCTTCGGCCAGGCCCTTGTTCGACGGTGAACGGACGACGATTCCGCGGCCCTCGAGCTCCCGCCGGAGCTCCGCTCCCGCGATTTGCTTCCGGGCCGCGGTCCGGGAGAGCCGTCTGCCCGCCCCGTGACAGGTGCTGCCGAAGGCGAGGTCGATCGATCCCGGTTCCCCAGCCAGAACGAAGCTCGACGTGCCCATGCTGCCGGGGATGAAGACTGGCTGCCCGACTTCACGATAGGGCTCCGGTATATCCGCGGAGCCCGCCGGAAACGCCCGAGTCGCCCCCTTCCGATGGACGAGTAGCTCGCGTCCGTCGTAGCGCTCGACCTTCGCAACGTTGTGGGCGACGTCATAGACCTGACGCGTCCCCTCGGCACTATCGTTCCCCAACACTCGGGCGACCGCGGCCCGAACGGCGTCGGCGATCGCTTGCCGATTGGCCCAGGCGAAGTTGGCGGCAGCGGCCATCGCCGCCAGGTAGGCGCGTCCCTCAGGGGAAGAGGAGGGCGCGCAGGCGAGTTGGCGGTCGGGAAGCTCAATGCCGTGGCGGCGCATCGCGGCGTCCATCTGTTTGACGTAGTCGGTGCAGACTTGGTGCCCAAGCCCGCGCGAGCCGGAGTGGATGAGCACCGTCACCTGATCGTCGCGCAGCCCGAATGCCTCCGCGGCCCGCTGGTCGAAGAGGCGAGCCACCCGCTGTAGCTCGACGAAGTGGTTGCCCGAGCCCATCGTCCCGAGTTGGCTGGCGCCGCGCTCGCGCGCTCGCTCGGAGACGGCCGCGGCATCAGCGCCGGGGAGCGAGCCGCCCGACTCGGTGCGTTCGACGTCCTCGGTGCGACCGAAGCCCCGCGGCCCGTCCCGGAGGACGGCATCGAGGTGGGCGCCGGGGCGCGTACGGCCCTTCGTCTTACCGGCGCCCGCGGGAACCTCACGCGAGATCTCGTGCACGAGCGCCTCCCGGCGCCGGCCGAGCTCAGCCTCAACCAGTGGGAGGGCGAGCAGACGCACGCCACAGTTGATGTCGTAACCGACACCGCCCGGGGAGACGACGCCGTCAGGAAGCTCCATCGCCGCCACGCCGCCGACGGGGAAGCCGTAGCCCTGATGCACGTCCGGCATCGCGAGCGCCACCTCCACGACACCTGGCAGCGTCGCCACGTTCTGGACCTGCTCCAGCGAGCCGTCGCCTTGGATCGCCGCGAGCAGCTCGTGGTCGGCGAACACCCTCGCCGGAACGCGCATGTCCGACCGCGCTGTTGCCGGGATTTCCCACTGCACCTCGCTGATCTGCACGAGCTCAGACATCGAGCACCACGCGAGCGTGCCAGCCCGCCGTATCGTCCTGCCGAAGCTCAAGTCGGTGCAGCGTGACCGCCTTGACGAGGTGCCTCGGCTCGCCCCGATGACCTTCCACTGTCGCGCGGAGGCGGCCGTTGGCGAGCTCCAGCGACGCGATCTGCGCCGGCACGAACTGCTCGGCCTCGCTCAGATAGACGAGCTCACTGAGCCATTCGACCAACAGCATCGACGACTCCTCTGCCTCCACCTCAAGCTCGCGGGTCATCGGGTCGCCACCGCCGTCGCCCAGGAGCTCGGCAAACGCGATGAGCGCCTCTTCGAAGACCGCTGCCTCGGACGAAGCCTCTATCTGGAGCTCGAGCTCTGCTGTGTGCTCGGCCCACCGAAACACGTCATCTTGCTACGCGAGCCACATGGCGAGGAATGCGATCAGGCTGATGAAGGCAATCAGGGCGAAGAGAATCGCGGCGACCGTGCCGACGATCACGAACGGCGTCTCTTCGCGCTGACCCTTAGCGACATCGCGAGCGTAAGACTCCGCTCCGGTCGCCGGCTCGCCGTCGACTTCGTCCCCCGCGCCCACTCTGGAGATCGGCAGGTGGAGGCGGCGAAGCCCCGCATCCGTCCTCTCGTCGGCGGTTCCGGCTACGAGGATCTCGTCGGCGGGGAAGAGCGCAAGTGCATCCTCGACGGCGAGCAGAGGATCCCGATCCCCCACCTCCGTCTCGACCTCCGTCTCGACCGCTTCCGCAGTCTGATCCGCGAGCTCAGCGGCATCGGCGCGCGCTTCGTCGGTTGCGCCAGTCAACCACTGGAACCTTCCAACGTGCGTCGCAGGCGCGACGACATGAACCTTGACGTCTTCGTCAACTTGCCGTTCGGCAATCGCCGTCCGGACCTGGTTCGCCGGGACGGGGTCAAGCGCAACGAGCAGCACATTCCGTGCGCTCATGCTTTTGGTCTACCCATTTTCGAGGCAACGAAACAGTGCTGGCGACGGTGATCGGGCCAGGTGCTAAGGGGACCGAGCTCGGAGACAGTCCGAGCGTGGGCGACTCGGTCGCACCGACAGCGGTGGTGGCCAGGTTAGGCCGAAACGGCGCGCTCGAGTCGACGCACGCGCGCGGCTAGGGTCTCCATGATCGCGAGACCGACTTGCGGATTCTGCTTCAGCAGCTTGAGGAACGCTCGCCGCTGCACCATCATCACCCGCACTTGGCTCGTCGCAATGATCGTCGCCGAGCGCGGGCCGCCGTCGATCAGCGCC
>DASQTZ010000093.1:0-31000 GCA_035641605.1 Gaiellaceae bacterium | reverse complement strand
CCCGCCGGCCGGCTCCGTGTGCATCTCGCTGTCTCAGGAGCCGCCGCGCTCGCCCTTGCGGCCGGCCTTGCGAACCGCCGCAGGCTTGCTGCTCTCGCCGGCGCTGCCTGGCTCGCGGGCACCGCGGAGCTTGCCTGGCGCCGGATTGCGCCTGGGCCGCGTACCCGCGACGAAATCGGCCGGATGCTCGCGACCAGTGCAGTGCTCCCTGCGGCAGCCACCGTCCACTGGCTCACCGGCTGGGCTCGTGTCTTGTGGCTGCGGCCGACAGAGAAGGGCAGCGTGCGCCCTGCGGCCGTGCTGTTCGACCGGGATGGGACGCTCGTCGAGGACGTCCCCTACAACGGCGACCCGGACCGTGTGATCCCCATTGCCGGAGCGCGCCGGGCACTCGACCGCCTCCGAGGGGAAGGTCTTCGCCTCGCCGTGATCAGCAACCAGAGCGGCGTCGCCCGCGGGCTGATCACGCCCGAGCAGGTCGATGCCGTCAACGAGCGCGTCGAGCACCTCGTTGGGCCCATCGACGCTTGGCTTCACTGCCCGCACGGCCCTGACGAAGCGTGCGGCTGCCGCAAGCCGGCGCCCGGCCTCGTGGTTCGGGCCGCCGCCGCGCTTGGGGTCCAGGCCGGCGATTGCGCCGTGGTCGGCGACATCGGCTCGGACGTCGACGCGGCCCGGGCGGCCGGGGCGCGGGCGGTGCTCGTTCCGACCTCGAAGACGCGCGCTGCGGAGATCAAGGCTGCTCCGGAGGTTGCGGCCGACCTCGAAGAAGCGGTCGACCTGCTGCTGGGGGAAAGGCGATGAAGCCGCATGTGCTCGTGGTGCGTCTGGACAGCAACGGGGACGTGCTCCTCGCCGGGCCCGCGATCCGGGCGATCGCAGCCGAAGCGCGCGAGGTGACGATGCTGTGCGGGCCACGTGGTCGCCAGGCCGCAGAGCTGCTTCCCGGGATCGATCGGATCCTCGTCTATCGAGCGGCGTGGATCGATCCGGAGCCGGTGGCGCTGCGTCGCAACGAGACATTGGCCCTGATCGACCGGCTCGAAGCGCTCGGCGCCGAGCAGGCGATCATTTTCACGTCCTTCCACCAGAGCGCCTTACCGACGGCGTTGCTCCTGCGCCTAGCCGGGGTGACGACGATCGCCGCGATCAGTGAGGACTACCCCGGTTCGCTGCTCGACGTCCGGCACCGAATCTCTGACGACATCCACGAGGTCGAGCGTTCGCTTTCGCTTGCGGCGACGCTGGGCTACTCGCTACCCGCGGGTGACGACGGAAGTCTGCAGGTCAAGCGGAACGGATCGATGACGCTTTCCGGCCGGTACGTCGTCGTCCACCCGGGTGCGTCCGTGCCGGCGCGCGCCTGGCCGCCCGACCTCCACCGCGACCTCGTCCAGGCACTCGTGGCCGGTGGGCGGCATGTGGTCGTCACCGGCGGACCGCTGGAGGGCGCGCTGACGGCCACCGTCGCCGGCGAGCCTCAAAGCGCGGTCACCGATCTCGGCGGTCGAACCGATTTCGCGGGCCTCGCGAACGTCCTCGCGGCGGCAGATGCAGTCGTTGTCGGCAATACCGGTCCCGCCCATCTCGCGGCGGCGGTTGGAACTCCCGTCGTCTCGCTCTTCGCTCCGACCGTGCCGGCGGTGCGGTGGCGGCCCTGGCGCGTGCCGCACCGTCTGCTCGGGGACCAGACGGCACCGTGCGCGAGCTCGCGGGCGCGCGAGTGCCCGATCCCAGGCCATCCGTGCCTGCGCTCGGTCGCCGTTCGCGACGTGGTCGAGGCCGTCGAGGACTTGGGGTCATGAGGCTCTTCCTGTGGCACGTCCACGGTGGGTACACGAATTCGCTCGTGCAGGGCAGCCACGAATACCTGCTGCCGACGCTGCCCGAGCGCGGTCCCGACGGGCTTGGCCGTTCGAGCACGTTCGATTGGCCGGCGTCCGTTGTCGAAGTGACCCAGGCGGAAGCGGCGCGTGCGGATGTGGACGTGGTGATCCTGCAGCGACCGCACGAGCTCGAGGACCTCGCATCGGTGTGGCTCGGCGGTCGCCGGCCGGGTCGCGACGTTCCGGCCCTCTACCTCGAGCATACGGCGCCTGAAGGCCCGATCGCCGACATGCGCCATCCGGCCGCCGATCGAGACGACCTCCTGCTCGTCCAGGTCACGCATTTCAACGCCCTTTTTTGGGACGCGGGGTCGACGCAGACACGAGTAATCGAGCACGGGATCGTCGACCCGGGGTACCGGTACACCGGCGAGCTGCCGCGCGCCGTCGTCGTCGTCAACGAGCCGGTGCGGCGGGGGCGGATCACTGGCACCGACCTCCTGGGCTCGCTGAACGGCCGCGTCTCGCTCGACCTGTTCGGGATGGGCACGGAAGCGCTTGGCGGCCTTGGAGACGTGGCACCGCCGCTGCTCTGGAACGAGATGGCGCGCCGCCGCCTCTATCTCCATCCGTTCCGCTGGACCTCGCTCGGGCTCTCTCTGCTCGAGGCGATGCACCTCGGCATGCCCGTGGTGGGGCTGGGAACGACGGAGGTCGTGGAGGCCGTCCCGCGCGAGGCCGGCGTGGTGTCCACGCACGTCGGCGCCCTCGCGGAGGCCGTCCGGCGCTTCGCCCGCGATCCCGACGAGGCCCGCCGGTGTGGCCTCGCTGCCCGCGAGGCCGCGCTCGGCCGCTACGGGCTCGACCGCTTTCTCGCCGACTGGGATGCCGTGCTCGAGGAGGTGGCCGCGTGAGAATCGCCATGGTTTCGGAGCACGCGAGCCCACTTGCCGTCCTCGGCGGCGTCGACGCCGGTGGCCAGAACGTCTACGTCGCTGCTCTCTCCGGGGAGCTGGCGCGCCGCGGCGCCGAGGTCGTCGTCCACACGCGGCGCGACGACGTGTCTCTGCCGCGCAGGATCCAGATGGCCCCGGGCGTCGTCGTCGATCATGTCGACGCCGGTCCGCCGGAACGGATCCCAAATCCGATCGACACGCTCTACCCGTACATGGACGAGTTCGCCGACGACCTAAGTGTTGTTTGGGCGCGCGAGCCGCCCGACCTGGTCCACTCACACTTCTGGATGTCCGGCCGCGCTGCGCTCGCCGCGGCGCGTCCGCTCGGAATCCCTGTTGTGCACACCTTCCACGCCCTCGGCGTCGTCAAACGGCGCCATCAGGGAGCCAGGGACTCGAGCCCGCCCGAGCGGATTCCGGAGGAGCGGGCGATCATCGAGGGGACGGACCGGATCGTCGCTACCTGCAGCGACGAGGTGTTCGAGCTTGTCCGCCAAGGAGCGGACCCGCGCCGGATCAGCGTCGTCCCGTGTGGCGTCAACCTCTCGTTATTCCATCCTGATGGCCCCTGCGCACCGCGGCACCCGGGCATGCGCCGCGTCGTCTGCGTGACGCGGCTCGTGTTACGCAAGGGCGTCGGGAACGCGATCGTCGCGCTCGCCGAGGTCCCTGCCACGGAGCTTGTGATCGCGGGCGGCTCGGCCCCCGACGAGCTGGCCGGAGATCCGGAGTACCGCCGGCTGGTGGAGCTCGCGGAGGAGGTCGGGGTGGCCGACCGCGTCCACTTCACCGGCCGCCTCGAGCGCGCCGCCGTCCCGCCGCTCATCCGCTCCGCGGACGTCGTCGCCTGCGTGCCGTGGTATGAGCCATTCGGCATCGTCCCGCTCGAGGCGATGGCCTGCGGCGTACCGGTGGTGGGCTCTGCGGTCGGCGGGCTCCTCGACACCGTCGTCCACGGGCTCACCGGACTTCACGTGCCGCCGCGCCGGCCCGATCGCATTGCCGCTGCGCTGCGGGACCTCCTCGCCGATCCGGGCCGTTGCGCGGCGCTCGGACGCGCGGGGAGCGAACGTGCTCGTTCGCGCTACGGGTGGGAGCGGGTCGCCGACGCGATCTTGCGCATCTATGCCGAGGTCATGGCCCGCGCGCCGGCCCGTGTCAAGGAGGCCGTCCAGTGATCGAGCGCGCGACCTGTGCAATCGGCCGCGAACATCTGGCCGCGCTCGGACCTCCGCTCACTCAGCTGGAGCGCGATCTCGACCGGATCCACGCCTGGGGGTGCCAGCTTGCCCGTGTGCTTCTGACCGGCGGGCGCCTGCTCGCCGTGGGGAACGGCGGCAGCGCTGCGCAAGCGCAGCACCTGACGAGCGAGCTCGTGGGTCGCTACGAGAGCGAGCGGCCTGCGTTGAGCGCGCTGGCGCTCCACGCCGAGTCCTCCAGCTTCACAGCGATCGCCAACGACTACGGCGCCGGCGAAGCCTTCGCCAGGCAAGTGCGGGCGCATGGTCGGCCGGGCGACGTCCTGATCGCGCTCAGCACCTCCGGTCGCAGCCCGAACGTCCTCTGCGCGATCGAGGCCGCCCAGGAAGGCGGCCTGACCACGTGGGCGCTTACCGGCCGTTCGCCCAACCCCGCCGTCGAAGCCGCCGACGACGCCGTCTGCATCGACGCGCCCTTGACGGCGACCGTTCAGGAGGTGCACCAGGTGGTGATTCACCTGCTCTGCGCCGCCGTCGACGCCGAGGTCGAGGTTCTGTCGCCGAGAGATCTCGAGGCGTTGCGATGAGCCGGCTTCGCCTCGTGGTCGTCGGCGACGCCTTGCTCGACCGCGACCTTGACGGTCGCGTCGACCGCCTCTGCCCCGAAGCGCCGGTTCCCGTTGTCGACGACGTCACCCGCCGGTCACGACCGGGTGGAGCGGGCTTGGCCGCCGCGCTCGCCGCGGCCGACGGTCACGACGTCATGCTCGTCACTGCTCTTGCGAACGACAGCGCCGGGCGGGAGCTCGCGGACCTCCTGGCCAACGCCGGCGTCGACGTGGCCGATCTCGGATCAGGAGGAGCGACGGCGGAGAAGGTGCGCGTCCGCTGCGACGAGCGACTCCTCCTTAGGATCGACCACGGCGACGACGGCTCAGCGTGGGTGGGACCTCCCTCCGCCGTTGCGCGCGCTGCGGTGCTCGGCGCCGACGCCGTGCTCGTATCCGACTACGGCCGCGGCGTCGCCCGCGAGCCCGCATTGCGTGAGGTGCTTGGGCGCGCGTGCCGCGTTGTGTGGGACCCTCATCCCCGCGGGCCCCATCCCATCGCGCGCTGCGCGCTCGTCACGCCCAACCTCCGCGAGGCGGACGCGGTCGCCGGCCTCGCCGGCGCCGAGCGCCGGGCGCGCCAACTGCGCGTCGAATGGGCTGCCGACGCGGTCGCCCTCACCATGGGCGCGAACGGAGCCCTGTTCGTCGGTGAGGGGGCTGCAGTCGTCATCCCGGCTCCGGGGGCGGCCGGAGGCGATCCATGCGGCGCCGGCGATCGGTTCGCGGCGACGGCGGCCACTCTAGTTGCGTCGGGCGACGATCTCCTCACCGCCGTGTCGGGCGCCGTTGAGGCAGCGTCCGCGTTCGTCGCAGCGGGCGGTGCAGGCGGCTTTCACCTCGAGCAGTCGGCCGGACTCCCGGAGTCCACGCCCGGAGACGCCCTGGAGTTAGCCATTCGCGTTCGGAACCGTGGGGGGCGTGTCGTCGTCTCCGGAGGTTGCTTCGACCTTCTTCATGCAGGACACGTCGCGACCCTGAGCGCGGCGCGGGCGCTCGGCGACTGCCTGATCGTCTGCCTCAACTCGGACGAGTCCATCCGGCGGCTGAAGGGGCCGGACCGGCCGCTCATCCCGGAGGAAGAGCGCGCGGCCGTGCTCCGAGCGCTGCGCTGTGTCGACGGCGTCGTGATCTTCGACGAAGACACGCCCACAAGGGCGCTCGTTGAGATCAAGCCCGATGTCTTCGCAAAAGGCGGCGACTACCGACCTGAGGAGCTGCCGGAAGCGGAGGTCCTCTCACGCTGGGGAGGAGAGGTGGCAATTCTCCCATACGTCGACGGGCGCTCCACGACCCGCTTGCTCGAAGAGGCGGCGGCGCGTGCCAGGTGAGCTCGGCACGGTGGTTGTCACCGGCGGCTCATCCGGGCTCGGCGCGGCCGTCGTCGCCGCCGTCGCGGACGCAGGGGGACATCCCTTCGTCCTCGACCTTCGACGTCCGGACAACGGCGTCCCGCACGAACTGGTCGACCTCGCCGACACCTCGGCGGCTGCGAGTGCGGTCGAGCGAGCGGCAGAGCTCGATGGCGGCCTTCGCGGCCTCGTCACGTGCGCCGGAACCGACGTTTGCGGCCGCTTGGACGAGGTCCCCGGCGACGACTGGGAACGGGTCGTCCGCGTGAATCTCCTCGGAACGGCCGCGGTCGTCCGCGCTGCGCTTCCCCATCTCGAACGCTCCCGCGGCCGGCTTGTCACCGTGGCGTCCACACTCGGCCTGCGCGCCATCAGCGACGCCACCGCGTACTGCGCGAGCAAGTTCGGCGTCGTCGGGTTCACACGCGCACTCGCGGCCGAGACCGCGAACCGAGTCGGCGTGACCCTGTTAATCCCCGGAGGCATGCAAACGGCCTTCTTCGACGGCCGCCGCGAGCAATACAGGCCGACGATCGACGCGCAGCTCATCGATCCTGGCGACGTGGCCCGAGCGGTGCTCTTTGCGCTTCGCCAGCCACCTGGCTGCGAGGTGCGCGAGCTGCTGATCGCGCCCGCGGCGGAAACGTCGTGGCCGTAGCGACCCTCGTGGCACTACGGCCGCTTGGCCTCGGTGACCTCCTGACCGGCGTCCCGGCGATCCGTGCCCTCGCGCGTGCCTTTCCCGAGCACCGGCGCATTCTCGCCGCCCCCGCAGCGCTCGCACCACTCGCCCTCCACGCCGGCGGCATCGACGCCGTCCACCACACCGTGCCGGGCGCCGCCCTCGACGCGGCGCTTGGTCAGGCCGACGTCGCCGTCGACCTTCACGGCAAGGGACCCGAGAGCCATCGCGTACTGCTTGCGGCGCGACCACGGCGATTGATCGCCTTCGCCAACACTGCCGTAGGCGAGAGCTCCGCCGGGCCGGAATGGCGGTTCGACGAGCACGAAGTGGCGCGGTGGTGCCGGATGCTGACGAAAAGCGGCGTGCCGGCAGATCCGGTCGACCTGGACCTCGACCCCCCTCCGGTGCCTGTGCCGGCCTCGCTCAGCGGCGCCACACTGATTCACCCCGGAGCGGCGAGCGAGGCGCGGCGGTGGCCGGCGGAGCGCTTCGCCGAAGTCGCGCGCGTCGAGAGCGAGTCCGGCCGCCGCGTGGTCGTCACGGGAAGCCGACAGGAAGTTGCGCTCGCGGCGCACGTCGCGGAGCTCGGCGGCCTGCCTCGGTCGGCGGTCCTGGCGGGGCGAACGGACCTGCTCACGCTGGCAGCGCTCGTTGCGACCGCCGGCCGCGTCGTCTGCGGCGACACCGGTGTCGGGCATCTCGCCACCGCGCTGCGGACAGCGTCCGTCGTGCTCTTCGGCCCCGTCTCGCCGGCGCACTGGGGACCGCCTCCCGACCGCCCTTGGCACCGCGTCCTCTGGGCGGGGAGGACGGGTAACCCGCATAGCGACCGTCCGGACCGGGGGCTGCTCGACATCGGGGTCGAGGACGTGCTCGAGGCCCTGGCCGAGCTCGGCCCACCATCCGACGGCAATCCTAAAGTCGCCGCATGGAGCCGATCTCGCTCGCTCGCGGCGTCCCTGCACCGGAGTGCATCCCCATCGAAGAGCTCGCGGAGTGCGCGAGCGCTGCGATCCTGAGGGACGGCGCGACCGCGCTTTCGTACGGCTCCTCGGGCGGCTACGGACCGCTCCGCGAGTGGATCGCAGAGCGCCACGGCGTCGAGCCCGGCCGAGTGGTCGTGACGAACGGCTCGCTTCAGGGCTTCGTCTTTCTCGCCGAGCTGCTTGCGCGAGACCGCGCCCGCGTGCTGGTCGAGGCGCCGACGTACGACCGGCCGCTGAACATCCTCGATTCGCTCGGCGCCGACATCACGGCGATCCGACAGACGGAGGAAGGGATCGACCTGGACGCTCTGGCCGCGGAGCTCGGATGCGGCCCGCGCCCGGCGCTCCTCTACGTGATCCCGACGTTCCAGAATCCCAGCGGGCGGACGCTCGGCGAGGATGGACGCCGCGGACTCATCGAGCTGGCCGTCGGGCACGAGCTCCTCGTTTTGGAGGACGATCCGTACGGGCTCGTCCGCTTCGAGGGGACGGCGCCCCCGACGCTCCACGAGCTCGAGGGCGGCGAGCGCGTGATCTACTCGTCGTCGTTCTCGAAGATCGTCGCTCCGGGCGTCCGTGTCGGCTACCTCGTGCTCCCCGAGCCCCTTGCACGCCGAGTCGAAGCGCTGGCGACGTCGACGTACATCACGCCGTCACTGCTCTCGCAGGCGACGGTGTACGAGTTCCTCCGCCGCGGCGCGCTCGAGCGCAACCTCCAGCTCGTCCGATCGCTTCTCAAGGCTCGGCGGGATGCGCTGCTGCAGGCGCTCGATGAGCACTTCGAGGGCACCGGCGCCCGGTGGAGCCGCCCGGAGGGCGGTTACTTCCTCTGGCTGGAGCTTCCGGAGGGGGCGGACGCGGTGACGCTGCTCGCGGCTGCCGAGCGGCGGGGAGTGAGCTTCGTTCCCGGCCCGGACTTCTTCCCCCGTGGCGGCGGCGGCGGGCACTCCGCCGCCCGGCTGGCGTTCAGCTCTGCGTCGCCCGGCCAGCTGGGCGACGCGGTCTCACGGCTCGCGCCGCTCTTGCCCCCGCCGGCGGCGGTAGATCTGCGACAGCAGCACGCCGCCTAGGACCCCGAGCACCAGGATGAAGACGATCTCCCAGATCAGGGAGACCGTCGACGTGAAGAGGACGAAATCGATCTGGATCTGGTCGTCGTTCTTGACGATGAACGCGATTACGTAGAGCGCGATTAGGAAGAGGCCGACGAGGATCGCCCACAGCCGGGCTTGCCATTCGTCGGCGCCGAATCTGCGGAACATGCGCCGGAGTCTACGGCGCTACAACGGCGTGCGAACGAGTCGAGCGGTTCGACCGGTCATTTCAGACAGGGCTCGCAGGCAAAGCCCGCGAGCCCTGATGGTCGGCGCCGCAAGCGGCGCCCAGAAGCGGCGTGCGAACGAGTTGAGCGGTTCGACCGGTCATTTCAGACGGGCTCGCAGGCAAAGCCCGCGAGCCCTGATGGTCGGCGCCGCAAGCGGCGCCTTAGACGCCGCGTGATTCCGGACGGGGAACGAGCCGAGGCTGCTGCGGCGGCCGCAGGCTACGGGGCCTGGCGGGCCTGAACGTTGGACAGGGGGAGTCCAGGGGGAGGGCGCAAAGGCCCGCCCGGCGGAAATAGCAATCGCTGCAGCTTGCCTCGGCTCGTTTGCTCATGGGCGAATTTGACTTCCAAGACGCGGTCTTCCCATGGGGCGGAATCTTGCGACGTTCGGCACCAGCGCGCAAGGGGGTCGTTCACAAAAACGATGCAATTTCCGGCCAAAAGAAACTATCGGAAATTAACGTTTTCTAGGCGGTTCCGCGTTGTGTTGCCAGGGCCCGCAACGCCTGTTGAAAGCTGTCCACAGGGACAATCCGAAGGCCGTCGGAATACTGCCGAGCCTCGGCGGCGTTTTCCCCAGGGACGAGGAACAGGTCCATGTCGGAACGTCGCGCGCCGATCGTTTTCTGCTTCAACCCCCCAACTTTGCGTACCGAGCCGTCGAGGCGGATCTCGCCCGTCGCGGCCACGCGCCGACCGCGGTCGACGTCGCGGCCTAGCTCCTCGAGCAGGTCGAGGGCGAACGCGAGGCCCGCGGACGGGCCGCCGACTTGGCCCAGGTCGAACTTCACCGCCAGCGGCAGCGTGATCTTCGGCTCGGCGAGCTCGACGCCCAGGAAGGGCACACGGGGATTCCTCGGGTTTGGCACGGTCTCAATCGCCAGCACGCGCACTCGACCTTGCCGCCGGACGCGCAACGAGACCGTCTCGCCTGGACTCCGCTGGGCGAGGAGCCGCGAGAGGTCGTCCGGCACCGTCACCGGGCTGCCGTCGAGTGCGCGGATCAGATCGCGGGCACGAAGCTTGGCCGCGGCCGGGTAGCCGCGCAGCGTCTGCGCAACGCGTGCGCCAACCGGCTCGATCTTGACGGGCAGGCCGAGCGCCTGCAGCGCGACGGCCGCGGCGTACCGCTGGCTGCGCCGCATCTCAGCGAGCTCAGCGCGGCGGCGTACCTTCTCGTCGACGCCCTCAGGATTGAGAACGTGCTCGGGGACCAGCGTGGCACCGGCGTTGAGGCCGGGAAAGAACTCTTCGAGGATGCTCGCCTTCCGGATGTCCACCGCGACGTAGTAGAAGCCGCCCCCGTCCCCGTCGGCCTTCTCGCCTCTGACGTTGACGAGCGGCTCGAGCGCGCGCGCATCGTCCGGCAGGAGGATGTAGCGGTCGGAGGGAGCGACGTAGAGGACGCCCGCCAGGAGCAGGACCGCCGCGCCGACGACGAGCGCCAGTCCGGGCCACGAGAAGCGAGCTTTCATTGGAGGGCGCGGGTCAGGCCGCCGTCGACCGCGATCGTCGTCCCGGTGATGTACGACGAGCGGTCCGACGCGAGGAACGAGACCACGTCGGCGACCTCCTCCGGCCGGCCGAAGCGGCGCAAGGCAATCGGGAGCAGGTCGGCTTCCGTCGCCCCCTCCGGATAGACCTCCGCCAAGCGCTCGGTCTCGATTCGGCCCGGCGCGATCGAGTTGACGGTGATCCCGTCTGGGCCGACTTCCCTCGACAGCGTCTTCGCCCACCCGATCACTCCCGGTCGGACGGTGTTCGACAGCGCCAGGTTGTCGATCGGCTCGCGGACCGAACTCGAAGTGATGTTGACGATGCGCCCGTGGCCGCTTCGCCGCAGGTAGGGGAGGCACAGGTTCGTCAGTCCGACGGCGGAGTGGAGAAGCAGGTCGACGGCCTCCTGGAGCGCGTCGTGATCGATCCCGACAGCGTTCGTCCTCGGCGGCCCACCGCTCGAGTTGACGAGGATGTCGATGCCGCCGAAGGCCTGCAGCGTCCGCTCGACGAGGCGCTCGAGATCGCTCGGGTTCGTCACGTCACCTCGGACGGCAAGCGCGCCGAGTCGCTCCGCCTCCCGCTCGAGCACGTCGCGGCGCCGTGCGAACATCGCCACGTTCGCGCCCTCCGCAGCCAGGACGCGGGCGATCGCCAGCCCCATCCCGGACGATGCGCCGCAGACGATCGCCGTGCGGCCGCCTAAGCCGAGATCCATCGTGGTCTAGGTAGAGAGGACGCCGACGACCTCACGGACGGCGTCGGCCGACTCGCGCAGGAGCCGCTGCTCCTCCTCGGAGAGGTCCAGCTCGACGATCTCCTCGATCCCACCGGCGCCGAGCTTGACCGGGACGCCCATGTAGAGATCATCGATTCCGTACTCGCCCTCGAGGTACGCCGTGCAGGGCAGGACGCGCTTCTCGTCGAGCATGATCGCGTCGACGATCTGCGCGGCCGCCGCGCCGGGCGCGTACCACGCCGAGGTGCCGAGTAGCTTGACGAGCTCGCCGCCGCCCGCGGCCGTCCGCGCCACAAGCTCGGCGATGCGGTCGTCGGAGAGGAGCTTGCGCAGCGGCACGCCGCCGACGGTCGTGGCCGAGACGACCGAGACCATCTGGTCGCCGTGCCCACCGAGCACCATCGCGGTCACGTCCTTCACCGACGCCCCGGTCGCCCACGCGATAAAGCTGGAGAAGCGCGCCGTGTCGAGGATCCCGGCCATCCCGAAGACGCGATCCTTCGGCCAGCCGGAGACGTTCTTCGCGACGTGGCACATCGCATCGAGCGGGTTGGAGACGACGATCAGGATCGCGTCAGGTGAATTGGCGACAACCTGCTGCGTGACCGAGCCGACGATCTTCTCGTTCGTCGAGACGAGATCGTCCCGGCTCATGTCGCCTGTGCGCGGTACACCGGCCGTGATCACGACGACGTCCGAGCCGGCGGTGATGTCGTACTCCGTGGACCCCGTCACCCTGGGCTCGTAGCCGAGCACGGCGGCCGCCTGGTTGATGTCCAGCGCCTTGCCCTCGGCGAGCCCTTCCTTGATGTCGACCACCGCGACGTCGCAGTAGTCACGCCGCGCTAGTTCCTGCGCACAGGTGGCACCGACGTTCCCGGCGCCGACCACCGTCACTTTCCTACGCAACCCGCACCCCCAATTTCTCGATGATCGCGTCTGCGACCTCGCTCGTCCCGACCGCCGTCGGATCGTCACGTCGCGGCTTCATGTCGTACGTGACGCTCTTGCCCTCGCGGATGACTTCGGCGATCGCGTTCTCGAGCCGCTCCGCCGCTTCCGTCTCCTCCAGGTAGCGGAGCATCATCACGCCCGAGAGCATCTGTGCCATCGGGTTGACCCTGTTCTGGCCGGCGTACTTGGGTGCGGAGCCGTGGGTGGGCTCGAAGATCGCCGTTCCCTCGCCGAAGTTCGCTCCCGGCGCCATCCCGAGGCCGCCGATCATCCCGGCGCACACGTCGGAGACAATGTCGCCGTAGAGGTTGGGGCAGACGAGGACGTCGTACTCCTCGGGCCGCTGGACGAGCTGCATGCACATGTTGTCCACGATCCGGTCGTCGAAATCGACGTCCGTGTTTTCCTCGGCGATCTCCCGGGCGACGCGCAGATACAGACCGTCGGTGAACTTCATGATGTTCGCCTTGTGGACGGCCGTGACCTTGCGGCGGCCGTTCCGGCGCGCGTACTCGAAGGCGAACTCGACGATCCGTCGCGAGCCGGTGACCGAGAGCGGCTTGATCGAGATGCCCGCATCGGGATGCCGCAGCTTCCCGCCGTGGCGCTCGATCCAGTCGATCAGCTCCCGCGCGTCGTCCGTTCCCTCCTCGTACTCGATCCCCGCGTACAAGTCCTCGGTGTTTTCGCGGACGACGACCAGGTCGACGTCGTCGAAGCGCGACCGCACCCCCGCATAGCTCTTGCACGGTCTGACCTGACCGAAGAGGTCGAGGACCTTCCGCAGCGTGACGTTGACGGAGCGGAAGCCGCCTCCGATCGGCGTCGTGATTGGGCCCTTGAGGGCGACTCCGGTCTCCCGGATCGATTCGAGCACGTGGTCGGGCAAGGGGTTGCCGCCGTGCTCGTCCATGACGTCGGCGCCCGCGTGCTGCACGTCCCAGTCGAACTCGACGCCGGTCGCTTCGAGCACGCGGCGCGTTGCCTCGGTGAGTTCGGGACCGATGCCGTCCCCGGGGATCAGCGTGACTCGGTGGGCCATACCGGCGGCGACTCTATCGTTTCGACCGGTAGATTCCGCCGCGATGAACGAGTTCAAGCCGGGTCTGGAAGGGGTCGTCGCCATTCAGACGGAGATCGCGGAGCCCGACCGCGAGGGTGGCGCGCTCCGCTACCGCGGGGTGGACATCGAGGAGCTCGTTGGTGAGGTTCCGTACGAGAAGGTCTGGGGCCTGCTCGTGGACGAGAACCTCGAGCCGGGCATGCCCGACCCGGAGCCGTACGAGCCCAAGAGCCTGAGCGGGAATGCCCCGGCCGACCTACAGGCCGAGACAGCTCACCTCTCGGCCGAATGGGGCCTGAAGAAGCTCGTGGACATCGACGACGAGGAGGCGCGGGACGATCTCGCCCGCCTCTCGGCGCAGATGATGTCGATCGTCGCGCAGTCGGCCGCGGTCGCCGAAGGTCGGGAGCCGGCGCCCGACGACGTCGTCGCGCAGGGCGAGACGGCGGCGGAGAAGTTTCTCCTTCGCTGGCGCGGTGAGGCCGATCCGGACCACGTCAAGGCGATCGACACCTACTGGATCTGCACGGCCGAGCACGGGCTCAACGCTTCAACCTTCACGGCACGGATCACGGCATCGACCGGCGCCGACTGTGGCGCGGCGATGTCGGCCGCCGTCGGCGCCCTCAGTGGGCCGCTGCACGGCGGCGCTCCGGCTCGGGTGCTGCCGATGCTGGACGAGGTCGCCGCGACGGGCGATCCCGAGGGCTACGTGAAGGACATCCTCGAGCGGCGCGGGAAGATCATGGGGTTCGGCCATCGCGTCTACCGAGCTGAGGATCCGCGGTCGCGCATCCTGAAACGGACGGCGCAGGAGCTCGGATCGCCGCGCTTCAAGGTCGCCGAAGCACTCGAGGAGGCGGCGCTCGACGAGCTGCGGAACCGGAAGCCCGACTACGTGATCGCGACGAACGTCGAGTTCTACTCAGCGGTCGTGCTCGACGTCGCCGAGGTTCCACCGGACCTGACTCCGGCGATGTTCGCCGCGGCGCGGGTTGCCGGGTGGTCGGCGCACATCCTCGAGGAGAAGCGCACAGGGCGGCTGATCCGGCCCTCCGCCCAGTACATCGGGCCGGGCGAACGCTCACTGTCCGCTGTCTGAGCTCGCAACAGCCGCCCTCGAGGCCGACCGGCTCGCGGAGGCAGGCTCCCAGACCGAACTCGCCGCCTTACGTGCGAAGTGGGACGAAGAGGTCGAGGCGGCCGCACGCAGCGCCGATTTCCGCGAGCGGGCCGTCGCCTACCGCGCGATCGGCCAGTTCCGCTACCGCCAGAAGCTCGAGCTCCTCCGCCGGGGCATCGAGGACGAGAGCCCTGCCGCTCGCGGCTCCGCACTGCTCTCGCTCGAGCTGCTCTCCCGGGACGGGCCGGCGCCGGTGAACGCTGACCGGGCCTTGCTGCACACGCTCATCTCGTCGGACTCGAACGCGGCCGTCCGCCGACTCGCAGTGCTGTGCCTGAAGAACGGCTCGCCCAACCGCGACACGATCGTGATGCTCGAGGGGATCGCTGACGACGACGAGCAGCCGCGAGAGCTACGCGAAGCGTCTAAGCGCGCCGCAGCACTGCTGACGAAGAAAGGCCGATCCCGCTAAACGGGCGCGCCGGCGAAGGCGCCGCACCCTCTTCTGGTCGGCGCCGCCGAGTCGGCGCCTAGGGAGAGGAGCAGCTGCAGATCCGGCCCGGGATGTGCCGGCCGCAGCCGGGGCAGATCCGCCGGCGCCGCCGCCACTCGAGCGCTCTCTTCTCGAGCCCGGCCACCACCATCAGGAAACCGACCCCGGTCGTAGAGGCGAGGAGGAGCGCGGTTTGTGGCGTCATCGCGTTCATCGTTCTCGTCGACGCGCATGCGGGTGTGCATGGAAGTACATTTCCCGACGGCGCCGATCCGTAACGTGCGTGTAGAGCTCGGTAGTAGAGAGATCGGCATGTCCGAGCATCTCTTGAACGCTTCTGAGGTCGGCGCCGCCTTCGAGCAGGTGGGTCGCGAACGAGTGCCTCAGGAGATGCGGATGGATCCGCTCCGGCTCGAGCCCGGCCTTCGCCGCCAGCCGCCGCAAGATCAAGAACGCGCCCGCCCGTGTCAGCGCTCCACCCTGGGCATTGAGGAAGAGTTCCGGCCGGTGCCTGCGATCCAGGTGCGGCCGACCTCTCGCGAGGTAGCGGCGTAGCGCTTCGACGGCTTGGCGCCCGACGGGGACGACCCGTTCCTTTCCGCCCTTCCCGATCGTCCGAACGAGCCGCTGATCGAGATCGACGCCGGCGCGATCGAGGGAGACGGCCTCGCTGACGCGCAGTCCAGCGCCGTAGAGGAGCTCCACCAGCGCGTGGTCTCGCAGCGACCGCGGCGTCGTTCCGGCGGCGGCATCGATGAGGCGCTCGGCTTCGCCGTGCGACAGCGTGCGCGGCAGGCGGCGAACCCGACGTGGAAGCTCCAACTGCGCGGCCGGATTCTCGGCGACGGCTCCGATCAGGACGAGGTGGCGGAACAAGGAGCGGAGCGAGGCGACCCGCCGGGCGATCGTCGCCGGCGAGAGCCCTGCCCCTCTCAGCTCCGCGACCCACCGCTCGAGTTCCTCTGTCGTCGCGGAGGCGAGTGGGCGGCCCAGCCAGGCCGCGAGGACCGTCAGGTCGCGGCGGTAGGCCTCGACCGTCCGCGGCGCGAGGCGGGCCGCCGACAGCGCGAGGAAGCCCTCGAGTTCAGGATCGGGGGTGGGAGCGGTCATAGACTCTTCGCAGGCGGCGGCCGTCGACGTGGCTGTACACCTGCGTCGTCGAGAGGGAGCTGTGGCCGAGGAGCTCCTGGATCGTCCGCAGGTCGGCGCCGCCCTCGAGCAGGTGGGTTGCGAACGCATGGCGGAATCGGTGGGGGTGGGGAAGGAGACGGCGTAGGGTGCTCGTGTCGAGCCGCCGCCCGCGCGCCGAGATGAAGAGCGCGTCCTGCGCGCCGGTCGCCAGGCGCGGCCGCACCTGCAGCCAGCGGCCGAGCCAGTACGCGGCCTCCTCGCCGAGCGGCACGTCCCGCTCCTTCCCGCCCTTGCCGAGCACCCGGACCGCCTCGCGGTCGAAGTCCACGTCGGAGAGGTTGAGGTCGACTGCCTCCCGACTTCGCAGGCCCGCCGAGTAGATCAGCTCGGCGAGCGCGCGGTTCCTGATCTCGAGCGGCGCGTCCTCCCCGAGCGCGTCGAACTCGGCGTCGACCTCTTCCGGCTTCGGTGCAGTAGGAAGCCTGCGCGGGCGGCGCGGCGAAAGCCGTGCGTCGGGCACGCGCGCGGGCCCGAGAGTGAAGCGGAGGAATGCGCGGACGGCGGCGAGCTTGCGGGCGATCGTGGCCGGAGCGAGCCGCCGCGGCGTCCGGCCGGCGCGCGCGGTGCCCAGGTGGGACACGTAGTCGGCCAGCACGCGGACATCCACGGCGTCGAGCTCGGTGCCGTGTGCCTCGAGCCAGCGGCCGAACTCCTCGACGTCCACGCGATAGGCGCGGCGCGTCGAGTCCGCGAGTGCAGGGCTGGCCAAATAGCTCTCGATTGCGGCCGAGGTCTCCACCTGGGCACCATTCGCGCCCGTGAAGGCCGCGTCCTGCCTCGTCCTGCTCCTCGTGCTCGGCGTTTCCGCGGCTGGGGCGGCCACCGCCGTCAGAGTGCCGCCCGGTTTCCGCGTCGAGGTGTTCGCGCGAGGACTGGAACGGCCAACAGCGATGGCGTTCGGCCCTCGAGGCATCCTCTACGTCACGCAGGAAGGCGGCGAGGTCGTCCGTGTCGACCCGAGGACGCGGCGCCCGCGCGTCATCCTCCGCGGGTTCAGGACGCCGCTCGGTCTCGACTGGTACCGGAGCGCGCTGTTCGTCTCCGCGCAGGGCGCGCTCTGGCGCGTGGAACGGGGCGAGCGGCGCGCGATCGTGAAGAACCTGCCGTTCGGCCGCCACCAGCAGGACAACGTCCTCGAGCGCCGCGGCCGTCTGTACTTCGGGAGCGGCTCTACCTGCGACGTCTGCGCCGAGCGGAACCGTCTGAGCGCGACCGTTCTGTCAGTGCTTCCGGACGGGAAGGACCTACGAGTCGTTGCGCGGGGCCTCCGCAATCCGTTCGGACTTGCGCTCGACCCGCGCACTGGCCGCCTCTATGCCTCGGTCAACGAACGGGACGAGCTCGGAGAGAAGGAGCCGGCGGAAACAGTCGTCGAGATCCGCCCGGGCAGGCACTTCGGGTGGCCGCGCTGCCGGCCTAGCCACCGTCTGAAGCGGCTCGTCGGACGGTGTCGGGGCGTCACGCCGCCCGTCGCATACCTGGAGCCGCACTCCGCGCCGGCCGGGATGGCGTTCTGGGGCGACGCGCTCTACGTCGCCGAGTGGGGCGAGTACCTGAAGCGGACGCACGGCCGCAAGGTCAGCCGGGTCGTTCTGCGCGAGGGTCGGCCGGCAGGCGTCTCGACTTTCGCCACCGGGTTCGAGCACCCGATAGCGGTCGCGGCCTACCGCGAGACCTCACTGCTCGTGGCCGACCACGGGCGTGGCGTCGTCTACCGGATCCGGAGGCGATGAGGCCCTTGGTCCAGGCGCAGACGGCCACGGCGCCGTAGAAGCCGAGCCGGGGCCGCATGGAGCAACAGCCGGGGCACCGGCAGCCGGCCGCTGCGTTCAGGTCGCGCGCGTATATCCGGGGCACCCATCTGGGGCCGCCCCAGCGGAGGTCGAAAGCGAACGACCGGACCACGTGCGCCCAGATGAGCCACGCAGTCCAGCGAGCGACGCCGTAGAAGAAGGAGGCGCGGTAGAGGGCGACGAGCGTCGCCTCGGACAGGTAACGGCCCGCCCAGCGCCAGAACGGGTCGGCCGCCATCACCGTCGTCCGGAAGTAGCCGCGTGTGAGCACGCGCCAGCTGAGGATCCCCCAGACGACGAACACCCCGTCCCAGACGAAGCCGAGCCCGCTGAAGTACGCGCCGGCATCGACGTAGCGCCCTGTCTGACCCGCATAGGCCCACGCGCCGACGGCGAAGAGGTGGTCGGTGAACGGAAACAACAGCATCGTTCCCACCGTGTCGCCGGTATCGGTGAGCGCATGCGCCCACTGCCCGACGACAAAGCTGTAGGCCACCACCTTGTTGCGCCAGACGGCATAGAGGAGGAGCCCAATCGCGACGCCGAAGACGAACGAGTGCGTGAAGCCGGCGCCGGGCCAGCCACGATGGAATTGGGCCGGGTTGTCGGCTTTGAGGTCGACGCCGAAGAGCGAGACCCCGTACACGAACCACTTCGAGAGCAGGTCGGGCGCGTATGAGCCGATGAGCAGCGGCACGAACGCGATTCGCTTCCCGAGCTCTTTCTGGATGACGTAGGGCTCGAGGTCGTGCGCGGCCCAGCTCACTGTCGAAAGCGCTCCACGAGCGCGGGCAGGACGACGACCGAGACGAGCAGGAACCCGACGCCGACGACCCAGGCGAAGAGGAACTCCGGGAAGGCGACGCCGATCGCGACATACACGACGCCTGCCGCGAGGTAGAGCGCGACCTCCCGCACGGGCGCGAGTATGCCTAGGAGGGCTTGGCGAATACAGTCTGTGCCGCAGGGCCGCGCTGCTCGCCCCGAGGCGGCGTCCTCAGTCGCCCCCGTATCAAACTGATACGAGGGCTCCCTGCGTCCTTGCCTCGGAACGACCATCGCACCCCTGCGACGAGCGGCATCCGCCAAACCCTCCTAGAGCTCGTCGCGCAAAATCGAGTACATGACGAAGTCGACGCGACGGGCGAGCCGCGGGTTGTAGCGGCTCGAGCGCAAGATGCCTTCCTGTGTGAAGCCCGCGTTCTCGGCGACCTTCCGCGACGCGGGGTTCTGCTCGTCCGCCCGCAGCTGGAGCCGTTCCATGCCGCAGTCCGCAATCACCCAGCGAGAGACCAGCCGCACGGCGCGGGTGCACAGCCCGCGGCCCCGCGAGCCGGGCGCGACCCAATAGCCCACCTCGGCGACGCCCTGGTCCGGCTCTACCCAGCGCACGCCCACCGAGCCCACGGCCCGGCCGGTCTCGGCGTCGGTGATCGCGAAATTCGAGACCGTCCCCTCCGCCCACCCCTCGCGGCAATGGGCGATGAACTCCCGCGCGTCGTCCTCCGTATACGGGAACGGAATGAGGTCGAGGAACTCCGCGATCGCCCGGTCGTTACAGGCCGCGGTGATCGCCTCGACGTCCCCGTCCTCGCCCCACGGCCGGAGCGTCACAACGCTGTCGGTCAGTGGGGGATGCGGCGGTCGAATTGCCATTGTCATACGATATGCAGCCCGTTTCGGGCGGGAAATCCCGTCGCGGAGCCGAAGGAGTGCCGATGGCGATCATCGAGGACGTACGCCAACACGTCGATCTGAGCGAGCATGGGATCACGCCTGCCGGCCGCGTCCACTACAACCCGACGGCGGCTCTCCTCTACACGCACGCGCTCGAGCGGCGCCACGGACGCCTGGCCGAAGGGGGGCCGCTCGTCGTCGACACGGGCATCCACACAGGACGCTCGCCGAACGACAAGTTCGTCGTCCGCGAACAGGCATCTGAGGACCGAATTTGGTGGAGCAAGATCAACCAGGACCTCGACGAGGAACACTTCGACGGCCTGCGCGAGAAGATCGTCTCGCAACTCGAGGGCCGCGACGTCTATGTCGTCGATGCGTTTGCCGGTGCCGACCCGGTCCACCGACTTGCGCTGCGCGTAGTCACCGAGAGCTCGTGGCACGCGCTCTTCGCGAAGACGCTCTTCATCGATCCCGCCGAGGAGGAGCTTGCGGACTTCGAGCCCGAGGCGGTCGTGCTGCACACGCCGTCAGTCGAGGCGGATCCCGCCGTCGACCGCACCCGGAGCAGGACCTTCGTCGTCCTCCATCCGACACGCTTGGAGGTGCTGATCGGCGGTACCTACTACGCCGGCGAGATCAAGAAGTCGATCTTCACGCTGATGAACGACCGTCTGCCGCAGCAAGGCGTGTTCCCGATGCACTGTTCGGCGAACGTCGACGATGACGGCCGCGTCGCGGTCTTCTTCGGCCTCTCGGGGACTGGAAAGACGACGCTGTCGGCTGACCCCGAGCGGCACCTGATCGGAGACGACGAGCACGGTTGGTCCGACGACGGTGTCTTCAACATCGAAGGCGGCTGCTACGCGAAGGTGATCCGGTTGTCAGAAGAGGCCGAGCCGCAGATCTACGCGACGACGCGCTCCTGGGGGACGGTGCTGGAGAACGTCGTCGTCGACGAACGCGGGATCCTCGATCTCGACGACGACTCGAAGACCGAGAACACGCGGGGCGCGTACAAGCTCGAGCGGATCGCGAACGCGCTGCGCCAGAAGCGCGCCGGTCATCCGGCCTCGATCGTCTTCTTGACCGCCGACGCATTCGGGATCCTGCCGCCGATCGCGCGCTTGTCGCGGGAGCAGGCGATGTTCTACTTCCTCTCCGGCTTCACGGCGAAGCTGGCCGGGACCGAGATCGGCGTCAAGGAGCCGCAGCCCACGTTCTCCGCCTGCTTCGGTGCGCCCTTCCTCCCACAGCCGCCGGCGGTCTACGCGCACATGCTGGGCGAGAAGCTCGACCAGCATCCGCATGCCGGTGTCTGGCTCGTGAACACGGGCTGGACCGGCGGCCCCTTCGGTGAGGGCGAGCGGATGCCGATTCAGGCGACTCGGACGATGCTGGCCAAGGCACTGGACGGCGAGCTCGACGGCGTCGAGTACCGCGAGGATCCGATCTTCGGCTTCGAGGTGCCGGTGGAGATCCCCGGCGTCGGCGGCGGGCTGCTCGATCCGCGCTCGACCTGGAGCGATCCCGAGGCGTACGATCGCAAGGCGCGGGAGCTCGCCCGGATGTTCCGCGACAACTTCGAGCAGTTCGCAGACGACGCCGGCGACGCGGTCGCCGACGCGGGTCCACAGGTTTAGGAGCGCTTGGCGAAACGCAGTCTGTGCCGTCGGAGCACGCTGCTCGCCCCGAGGCGGCGTCCTCAGTCGCCCCCGTATCGAACTGATCCGGGGGCTCCCTCCGTCCTTGCCTCGGAACGACCATCGCACTCCGCCGACGAGCGACGTTCCACCAAGCCCTCCTAGCCGCAATCGTTACGACGCCGGACACGCATTCCGTCCGATAGCGTCCGTCCCTAGTGGAAGCGACGCACGACGTGCTGGTCGTCGGTGCCGGCTGCGCGGGAATGCGCGCCGCGATCGAGGCTTTCGACCAGGGCGCCGACGTCGCGCTCCTCTCCAAGATCCATCCGGTGCGTAGCCATTCTGGCGCCGCCGAGGGCGGGATCAACGCCGCGCTCGGGAACGCGTCCGAGGACGACCCCGAGAAGCACGCCTACGACACCGTCAAGGGTGCTGACTACCTCGGCGACCAGGACGCGATCGAGGTGCTCTGCAACGAGGCGCCGGACGACGTGTACCAGCTGGAGAACTGGGGCGCCGTATTCTCCCGTACCGACGACGGGCGGATCGCGCAGCGCCCGTTCGGCGCCGCCGGCGAGCCGCGAACGGCGTACGCCGCCGACATCACCGGCCACGTCCTCGTTCACGTTCTCTACGAGCAGGTGATGAAGCGCGACATCTTCACCTACGAGGAGTTCTTCGCCTGGAAGCTCGTAATCGACGACGACCGTAGCCAGGGCGTGATTGCGTGGGACCTCCTGAACGGCGGGCTGAAGACGATCGGAGCGAAGACGGTGATCCTGGCGACGGGCGGCGCGGGGCGGCTCTACACGGGGACGACCAACGCGTATGCGTGTACCGGTGACGGGATGGCGATGGCGCTGCGCGTCGGCGTCGCGCTCGAGGACATGGAGATGATGCAGTTCCACCCGACGACGCTCGCGCCGTCCGGCGTGCTGATCACCGAGGGCACGCGCGGCGAGGGCGCGTACCTCTTGAACGCCGACAACGAGCGCTTCCTCAAGCGCTATGCCCCGAACGCGATGGAGCTGGCGAGCCGCGACGTGATCTCACGCGCGGAACAGACCGAGATCGACGAGGGACGCGGGGTCAACGGCAACGTTCTCCTCGACATGCGCCACCTCGGCGCCGAGAAGATCCACGAGCGGCTGCACGGGACACGCGAGCTCTCGATGGTCTTCGCCGGCGTCGACCCGATCCATGAGCCGATCCCCGTGCGGCCTGGTGCGCACTACCACATGGGCGGCGTCGACACCGACCTCGACGGCCTTACCTCAATCACCGGTCTCTATGCGGCGGGCGAGTGCGCGTGCGTTTCCGTCCACGGCGCGAACCGTCTCGGCGGTAACGCCCTGATGGAGACGATCACGTTCGGCAAGCGTTCCGGCGCGGCCGCCGCCGAGTGGGCTCTGGCGCACACGACCGTCGCCGTTCCGCCTTCCCTCGAAGCCGACGCCCAGCGAGAGCTCGGCGCGCTGCTCAACCGCAGCGACGGCGAGCGGCCGTGGGCGATCCGCGACGAGCTCGCAACGACGATGCACGAGAATTTCGGCGTCTTCCGGCGCGAGGACCAGATGCAGGAGCAGGGCCGGATCATCGAGCGGCTCAAGGAGCGCTACGAGCGGGTCGTGGTCGAGGACAAAGGGGACATCTTCAACAACGACCTCACGCAGGCCCTGGAGCTCGGTTTCCTACTCGAGCTGGCGCAATGCATGGTCGTCGCGGGCCTGGCGCGGAAGGAGAGCCGCGGCGCCCACGCGCGGCCGTATGACTATCCCGACCGCGACGACGCTAACTACCTCAAGCACACGCTGACGACGTTCGATTCGGCGGGGCAGGTTCAACTCGACTGGAAACCGGTGACGATGACTAAGTGGCAGCCGCAGGAGCGCACCTACTGATGCGAGTCGCGCTCGTCGCCGCCTTCGCGGCTGCGCTCGCCGGCTGCGGCGGCGCGTCAGGATCGAGCCTGGAGGCCTCCGCCGACGCCACGGCGGCGGAGACATCCCGATTCGAGGTGAGCTATCACATCAGGGGCCCGAAACCGAAGGGGGAGGAGTACGACCTAACCGCCGAGGGTCTTTTCGACTACCCGAACGAACGCGGGCTCATGACGATCTCCGGCCGTGCTCCCTTCCTGGGCGACGATGTCCTCATGAAGGAGTTCCGTTTGCTTGGTCGGATCGGCTACATCCGCTGGGTGATCAAGGACAAGAGCTACTGGGTCAAGGAAGAACAAGAAGCCGAGAGCGGCGGTGACCCGACCCAGCTCCTGATCCCATTCCCCGGCAGCCCGACGAAGCCGACCGACGTGCTCACGCGGGTCTTGCTCGCGAGCGACGAGAATGAAGAGGTCGGCAACGACGACGTCCGAGGAACGAAAACCACGCACTACCGCGCCAAGGTCGACCTGCAGAAGCTCGTGAGCCAGCTGCCTGCGGCCGAGCGTCCGGATGGGAACGTCGAGGAGCTCTGGGGCGGACGCTTCGTTCCCGTCGAGATCTGGATCGACGACGAGAGTCGCCTTCGCCGGATCACGATTCAACAGTCGAGAGAAGACAGCAGCGAGGTCACGACGGTGGAGCTGTTCGACTACGGCGTCGAGGTCGAGGTCGAGCCGCCGCCGGAAGACGAGCTGATTTCCCAGGAGGAGTTCGACAAGTTGACCGGCTCGTCCATGGAGGTTGAAGCCGGAGAGGGCGAACCCGTCTCCCCGGACGAGGTTTGTGCGTCCGCCCGTCAGGAGCTTCCGAAGAAGAAGGCGGACCGCATCTGCCTGGAGCTGAAGCAATGACCGAGGCCGCCGTCCACACCGAGTCAGCGACGATGCCGGTGGCGCTCAAGATCTGGCGCTACGACGCGCAGACGGGCGAGAAGGAGCTGCGCGAGTACGAGGTCGAAGCGCCCGAGTGGGCGTGCCTGCTCGACGTCCTCGACCTGATCAAGGACAAGGTCGACGGCTCGCTCGCCTACCGCAAGAGCTGCCGGATGATGATCTGCGGCTCCTGCGGGATGCGGATGGATGGGCGGGCGGTGCTCGCCTGCAAGGAGCGGATGAAGCCGATCGTCGACCGGGGCCATGTCCCGGTGATCTCGGCGATGGGGAACCTCCCGATCGTCAAGGATCTCGTCGTCGACATGGATCCGTTTTGGGGCAAGGTGCATGCCGTCAAGCCCTGGCTCGACCCCGGTTACGACGAAGTGACGGAGAAGGAGCGGATCGTCTCGCAGCAGCAGATGAACGTGATCCACAAGGAGTCGCTCTGCATCATGTGCGGCTGCTGCGTCTCCGAGTGCAACTCGATGGAGTCCGACCCGGACTTCCTGGGCCCGGCGGCGCTCGCGAAGGGTTTCCGCTTCGTCGGCGACGCCCGCGACCATGCCGACATCGAGCGGCTGAACACGCTCAACGAGGAGCACGGGATCTGGGACTGCACCCGGTGCTATTTCTGCAACGAGCGCTGCCCGAAGGGCGTCGACCCCCGCGACGCGATCGCCAAGCTCGGCGCCGAGTCGATCAAGCAGGGAATCGACCACGACATGGGCGCGAAGCACGCCAAGTGGTTCGTCAAGTCAGCGGAGACGACGGGCTGGCTGCGCGAGACCGAGCTCGTGCCGAAGACCCAGGGCGTCATCTCCGCGATCAAGGAGGTCAAGTTCGCGCTGAAACTCTTCCGGCACGGCAAGGTGCCGCCGCCGATTCCGCCGCACGTCGCCGAGAACGTACGTGAGTCACGGGCGCTCCACGAGCTCGTGAAGCAGCAGGGCGTCGAGGGTGCGCTGGGCATCGTCCAGGGCGAGCGCGCGCTCGCGCGGATCGAACCCTCTGATTGGGGCGGCGCGAGCCGGGTGGCGCCTGAGGAGTCACGCCAGTGAAGGTGGCCTACTACAAGGGCTGTCTGGCCGCGCTCTCGGCGAAGGAGCTCGACATCTCGACCAGGGCGCTCGCGCCCAAGCTCGGGCTCGAGCTGGACGAGCTCGAGTCGGTCACCTGCTGTGGCGCGGGCGACATCCACGAAGCCGAGCCGGACTACTACCTGCACCTGAACGCCCGGATCCTGGCCTACGGCGAGGCGACCGGCGCTGAGACGCTGATGACCGTCTGCAACGTCTGCACGCTGAACCTGCGCCAGGCCAACCTGCAGCTGCAGAAGGACGAGGAGCTGCGCGAGCGGATCAACGTCAACCTGGAGACGGTCGGCGTCCCACCGTACAACGGCGGGGTCGAGGTCAAGCACCTGCTCTGGCTGATTGCCGAGGGAGACGGCTACGAGCAGCTCAAGCTGGCGGCGCACAAGGGCCTGAAGGGACTGCGCGTCGCGCCCTTCTACGGCTGCCAGATCCTGCGGCCGTCGAAGCTCCTCGGCTTCGAGGATCCCGACCGGCCCTGGTCGCTCGAGGCGATCATCGAGGCCTGCGGCGGCGAGCCGGTCGACTACCCCGCCAAGATCAAGTGTTGCGGCTTCCCGATCATCCAGGCCCGCGAGGAAACCGCGCTCGGCGAGCTGATCCAGCCGATCGAGCAAGCGATGGAGGCCGGCGCCGACGCGATGGTCACGCCGTGTCCGCTCTGCCACCTTTCCCTCGACGCCTGGCAGCAGAAGCTCGAGGCCTCGACCGGACGCGCGTTCCAGATGCCGATCCTCCACCTCTCGCAGCTGATCGGCGTCGCCGCAGGGCTTGAGGACTCGGAGCTCCGGTTCAAGCGTCACGTGGTGCCCGTAGCGCCCGCGCTCGAGAAGCTCGAAGTCTGAGTCTCGCGGCGCCTGTACTGGTCGGCGCCGGAGCCGCGGCCGGCGCTGCGTACGCGTGGTTCGAGGCGGGCTGGGTCAGGCTGGACACGGTCGAGGTCCCGCTTCGGCGCCTGCCGCCCGCGCTCGACGGGCTCCGGATCGCCCACCTCTCCGACTTCCACCTCGGGTTGCCGTCGCGCGGGGCGCACGCGGTGCGGCGCGCAGTGGAATGGGTCGAGGCGAGGCAGCCGGATCTGACGCTGATCAGCGGCGATCTCGTTTCGCGGAGACGCGGCGAGCCGCGTCTCCGCGAGTTTCTCGTCCGCTTGCCCAACTGCTACGCGGTGCTCGGGAACCATGACTACGCCGTTTCGAAGGATCCGTTCTCCCAGACGGTTCAGCTCGGGAATCTGAGCCCGGCGCGGCTGCTCGCCGACGAGGCGGAGACAATCGAGCTGCGCGGACGGAAGGTGCAGGTCGTCGGCGTCGACCCGCGCTCGTACCGCGCGGGTCGGGCTCGGCCCGAGCGGTTCGCCGACCCGGAAGCCGACCTCCGCATCCTGCTCTGCCACTTTCCGCAGGTGATCGACCGGCTCCAGCCGGGGGTATTCGATCTCGTCCTCGCCGGTCATCTCCATGCCGGTCAGATCTGCCTGCCGTATCCAGGCGGGAGGTTGCGCCTCTCCCACGTCCGCTGGACGTATGTCGAAGGCCTCTACGAGCGGCCCGGCGGCGTGCTCCACCTCTCCGCGGGACTGGGGACGACGTTCGTTCCCTTCCGGTTCTTCGCTCGACCCGCCGCATACGAACTGCGCCTACACTCGGCGCGATGAGCACCCGGCTCCAGGGCCTGACCGGCGCGACTTACCGGACTGGACCGACGGTTTGCCACGAATGCGTGTGGTGGCAGTCCCGCGGCGATCGGCGTGTCCCCAAGCGCCGGTGGATCGAACGCGCTGAGAACGACTGGGGCGCTTGGGGAACGCTCTACCTCGACGATGACGGCCGTGTGCTCGGCCAGATGCAGTACGGACCGAGCGACCTCTTCCCACGCGCGGAGGAGTTGCCGGCCGGGCCCCCCTCGGACGACGCCGTGCTCGTCACCTGCGCGTACCTCCTCGAGGGCTCGGCCCAGTGGGTGATGCAGTCGCTCTTCCTGTCGGCGATCGCCGACGTCAAGGAGCGCGGGGGGAAGGCGCTCGAGGCCTTCGCCTACCGCTATGCCGAGGGCGAGTCAGCCGAGGAGCGCTTCCTGGTTCACCGAACGGTGTTTCCAAGCGACTTCCTTGCGGACTTTGGGTTCCAGACGATTCGCCGAGCAGGGAGGGTCGAACTCGCCCGTTTGGAGCTGGGCGGCCTTCAGCCGGCGACCGAAAAGCGGCACGAGAAGCTCGTACGTCAGGTCAAAGAGCTGCTCGAGCCCGAGCCGGCACCGGTTCCCCGCCGGCCGTAGCTCGCGCGGCGCCGTTTCTCCGATAAGAGCAGGCGGACAAACCGGTCCTCTGTCTCTCTTGCAGGCATAGAATCTGAACTTCGCACCCCGAGGTCGTCAGCGCGGCCGCGTCGCCGATAGCGTGACCCATCCTCGCGAACCGGCGCGATTTCGCCGCCCTACACTTGAGCAGGTGACGACACTCACCGTTGTGATTCCGGCCACCGATAGGCGAGCGACGTTGAACGCCGTCGTCGCAGAGGTTGAGCGTGCAGTGCTCGCTCCCGAGGAGCTGATCATCGTCGACTCTCCGCAACACCTCGGCCCTGCGGCCGCACGAAACCTCGGTGCGCGACGGGCACGGGGAGACGTGATCGTGTTCGTGGACGCCGACGTCAAGGTTCACAGGGACGCCTTCGAGCGCATTCGGAGCGCGTTCGACAGCGACCCGACGCTCGCGGCGATCTTCGGCTCGTATGACGACACCCCCGGCGCCGACGGGATTATCTCTGATTTTCGGAACCTGCTCCACCATTACGTGCATCACCAGGGTGCAGGAGTCGCTACAACCTTTTGGGCCGGTCTCGGAGCGATCAGGCGCGACGTCTTCCTCGAGGTCGGCGGGTTCGACGAGGAGCGGTTCCCGCGGTCATCTGTTGAGGACATCGAGCTCGGGATGCGCCTTCACGAGCGCGGTGAGCGGATCGTCCTTGATCCGGCGATCCAGGGCAAGCACCTGAAGAGGTGGACGTTCTCGAGCATGACGAAGACAGACTTGCTGCGGCGCGGTGTTCCGTGGCTGCGGCTTGTGCTCGAGAGGCGGTCCGGGTCGACGGCTCTCAATCTAGGCTGGACGCACCGGATCGGCACGGCTTCGTCACTATTGCTCGTTATCGGCCTCTTCCGGCGTAAGTTCTGGTTCGCCGGCGGCGCGCTTGCGTTGCTGATCGCTCTCGAGAAAGGATTTTACGGGCTGCTATTCCGCCGTCGCGGGCCACTCCTGGTCGCCGCCGGGGTGCCGCTCCATATCGTCCACCGTCTCACTTCGGTCGCAGCGGTCCCGATCGCGTTCACGGCTCATGTGCGCGCGAATGCGAAGGCGCGGAGGCCGCGCCGTCCATGACTGAGCCGCGCCGCCGCTGCTCAGCCCACGCAAGGGCGAAGCCCGCCGCGGTCGCAAGCTGCGCGGCGCTGACGAGCACCCCCACGCCGATGCTCTCGGTGAATGAACGGCGCAAGAGCGCTGTATAAAAGCTCCGAGACTCCAGTGGCCGCAGATCGCCGCTTCGGCGGCGGAAGCGATACGCCCCTTGTCCGTACCGAAATTGCTGCCGCACGAACCCCGCCAGAGTCAAGTCTTGGCGATGCACGACGTGAGCGTTCGGCGCCAGGCGAAGCACGTAACCCGCTGCGATGACCCTCGCGCACCACTCGCGATCTTCGCCGGCGGCGTTGGGGTACGACTCGTCGAACTGAACCGACTCGAACACCCTCCTGGTGCAGGCGAGGTTGTTCGACGGTGCGAACGGCAGCGTCCCTTCATCTTCCGGGCGGGCAGCAGCAGGAGCATGGGCGACGATCTCCGACGCTTCCGCCAACGCGCCTCCGCCGCTAAGGGTTATTCCCGCCGCCGCGTCGGCACCACGGCCGAGCGCCTCGGCGAGTCGCTCCGCCCACTCTTGGTGCGGTGTGCAGTCGTCGTCTGTGAAGCAGAGCACTGAGCCCCGTGCGTGCTGCACACCCACGTTCCGCGCGGCCGCTGGGCCACCTCCGGGAAGCCGAATCAATCGTGCAGGAGGATGAAGCCGCACGACGTCGCTCACTTCTTCCGCTGCGACCGAGCCGTCATCGACCACGATCATCTCCAGCGCCTGGGCGACCGTCTGAGCCGACAGTGCTCCAAGGCAGCGACCAAGTGCCGCAGGGCGATCCCTGGTCGGCACGATCGCGGAGATCAGCGGCTGCTCGCCTCGACTCGCAGGTCGGTCGCGCGAGACCTCGGCCGCGTCAGCCAACCCGCTCGACGGGCGCGGCAGCGCTGGCCTTCACATCCAGCATTGCCTCCACGATTTCGCCCTCTTCGAGATACTCAGCTTCGGTGTTGACGCTCCAGACGTCGTGCTGGTGGCCGTCGATGAGGTTGAGCGTTGCCAGCATCGCCGTCCACATCGAATGGTCTTGGTTGTTGTAGCGGTGCAAGCCGTTGCGGCCACACGTCTGGAGATTCTCGAATTGCTCGAGGTAGCCGCGCACTGTCGCGACCGCCGCCTCGTAGTTCGAGTCGTACATCGGATACGCCTTCGGGACGAGCACTTTGACCCCGTCGATGACTTTGGTGGGGTCGATCAGCCCGATCCGTGCGAGCTCGTGCGTCGCGAGTGACACCGCATCCTCATCCGACATCTGCCAGACGTCGTCACCCTCGAAGCAGAAATACTCAACGCCCAGGCACGTCGTGCCCGGGCGGACCATTCCCGCACTCCACGCGCCGTAGTTCTGGACTCGGCCCGCGCGCGTCTCCGGATCGTGTAAGTAGATCCAGTTGTCTGGAAACGGCTCCGCCTCCGTCGTCATCAGGGCGACAAGAACCAGATCGCGATACCGCAGCGTCCGAGCCGCTGCTTGGACCGCGGGCGGCGGCGCCGGGTCGAGGCACTGAATCAGGTCTCGCAAGGCGATGCTCGAGACCACACCGTCGACTGCGTGTTCGTACACGTCACCGTTGCGGCGCACCGACACGCTACGGACGCGATGATCCGCGTGCGTGACCGAGACGCAACGATGCTGGAGTTGCATCCCGATCCCGGCTTCCTGTGCGCGCGCGGCGAATGCCTCCCACATCTGCCCGGGCCCAAGCCGTGGGTAACGGAACTCCTCGATGAGCGTTGTGACGTGTTCGCGTTGCAGCCCGAGCATCGTCAGGATCGCTTTCCCGAGCGAGAAGTTCTTGATTCGCTGCGCCGCCCACAGTGACCGGATCTCCGAGCCTGGGATGCCCCACAGCTTTTCGGTGTACGAGCGGAAGAACGCATCGTAGAGCCGGCGACCGAACCGAGCGGTCACCCATTGTTCGAACGTATCGGCCTCGACCTTTCTATGCCGCGCTGCCCACAGATAGGACAGGGCGCATCGCGCCGACTCGAGCAGTCCAAGACGGCCGACAACGTCTTTCGCAGTCAGCGGGTACGCGAAGTACTTTCCGTCGTAGTAAATGCGCGAGAGCCGCGGCCGGGTGAGGAACTCATCTCCGAGCGTCTCTTCCCACATGCGTTGCACGGGTTCGAGCTTGGTGAAGAACCTGTGCCCGCCGAGGTCGAACCGGTAGCCGTTGAATTCGATCGTCTTCGCGATCCCTCCAACCCGGCCGTCAGCCTCGAAGACCACTCCTGGCCGGCCTCGGCGCCCCAGGATGTGTGCCGCCGTCAACCCCGCCGGTCCTCCGCCGAGGATCGCCGTTCCGATGCTGTCACTGCCGTCCGCGCCGCCTTCGGACTCTGTGGTCTCCTCTTGGCCCGGTTGGCGGGCCCTCGCGTAGAGCGTTTCGTCGAGGACCACGTCCCTGGCGGGGGCGAGGACGGGAACGGTAACCCCGCCGTGCGTTAGCGACCGCTCGACCGCCTCGATCGTGCGAACGACGTCGAGGCCCATCTCCGGAGATGACAGCGGCGACCGTCGCTCGCTAATAGCCGCGCCGAAATCGGCCAACTCCAGGGACAAAGGTTC
>DASQTZ010000092.1:0-2250 GCA_035641605.1 Gaiellaceae bacterium | reverse complement strand
CGTGGCCGACCAGCTGCGCACGCGCCGCAAGACGGCGACGATCCGGCTGGGCGACAAGTCGGCCAAGTACAAGAAGGGGATGATCGTCCAGGTGCTCGCGGGCGCCCGCTACAGCCCGCGCGACAAGATCTTCGACGCGGTCATCGACAAGGTCGAGGTCAAGACGATCGCCGAGCTCTCACCGCGGGAGATCGAGCACGACAACCCGGAGATCCGCCGGCCCGAGGAGATGCAGGAGTTCCTCGGCCAGCTCTACAACCGCGAGATCGGCGCGGACGCGACGGTCACGGTCATCCGCTTCAGCGAGATCCGGCGCTAGACCTTTCGCTTACCTGCCCGGCTTGCGGATCTGCGTGCCGAAGAGCTCACGCGGCCGGATCTCCTCGCCGCACGCCTCGCACTCGACGGTGAACGCCGAGGTGAAGCGGGCGTTGCAGGACGGACACCGCCAGCGCATCTCGCCCTCGCACTGCGTGCAGGTGGCGGGCAGCTCGGCCTCCCACTCCTCAAAGTAGCGCTGCGCGAAGCCGCAACCGAGGCAGACGGAAACCCAGTCGCCGAGGGTCTTCCGGCGCTCCTCCTTCAGCCAGTTGCTCGCCTTGCCCATCAGCGGTTCTGCAGTGTGTCGAGGCCGACCGCCAGAGCGACGCCCACACGGCGGTCGATCCGCCGCTCCCGGTCGCCCGAGAGGTCGAGGACGTACTGGTCTCGAACCTTCGCGAACCGCCGCTTCATGCCGCCGACTACCTCGCCGTCGATCACGATCTCGAAGTTGTACGGGATCGGGATGAACTCGCCGACGTACGGCACGAAGTCGATCAGCCGGCGCAGGATCCCGACCGCGGTGGAGCTTTCCCTCGCCAGCCCGATCTCCTGTTCGTCCGGCCCTCCGATGTGCCACGTCGAGCGGTAGAGGGACTCGCGGAACTTGTGCCGAATGACCCCGATCGGCTCGTCTCCGACCAGGATGTCGTAGCGAGACCCGCCCATGTCGAGCAACGAGCGGGCCTTCACCCTGAAGAGCTCCTCGGTCTGACCTTCGTCCGCGTAGAACCGGATTTCCTCCTTGATCGCGAGCTTCTTCTGACGAACGAAGGCGACCGGTGAGCCCGCCGGTGTCTCGCCCACCGCGAGCGGCGTCACGCGGTAGAGATTCGCGACCGGCCGGACCAGCTGGTCGACGAGAAACCTGTCGTAGTCGAAGCTCATGCGTCCGCGAGCCTAGTCGTTAGAGTTTCACCCGAATGGCGATCGCCCGGGAAGCCGAGCCCGTCTCCTCCCTGCACGAGATCCGCGAGGCGGGTCTTGACCGTGAGGACCTCTTCGGCATCTACCGCAACATGCTGCTCACCCGCGGGATCGAGGAGCGCGGGCACATCCTCTACAAGCAGGGAAAGATCCCCGGCTCCTTCTACACGGGCCGCGGCAACGAGGCGTCGTCCGTCGGCATCGCAACGGCGATGGGCGGCGAAGACGTGGGGACGCCGCTCCACCGCGACATGGGCGTCCACGTCACACGCGGGGTCGAGCCCTGGCGAATCTTCGCTCAGTACATGGGCCGCGAGGACGGCCCGACGCGCGGCCGGGACGGCAATGTCCACATGGCGGACTCGCAGCTTGGGCTCCTCGCAATGGTCAGCCACCTGCCGGCGATGCTCCCGGTCGGGGTCGGCTGCGCGCTCGCCTTCCGGATCCGGGAGGAGCGGCGTGTCGCCGTCTCCTGGTTCGGCGAGGGAGCCTCCGCGCGCGGCGACGCGCACGAGGGAATGAACATGGCAGGCGTCCGCCGCCTCCCGATCGTGTTCATCTGCGACAACAACCAGTGGGCCTACTCGACGCCGGCGCACCTCGAGTACGCATGCGAGACCCTGGCCGACCGCGCCGCTGCCTACGGGTTCGAGGGCGTGGTCGTGGACGGCACCGACGTGCTCGCCGTCTACCGCGAGGCCAAGCGTGCGATCGAGAAGGCGCGCGAGGGAGGCGGGCCAACGCTGATCGAGAGCGTGACGCTGCGGATGGAGGGCCACGCCGTCCACGACGACGCGTTCTACGTGCCGAAGGAGCTCTTCGAGGAATGGGCCAAGCGCGACCCGATCGAGCGGTTCCGCGGCTGGCTCCGCGAGAACGCCGAGATGACCGACGAGGAGGAGGACGAGGTCGCAGCCGGCGTCAAGCGGACGCTCAACCAGGCAATCGAGCGGGCGGAGACCTCGCCGCTCCCTGATCCCTCGACGGTCACGGACAAGGTGT
>DASQTZ010000091.1:0-21869 GCA_035641605.1 Gaiellaceae bacterium | reverse complement strand
ATCCACCGCGAGCACGCGATCTTCGCGAACGACTTCTGCGCGTCGGCTCACCCCTCCGATCCCGCGGCAGCACTGCTCGCGCTGTCGGCGACGGTTGTCACCGATCGCCGCCGGCGCCCGCTCGCCGAGCTGTACCGCCTGCCGAGCGAGGAGGACCGGCGGACGACCACGCTCGAGCCCGGCGAGCTGATCCTCGAGCTCGAATACGAGCCGCCGCTCGCCTCGACGTACCTGAAGGCGATGGACCGGCAGCGGTACGCGTTCGCGATCGTCGGCGTGGCTGCGGCCCGGTACGAGGAAGGGACGCGTTTGGCGCTCGCCGGGGTCGCACCGATCCCGTGGGCACTCGAGGACGAGGGCGAGCTGGAGCGAGCGACGCCGCTGCCGGGCAACGCGTACAAGCTCGAGATCGCGAAGGCGCTCGTGCGGCGCGCCTTAGCGGCCGTTCGCGCATGATCGCGGCCGTCGTGCTCGCCGCCGGGGAAGGGAGCCGATTCGGCGGCCCGAAGCAACGGCTCCTCCTCCCCTCCGTGCTCGACGCCGTCCGGTCGAGCTCGGTCGACGAGATCGTCGTCGTCACGGGCGCGTATCCCATCGAGGCCGACGCCCGAGTCGTGAACTGCGGCGAGTGGGAGCAGGGCCCCGGGGCGTCGTTGCGGTGCGGGCTGCACGCGCTGCCGGCCGAGGCCGAGGCGGCCGTCGTCGTGCTCGCCGACGGGCCCGACCTCTCCCCGGCGCACGTCGACCGCATGGTCGAAGCCTGGCGAGCCGGAGCGGGCGACGTCGTCGCAGCCTCCTACGGCGGTGACCGCGGGCACCCGATCGTGCTCGGCCGGGCCGTCTGGCCGCTCGTCCCGGACGAGGGCGCCCGTGCGTTCGACCCGGTCCTCGTTCCGTGCGACGATCTCGGCCCTCCGGGAGACGTCGACTTCGCCGGCGACGTCCCGGCCAGGTTGCGAGAGGGATAGAGCGAGAGGGCTAGAGCGGCGTTCTGAGCGCCCGGAGCTTCTCTTTCAGCTCGGGCGGCATCGGCTCGGTTGCCGCCAGCCGAACGAACTGCCGGAACTCCTCCTCGAAGCGATAGCGCTTCCGGCAGTAAGAGCACTGGTCGAGATGCTCCTCGGCCTCGACGCGCTCCTCCTCGGTCAACACCCGGTCGAGGTACGGCTGCATCATCTGCTCGCACTTCTCGCAGGGATCGATTCCGAAGTAGCTCATCCGCCGTCCTCCACCGCCGACTCCGCCAGCGACCGTTTCAGGATACGCCGACCACGATGAAGACGGGACATGACGGTGCCGATCGGAATATCGAGGATCTGCGCCGCGTCGCTGTAGGTGAAGTCGGCGAGGTCGACGAGGAGCACGACGTCGCGAAAGTCGTGCGGGAGATCGGCAAGCGCCGCCACGGCGTCGTTCTGTGAGAGCCGCTCGACGACACGCCGCTCGTCGGTGTTCGCGTCCGACGTCGACTCCTCGAGCTTGTTGTAGAGGAAGTAGTCCGTCTCCTCGAGGGGCTGCATGTCCGGTGAGCGCTGGACTCGGCGTCCGCGATCGATGTTCAGGTTGGTTAGGATCCGGAAGAGCCAGGCGCGGAGATTCGTGCCCGGCTCGAACGAGCGCCAGGCCCGGAACGCCCGGGCATAGGTCTCCTGCACGAGATCCTCGGCCTCCTCGCGGGAGCCGGCCAGTCGCCTCGCTACCTGATAGACCTGATCGGACAGTTGAAGAGCCTCCTCCTCGAAGCGAACGCGGTCGCGCGCGTCAGCTGCCAACTGCCGCGGGGAGCTCTCGGGCGACGTCTCGCTCATCGGGCTCGACCGTAGCAGCCTTGCACCAAGGGGAACGAGATCGCGGGCGGCGCTATTCCGTGCCCGGCTCGCGCCGGCGGAAACCGGCGCCGTCGAGCGCGGCGACCAGGCGGTCGCGCGACGTGCGCTCGTCGTCCCAATGGAGCGTGACCTGACCCATCAGGTTCGCGGAGGCGAACTCGAGGCCCTCGTGGCCGCGCAGAGCTGCCGCCAGCCGGTTGACGCAACGCTCGCAGCGGATCCCCGTGACCTCGAAAGTCTCGTTCACGACGGCCATGTGCGCTCCACGATATCGAGGCAGACCGAGCGAAGGTCCCCATCGACCGCGAGCTGGCGAGCCGCTTCCGACGTGGTCGGGTCGAGGCCCACGGCGTCGACGGGCAGCTCCGCGACGAGCTCCGGTACCGAGGCGAGCCGTCCGTCGTGGATCAGCTTCGCCTCGGGGCCGAACCGCGCGGCCGCCCAACGGTTCTGCTGGTAGATGGCCCGGTCGGCCGCCGCCGTCGCCGGGTGCTCGAGCGCCACCTCGCAGAGATCCCGGACGAGCTCGATCAGCGCCGCGGTGACGGGGAGCGCCGTCGGCTGGTCCGGCATGCGAATCTCGAGCGTCCCGAACCGCGGGTGGGGCCGGACGTCCCACCAGAACTGCGTGTAGTCGGAGGCGAGCCCGGTGCCGAGAAACCGCCCCACCCAGTCCTCCCACTCGGTGTACGAGCGGAAGACGGGCGGCGCGCCGCTGCGCGGGAGCTGGGCGAGGACCTCGGCGCGGTTGGAGGCCAGCCCCGTCGCCTTTCCGGCCAGGTACGGCGAGTTCGCGGACAAGGCCAGAACGAGCGGCATCCAGGGCAGGATCGTTTCGAGCGTCGCCAGACACTCGTCGGGCCCGGGCATCCCGACGTGGACGTGGACGCCGCTCACTCCCTGCCGCCGGGCTGTGACACCGGCGTAGCCGACGAACTCCTGATAGCGCTCCTCGTCGACGACGTCGAGCTCCTCCGGGTGGGCAAATGGGTGCGAGCCCGCGGCGCCCAGCCGGAGCCCTCGCCGCTCGAGCAGCTCCGCGGCGGTCGCGCGAAGAGCGGCGAGCGCGTCGACCGCCTCGTCGACCGAGCCGCAGATATCCGTGTTCAACTCGACGATCGACGCGTGCAGCTCGGTCTTCAGCCGCCCGGGGAGCTCCCGGCCCTCGGCGTCGGCGAGCAGCTGCCGGACGGCCGGCACCGGCGCCATGGTCTCGCCGTCGAGGAGCATCACCTCTTCCTCGACGCCGATCGAGAGCGGCGTGCTCTCGCCGAAGTGCTGCTCGATCTCTACCGGGCTCGACGTGCGCCGAGCGTAACGGAGTGCTTTGCTGAGCGGACAGAACCGCCATGAAAGCCATCGCTGTGACACCGGGGACGCCGAACTCCATCCATCTGCGCGACGTGGAGAAGCCGAGCGTCGACGACATCCCCGAGGGAAGAGGGGTGCTCGTGAAGATCTTGCGGGTAGGCGTCGACGGGACGGACAAGGAGATCAATGCCGCCGAGTACGGCGCGGCGCCGGAAAGCGACGACTACCTGGTCATCGGGCACGAGAGCTTCGGCGTCGTCGAAGAGGTCGGCCCGAAGGTCTCCGACACGATCCGGCCGGGCACGTACGTCGTCGCCAGCGTGCGGCGGCCCGACATGTCGATCTACGGGAAGATCGGCCTGCAGGACTTCACCACCCAAGAGGTCTACTACGAGCGCGGCATCAACCTCCTCCACGGGTACCTGACCGAGTACTACGTCGAGCACTCGGACTTCGTCTTCCTGCTGCCGGAGAACCTGCGCGAGGTCGGAGTGCTCCTCGAGCCGCTGACCGTCGCCGAGAAGGCGGTCAACCATGCCTTCGAGATCCAGCGCCGCCTGAAGGTGTGGGAGCCGCGGCGCGCGGCGATCCTGGGCTCGGGCACGATCGGGCTCCTGATGGCGCTCGCAGCCCGGCTTCGCGGGCTCGAGCTGAGCGTCTTGTCACTTCCGAGGAAGCCGTACCGAAACGCCGACCTCGTCGAGGAGCTCGGCGGCGTTTATGTCAGTTCCGAAGAGCAGACGCTCGCGGAGGTGAGCGCCGAGCGCGGGCCGTTCGACCTGATCATGGACGCCACCGGCTTCAGTCCGATCGTCTGGGAGGCCGCCGAAGTACTCGGCAAGAATGGCGTCCTCGTCCTCTCGAGCATCACCGGGGGAGATCGCAAGGCCGAGATCAACTCGGACAGGATCAACCAAAGCTTCGTGCTCGGAAACAAGGTGATGGTCGGAACGGTCAACGCCTCGCCCACCGACTTCCGGAGCGGCGTCGACGACCTCATCAAGGCCCAGGCGCTCTTTCCCGGTTGGCTCGACCAGCTGCTGACGACGCCGATCCACGGCCTCGAGCGCTACGACGAGATGATCCGCGCGCTGACCGAGGACCGCGACGCGATCAAGGTCTACGTGGAGGTGAATGGATCTCGATGAAAGCGCAGGCCTATCCACCGATCGGCGACTACGCCCTGCTCTCGGACTGCCACTCGGGCGCGCTTGTCTCCAAGGACGGCTCGATCGACTGGTGCACGTTCCACCGGTTCGAGGCGCGGCCCGTCTTCGCGCGGCTACTCGACTGGGGCAAGGGCGGGTTCTTTCGCATCGCGCCGACTACCGACGAGTACGAGGTGACGCGGCGCTACCTGCCGGGGACAAACGTGCTCGAGACGCGCTTCGAGACGCCCGGCGGCGTAATCACGCTGACGGACTGCTTCGCGGTCAAGACCGGCGCCGGACACCCCGAACACCGGCTGATCCGGCACGTCCGCTGCGATCAGGGCGAGGTGCGCGTCAAGGTGAAGCTCGAGCCGCGCTTCGACTACGGGGTGACGGAACCACGGCTCGAGCAGGTCGCGGACGACCTCGTCGTCGCCTACGGCGGCCCGGACGCGCTCGTCCTCCAAACCGATCTCGGCATCGGCACGGCGGAGATCACCGCCTGCGAGATCGCGCACATGATGACCGCGGGCGACGAGGCCTGGATCGTGCTGACCTGGTTCCTCCCGCATGAGCTCGAGCCGCGCCGGCTCTCGAGCGAGCAGATCAAGGCGGAGTTCGACGAGACCGAGCGGTTCTGGCGCGAGTGGTCGGAATTGTGTGACTACAACGGCCCCTATCGCGAGCAGGTCGTTCGTAGCGCCCTCGTGCTGAAGGCATTGACCAACGGGCCGACCGGGGCAATCGTCGCCGCCGCCACGACGTCACTGCCCGAGGAGATCGGGGGCGTTCGCAACTGGGACTACCGCTTCTCGTGGCTTCGCGACTCGTCGCTCACCCTGAACGCCTTGTTCGCGCTCGGCCTGACCGAGGAGGCTCACGCGTACATGGACTGGCTGAAGCGGACAACCGCAGGCCGTGCGAAGGCACTCCAGATCATGTACGGCGTCGGCGGCGAGCGCTTCCTCCCGGAGGTGGAGCTCGACCATCTCGAGGGTTACCGCGGCTCACGGCCGGTGCGGATCGGCAACGCCGCCGCTTCGCAGTTCCAGCTCGACGTCTTCGGCGAGCTACTCGACACCGTCTGGCTCTACCGGCAGCACGGCGGCGACGTCGACGAGATTTTCTGGGAGTTCCTCACCCGGGTCGGCGGCGCCGTCCTGGACCTCTGGGCCGAGCCCGACCAAGGCATCTGGGAGCTCCGCGGCGAGCCGCGCCACTTCGTCTACTCGAAGGTGATGGCGTGGGTGGCCCTCGATCGGCTCGTGAAGCTGGCAGAGCTCGACCACCGCGAGGGCGATCTTGACGGGTGGCGCTCGGCCCGCGATGAGATCCGCGAGCTGATCGAGCGCGAAGGCGTGGACGGCTCGGTCTTCACGCAGTCGTTCGGTGACGGTGGGAAGCTCGACGCCTCCAACCTGATGATCCCGATCGTCGGCTTCGTGCCTCATGACGATCCTCGGGCCCGGGCAACTGTTGCGAAGATCGCCGACGAGCTGAGCGCCGACGGCTTCGTCTACCGCTACGTCACGGATGGCGTCGACGGGCTCTCGGGCGACGAAGCGACCTTCGCGATCTGCTCGTTCTGGCTCGTGGAGTGTTTGGCTCGCGGCGGTGAGGTGGACAGAGCGCGAGAGCTCTTCGAACGGCTGCTCTCGTTCTGCAACGACGTCGGCCTCCTCGGCGAGGAGATCGATCCGCACTCGGGCGAGATGCTAGGGAACTTCCCGCAGGCTTTCTCGCACCTCGGGATCATCCAGGCAGCGATCGCGCTGAGCGAGAAGCCGGCCGCAGTCGTCGCGGTGTGAACGAGGCCGAGCGGAAGCGCGCGCTCGCCCTCGAGGCGGCGGGTGGGCGGCTCGTCACCTCACGGCCGGCGGACGTGCGGTGGCTCTTGTGCGGTCGGGGGCGACCCGTCGAAACCGGCGGTGCCGACTACACCGTCGCTCTCGACGGGGCGGCTGCGAGAGTGCTCTTTGCCGACATCGAAGAACCGCGTGTCCGTGAGGAGGAACGGCTCGAGGAGCTGGGCTACGAGCTGGCGCCGTTCCCGTGGTTCGAGGGGCATGGTCTGGCGCAGACGGAGGCGGTGCTCGAACGCCTCCGCCTAGAGCTCGGGGCCGAAGAACTAGATCGCTACCGGGTGGCCGGCGCCGAGCTCGGGCAGGCCATGGTCGAGACGGTCGCGACGCTCACATCCGCCGACACCGAGCTGGCCGCCGCCGGGCGGCTGAGCGCGAACGCGCGGGCGCGTGGTTTCACGGTTCCCGTGCTGCTCGTCGCCGGCGACGAACGGCAGGGCGCGCACCGCCATCCACTCCCGACCCGAGCGACGCTCGGCGCCCACGCCCTGCTCGCGATCACCGCCGAGCGCGAGGGTCTGCACGTTTCGCTCACACGCATCGTGTCCTTCGGCCCGCCTCCCGGCGAGCTGCGCCGCCTGGTCGAGGCGGCTGCGTCTGTAGATGTTGCGATGCTGACCGCTTCGCGGCCGGGCGTGACGACCGGAGAGGTGCTCGAGGCGGCGGCTCGCGAGTACGAGGCGCAGGGCTTCCCCGAGGAGTGGCGCCGCCATCACCAGGGCGGCATCACCGGGTACCGGGGCCGCGAGGTCTTCGCGGTGCCGGGCGAGGCGACTCCGCTTCCGGACGGCTGCGCGGTGGCATGGAATCCGTCGATCACCGGCGGCGGCAAGAGCGAGGACACGGCGCTCGTGACCGAGGCGAGGGTCGAGGTGATCACGAGGACGCCCGAGCTGGGCGAGCTACAGAACGGGCGGCCGGCGATCGTCGAGCTCTAGCGACGATCGGTCGCGAGACGCAGGCCGAGCGCGACCAGCACAGCGCCGAGAAGCGCGTCGAACGCGCGCCTGATCGACGGACGCCGGAGCACGTCGCCGGCCTTGGCGACCGCGAAGGCGTACGCGGTCAGCCAGACCAAGGTCATGGTGCAGAACACGAGCCCCAGCGCGAACAGGGCGAAGAACGAGCTTCCGAACTGCGGCAGCAGGCTGGTGAAGAAGACCGCCATCTTCGGATTGCCGAGATTGCTGATCAACCCCTGCCGGAAGGGCGAACGCCGCCGGCTGCTGTCCTGCTTCGGGGTTGCGCCGCGAACCGCGCTCAGCAGCGCTTGGGCGCCGAGGTAGACGAGGAAGGCGGCACCGGCAAGCTTGAGTGCGATGAATGCAGGCTCGAAGGCCACGATCAGCGCGGCGATCCCGGCACTCGTCGCCAGCGCCCAGACTGCCTGACCGCTCGAGACGCCGAGCGCCGTAAAGATGCCCGCACGCCGGCCGGCGAGCAGCGAGTTCCGGATCGTCAGCGCCGTGTCCTGGCCCGGCGTGACGATGACGAGGACCGAGATCCCGAAGAAGGCCGCGAGCTCCACGGAAGGAAAACCTAACGCCTGATCAGAATCGCCCGCGCCGGCGCGCCGTCGGATCCGACAAGCCGAAGCGGCAGGCAGTGCAGCTCGTACGGCCCGGCCGCGGCGCGGCGGAGGTCGAGACCCTCGATCGGCACGACGCCTGCGCCGAGGAGGACGTGGTGCGCGTCCTCGTCGCCGACCGAGAGGTAGTCGACGCCGACGAGCTTGACACCACGCGCGACGAGCGCCTCCGCAGCGGCCCCGTTCAGCCGCTCGAACTCCTGAGGGAAGGTGTCCTGCGCCCACAACTCCGAGTTCGGCGTCTTGAACAGCACCCGCTCGACCCCGTCGGGAATCGATTCGACAGCGGCGGCATCCAACCGCTCGACGGTGACGACCTCACATGGTCCGTTGAGCACGTCCAGCGACAGCTCGTCCGCCGCCGCAGCACCGTCGATGAAGTGCAGCGGCGCATCGACGTGCGTTCCTGTGTGGACGCCGAAGTCGAGCTTGCTGATTGTTGGCCTGCGCCCCGGCCCCGATCGAGGCGACCCGCTCGAGCCGGACATCGGGATCACCGGGGTACGTGACCATGCCCGTGCGGATCGGGACGCTGATGTCGATGATCTCCATGACGCCTCGTCTCGCCGCCGGGGCGATCATTACATCCTGTAACGCCCTGTTCTGGCGCAAGACAGAGGAGGAATGGCGAGAAGCACGATCAGCATCCTGGACGGCAGCACCTTCATCGTCTCCGACCGGCGCGGTGATCTCGACGCCTCACCCGATGAGCCGCACGGCTTCTTCTACCGCGACACCCGCTTTCTCTCTCGCTGGAAGCTGACGCTGAACGACACCGCGCCGGAGATCCTCTCCACCGACGAGAGCAACTACTTCGAGACGCAGTTCTTTCTCGTCCCCGGCACCGGCACCGGCACGGTCTACAAGGATCCCTACGTCTCGGTAATCCGCAAGCGCGCCCTCGGCGGCGGGTTCCACGAGGACGTCACGCTGATCAACCACGATCACCGGCCGGTCGACCTGGTCGTGCGCCTGGAGGCCGGCTCCGACTTCGCCGACCTGTTCGAGGTCAAGGACGCGCTCGAGAAGAAGGGCGAGCGCTACCACCGGATCGAGGACACGACGCTCGTCCTCGGCTACCGCCGCGACGACTTCGTCCGCGAGACACGCATCCGCGGGAGCCAGAAAGCCGAGCCCGAGGAAGCCGGTCTGACCTTTCGGGTCCACCTCGAGCCGGACGAGGAGTGGAACACGTGCGTGTTCGTGCAACCTGTCGACGGCGTGGAGGAGGTCGAGATCAAGCACCGGCACGGCGATGCCAGCATCCCGAAGCCGAACATCGGCGGCAGCCTCGCAGAGTGGCTGAAGGAGGCACCCGACCTCGTTTCCGATTCGGACGCGCTCGTCCACACCTACGAGCGCAGCCTCGTCGACCTCGCCGCGCTGCGCTTCTACTCCGTCCTCTATCCCGAGCTCTCGCTACCCGCCGCCGGACTGCCGTGGTTCATGACAGTGTTCGGCCGCGACAGCCTGATCACGAGCTTCCAAGCTCTGCCGATCACGCAGGAACTCGCGCGGACGACGCTGCGAGTGCTTGCCGCCCGCCAGGGAACGAAGCTCGACGAGTTCCGGGACGAAGAGCCGGGCAAGATCCTCCACGAGGTCCGCTTCGGCGAGCTGACGCACTTCGGCGAGCGCCCCCACTCCCCCTACTTCGGCACAGCGGACGCGACGCCGCTCTTCCTCGTCCTGCTCGACGAGTACGAGCGGTGGTCGGGCGACGCGGAGTTCATCCGGGAGCTGGAGCCGGCTGCCCGCGCCGCTCTCAACTGGATCGACAAGCACGGCGACCGCGACGGTGACGGCTACGTCGAGTACGAGCGCCGCAATACCGACACGGGACTCGAGAACCAGTGCTGGAAGGACTCCTGGGACTCGATCCTCTTCGCCGACGGCTCCATGTCGAAGCTGCCCCGGGCTTGCTGCGAGATCCAGGGCTACGTCTACGACGCCAAAGCTCGGTGCGCGCGGCTCGCGCGCGAGCTCTGGAGGGACGAGAAGCTCGCGGACCGGCTCGAGCAGGAGGCCGAGGCGCTGAAGCGCCGCTTCAACGAGGACTTCTGGATCGCCCGGCGCGAGTCCTTCGCACTTGCGCTCGACGGCGACAAGCGTCAGGTCGACAGCCTCACCTCCAACATCGGCCAGCTGCTGTGGTCCGGGATCGTGGACGAGGACAAGGCGGAGGCCGTCGTCTGCCACCTGATGAGCAACGCCCTCTTCTCCGGCTGGGGGGTGCGGACGATGGCAGTCGGCGAAGGCGGCTACAACCCCATCCGGTACCACAACGGCACGGTCTGGCCACACGACAACTCCCTGATCGCGCTCGGACTCACACGCTATGGCTACCGCGAGGAGGCGGCGCGCATCGCGAAGGCGATGCTCGAGGCGGCGACGTACTTCGACTACCGGCTACCCGAGGTATTCGCCGGCTATCCGCGGGAGCTGACCCGCTTTCCGGTCGAGTACCCGACCGCCTCGAGCCCGCAGGCTTGGGCGACCGGAACGCCCTTTGCGTTCCTGCGGACGATGCTCGGGCTCGATCCAGACGGCGAGGTCTTGCGCGCGGACCCGGTCCTTCCGGACGGCACGTCGCGCCTGGAGCTGCGTGAGATTCCTGGCCGGTGGGGACGAACTTCGGCAACGGCAATTCTTGAGGAGGCCATGCAATGAAGAACGAGTTCGACCTGATCGTGATCGGTGCCGGGTCCGCGGCGCGCGAAGGCGCCGCCAGGGCGTCCCAGAAGTACGGGGCCAGCGTGGCGATGATCGAGCGAACGCGCTGGGGCGGCAACTGCCCGAACGTCGCGTGCCGCCCGACGAAGGCCTATCTCGTCGCTGCCGAGCTCATGCACGACGTCAACACGCTCGCGGCGACCCTCGGCATCGAGGTCGGACCCGCCCGGGCGAACCTCGCCCAGATCAAGGCGCGAAAGGACTCGATTCGCGCGACACAGGAGCAGTGGCGCGAGCGGCTGCAAGACGCGGGCTACGAGATCGTCGACGGAGTCGCCTCCTTCGATGACGCCCACACGGTCCGAGTCGGCGAGCGCCGGCTCACCGCGGAACGGGTTCTCGTCGCCACTGGCTCGCGCACGGCCGTGCCGCCGGTCGACGGCATCGACGACATCGACTGGCTCGACCACGTCTCGGCGCTCGAGCTGACAGAGCTCCCTCAGTCGATGCTCGTCATCGGCGGCGGGGCCGTCGGGCTCGAGTTCGGCCAAGCGTTCGCCCGCTACGGCTCGAAGATCACGATCGTCGACGCCGTCGACCGGATCGCGTTCCGCGACGACCGCGAGGGTGCCGCTGAGCTGGCCGCTGCTCTCGAGGACGAAGGCATCGAGATCGTGCTCAACACGTTCGTGAAGTCGGTCAGACAGGACGGCGACGAGGTGATCACCACGCTCGCTCCGCGGGACGGCAGCGACGAGCGGGAGCTCCGCGTAACGCGCGTCCTGCTCGCCGCCGGGCGAGTGCCGAACGTCGAGGAGCTCGCGCTCGAGCAGGCGGGGATCGAGCGGACCAAGACGGGGATTGCCGTCGACGGCCGCCTACGAACGACGGCCGAGGGCGTCTGGGCCGCCGGAGACGTGACGGGACTCGCTCAGTTCACTCCGGTCGCCCAGTACCAAGCCCGGATCGCCGCCGCCGACATGTTCGACGGCGGCGCTTCCGAGGCCGACTACTCGATCCTGCCGACGGCGATCTTCACCGACCCCGAGCTCGGGGGCGTCGGGATGACGGAAGACGAGGCGCGAGACGGAGGACTCGAGTTCGATGTCGTCAAGCACCCGCTCTCGGGCGTCACGCGGGCGCAGTACACCAACTCGAAGCACGGCCTTTACAAGATCGTCTTCGAGACCGGTTCACGACGCGTGCTCGGCGTCCACGTCGTCAACCGCGGTGCGAGCGAGATCGTGCAGGGACTTGCGCTCCCGCTGAAGCTGGGTGCAACGGTCGACGACCTCGCCAACGTCCTCCATACCTACCCGAGCCTGGGCGAAGGCGTGAAGGCCGCCGCCGAGCAGGCTGCTACTGCTGTGGCGAAGCGGGCCGGCGCCCCAGCGTGACGTCGAAGTTGCGCTTCTCCTTCCCGCGATACGCCTGGATCCGAATCTTGTCGCCCGGCTTCTTCGCCGAGACTGCCTCGCGGAGATCCTCCGTCGTCTGCGCCGACTTGCCGTCCACCTCGACGATGATGTCGCCGCCGAGCCGGTAGCTCTCTCCGGCGACGACGACTTCCGTCGTGCCGGCGCGTAGACCGGCTTTGTCGGCTCCGCTGTCTTCGAAGACGCCGACGACGAGGAGTCCTTGCTCTACGGGCAGATTGAACAGGTCTGCGATCTCCTCGTCGATCGGGCGCGCTTCCACTCCCAGGAAGGCGTGCTCGACACGACCACGGTCGATCAGCTGGGAGGTGACGTCGCGCACGGTGTTGATCGGCACCGCGAAGCCGATGCCGATGTTTCCTCCGGCGCCCGTGTTGCCTGTCGCGATTGCGGTGTTCACACCGATCACGCGGCCGTTGGCGGCGATCAGCGGCCCGCCCGAGTTGCCACTGTTGATCGCGGCGTCCGTCTGGATGACGTCGTCGATCGTGAAGTTGTCCGGGGCGGTCAGCGGGCGGTGGAGAGCGCTCACGATCCCGGCCGTCACGCTTCGCTCGAGGCCGAGTGGATTCCCGATCGCAACGACGGAATCGCCGACGCGGATTCGGTCGGAGTCGCCCAGGCGCAGCGGCGTGAGTGCCCGGGCGTCGACGTCCACCTTGAGGACGGCCAGGTCGGTCGAGGGGTCCGTGCCGACGACCCGCGCCTTGACGGTGTCGCGGTTCGAGAAGCCGACCTCGATCGTGTCGGCTCCCTCGACAACGTGGTAGTTCGTGACGATGTGGCCGGACTTGCCGATCACGAAGCCCGACCCGAGCGCCCGCTGCTGCTGCTCCTCCGGAGGGCCGAACGGGTTCAGAAAGGGGTCCGGCTCGACTGTCTGAGTGCTGGTCGTCGTGATCTGGACGACGCCCGGCCCGCTGCGCCGGTAGATCTCGCCGACGCTGAGCCGATCGTTCTCGGAAAAGGCCGCCGGCGCGGACGACTCCGCCGTCTCGACCCTTTCGACCGTATTCGGCTCGTCGTCGAGGAGACCCGTCGCCTCGGCGCCCACCAGCGCAACCCCGCCGCCCACCACAGCAGCGATGAGCAGCGGGGCCGCGCTACTCAGTGCGCGGGGAGGTCTCAGCACATGGCTTTTTCTAGCAAGTGCGATGTTGCAAACGGGTTGCCTGCGATTAACCCGCCGTTAAGCAGCGTTCACCCGCGGTTTCTTTGGTTAAACGCCTTCGGGGTGCGAAGCGTCCGTGAACTCGCGGAACTCGCCGGTGATGAGGTAGGCCGTCTGCTCGCCGATGTCGACAGCGTGGTCGCCGACCCGCTCGAGGCAGCGCGAGACGACGATCATCCGCAGCCCCCACTCCCGCAGCTCGGGATCGTTGCCGAGCTCGAGCACGTGCTTGACGACCCGGCGATTCGCCCGGTCGATGAGCTCGTCGCGGTCGACGAGGCTCTCGGCGCCGGCGAGATCCCGCTCGGCGAAGGAGGTCATCGCGACGCGGATCATCTCCTCGGCGCGGCTGCCCATCTCCTCGAACGCCTCGACCATCGTCGCGTCGTGTTCCAGCTCCGCCGTCAGCTTCGTCAGCTTGGCGATCGTCACGCAGAGGTCGGCCATGCGCTCGAGCCCGAGGTTGATGTGGAGGACGGCGAGGACAAGACGCAGGTCGACCGCGACCGGAGTCTGACGCGCCAGCAGCTGCTCGATTCCCTGTCCGATCGCGAGGTAGCGGTCGTCGACCTCGTCGTCGAAGGCGATCACCTCGTCGGCGAGCTCGACGTCCCGCTGCTGGAGGGCGTTGATCGCGCCCCGTAGCGAACGCAGCACGAGCTCACTCTCTTCCTGGAGGTTGGCCTGGAGGGATTCCAGCTCTTCTTGAAACGAGACTCGCAGGGTTTTCACGCTAGCCGAACCTGCCTGTGACGTAGTCCTCAGTTCGCTTGTCGGACGGCTGTGTGAAGATCTTCGACGTCGCGTCGTACTCGACGAGGATCCCTGTCCGCTGTCCCTCCTCGCCGCGCGTGATGCTGAAGAACGCCGTCATGTCGGCGACGCGCGCCGCCTGCTGCATGTTGTGGGTGACGACAACGATGGTGTAGTCGCGCTTGAGCTCGTGCATCAGGTCCTCGATCCGCGTCGTCGCAATCGGATCGAGAGCCGAGGCGGGCTCGTCCATCAGGATCACCTCGGGGTTGACCGCAAGGCAGCGGGCGATGCAGAGGCGCTGCTGCTGTCCGCCGGAGAGACTGAGTGCGCTCGCCTTCAGCCGGTCCTTGACCTCGTCCCAAAGTGCCGCCTGCTCGAGAGCGCGCTCGACGCGCTGGTCGAGGCCGTCGGTCATGCCGAGGACCCGGGGGCCGAACGCCACGTTGTCATAGATCGACTTCGGAAACGGGTTCGGCTTCTGAAAGACCATCCCGATCCGCTTCCGCACCTCGACTGGGTCGACGTGCGGGCCATACATATCCTCGCCGTGGTAGAGGATCTTGCCCTCGACCACGGCTCCCGGAATCAGGTCGTTCAGGTGGTTGAAGCAGCGGATGAACGTGCTCTTCCCGCAGCCCGACGGCCCGATGAAGGCGGTGACGAAGTTCCGGTAGACCTCGAGCGAGACGCCCTGAAGGGCCCGGTTGCCGTTGTAGGCGACGCCGAGGTCTTTGACGTCGAAGACGACCTCCCGGAACTCCTTCGGCGGGAGCTGCTGCTCGCGCTCGGCCAGGTTGATGCTCACGTCGGCCATTGTGACTGACAAAGCTGTCTTCACCACCTTCTCTCGTAGCGGTTGCGGAGCCAGATCGCGAAGGCGTTCAGGGTCAGGAGGATGGCGACGAGCACGATGATCCCGGAGGCGGCGAGCACTCGGAACTCCTCCTGGGGCCTCGCCACCCACTGGTAGATCTGCACGGGCAGAGCGGTGAAGTCGCCGAGCAGCGTTGGGTTGAATGAGACGTAGGTAAGAGCACCGACGAGCAGGAGCGGCGCCGTCTCGCCGAGGCCGCGCGAGAGTGCAAGGATCGATCCCGTCGCGATCCCGGGCGTCGCGGCGGGCAGGACTTGGCGCCAGACGACCTGCCACTTGGTCGCGCCGAGCGCATATGCGGCTTGGCGGATCGAGTCGGGCACGGCGCGGATCGCCTCGCGGGCTGCGATGATCACCGTCGGCAGGACGAGCAGCGTCAGGATCATCGCGCCCGCGAGCAGCACCCGGCCTAGACCGATGCCGCGGACGAGGAACGCAAGCCCGAGGATCCCGTACACGATCGACGGGACCGCGGCGAGGTTCTGGATGTTGACCTCGAGCAGCCGGTTGTACCAGCGCTCCCGGTTCGCGTACTCCTCGAGGTAGATGGCGGTGCCGACCCCGAGCGGAACTGTGAACGCAAGCAGGAGCACCCCGAGGTAGATCGTGGCCAGGATCGCGGGCTCGGCGCCGGCGATCTGCGGATCGGCCGAGGGCGGTTCGAAGAGCAGGACGAGGTCTACCCACTTGTAGCCCTCGACGAAGACTTGGACGAGCAGGGCGCCGAGCGTGGCGAAGCCGACGACGAGCGAGAGCAGCAGGAACCCGTAGAACAGCCGTCCGATCCAGCGCCCGCGTGGTCGATCACTCCGGAGCGGCCCGGCGGCGACGCTCATTCGTATACCTCCCGGAAGCGGCGTACGAGCCGGATCGCGATCAGGTTCATGACGAACGTCATGACGAAGAGCGTCGCGCCGACCGCGAAGATGGTCTTGTACTCGGTCGAGCCCGTTGGGACATCGCCCTGACCCGTGGCGGCGATGAAAGCCGTCATCGTCTGCACCGCCTCGAGCGGGTTCCAGGTCCAGTTGGGCTGTCCGCCGGCCGCGATCAGGACGATCATCGTCTCGCCGACCGCACGGGAGATCGCGAGCACGAAGGAGGCGATAATCCCGGAGATCGCAGCTGGGACGACGATCAGCGTCGAGACCTGAAGCCTGGTCGAGCCGAGCGCGTAGGCGCCGTCGCGTAGGTCGCGAGGCACTGCCGCCATCGAGTCTTCCGAGATCGAGGCGACGGTCGGAAGCAGCATCACGCCCATCACCAGCCCAGCGCTCACCGCGCTGAAGACGCCGACAGGAAGACCGATCTCCTGCAGCCGCGGCGTCACGAACGTCAGCGCGAAGTAGCCGTAAACCACGGTCGGGATCCCGGCCAGGATCTCGAGCATCGGCTTCAAGATCCGCCGCGTCCGGCGCTGGGCGTACTCGCTCAGGTAGATCGCGGCGCCGAGCCCGAAGGGGACGCAGACCAAACAGGCGCAGGCGGTGACGAGCAAGGTGCCGGCGACGAGCGGAAGCACCCCGAAGCTCGCCGGCTCGAAGAGCGGAGACCAGTCGGTGCCGGTCAGGAAGTCGGCGATCGAGATCTCGCCGAAGAACTCGATCGCCGGCTCGAAGAGCGCGACGACGATCCCGACGGTCGTCGCCACCGACACCAACGCGCAGAGGGCGAGGACGACCTTGACGACGTCCTCGCCCCAGCGTCTGCGGGAGGCGCGAAGACGGAGTGGCTGCGGTGCTGCTGCTTCCCGTGTCGCCACTCCGGCTGCCGGCGCCTCCTAGTAGTTCTTCCGGTTCTTGATCGCGGTGTTGTACTGCCGCTTCGCCTTGGCGAGCTGGGCCTTGGTGAGCGGAACGAACTTCGCCTTGGTGGCGATCGAGCGCTCGTTGACGATCATGTGGCGAATAAACGCCGCCACGACGTCGCGCTTGAACGACTTCTTCTTGGAGTAGACGAAGAGTCCGCGCGACAGCGGCTTGTACCGACGGCTCTGGACGGTCGCGATGCTCGGCTTGACGCAGCCATTCCCGCCGTTGACCGCGAGCAGCTTGAGCCGGTTCTTGTTCTCGAGGTAGTAGGAGAGACCGAAGTAGCCCATCGCTCCTCGATCGCCCGCGACCCCGCGAACGGTGACGTTGTCATCCTCGGTGGCCGAGTAGTCGGAGCGGCTCCGGCCCGACCTGCCGTTGATCTTCTCGGTGAAGAAGTCGAACGTCCCCGAATCGGTGCCGGCTCCGAAGAGCTTGAGCGGCACGTTCGGGAAGCCCTGGCGAACCTGGCTCCAGTTGTCGACCTTCGAGCCAGTGTCCCAGATCTTGTGCAGCTCGGCCACGGTGAGGCAGTTGGCCCACGTATTGGATTTGTTCACGACCAGCGACAGACCGTCGTTGGCAACCAAGAACTGGATGTAGCCGACCCCGCTCTTCTGGCAGCTGGCTGCTTCCGAGAGCTTGATCGGGCGCGAGGCGTTCGACAGGTCGGTCTCGCCCTTGCAGAAGCGCTCGAAGCCGCCACCCGTGCCGGAGATACCGACGACGACGCGGGCACCCGCGTACTTGCGTTCGAAGCCTTCCGCGGCCGCCTGCGTCAGCGGCCCGACCGTGCTCGAGCCGTCCGCGGTTACCGTCCCACGAATCGCCTGCGCGCCGGCGACGGCAGCGGCGACCGACGCCAGCGCGACAGCCGCCACTCCGCCCCCGACGAGCAGGAGCTTACGAATCTTGCTTCTCATTACCTCCCCTTTCGCATCTTTTGGGTCCTCCGCCGCGATTGTTGGGAAGGCCGGCCGGACGATGGGTAGCGGTGATGTGAAGCTCTGGCTGCGATCTGGTGAACACGCCTCTACTCGTCCTCGACTCCGACGCCGCCGCTCTCGAGCGCAGTCCGGGCGCGATCGAGCTGGGCGGTCGTCATCGGGACGAACTTCGCGCCCCGGGCCAGGCGGGCCTCGTTGTCGAGCAGGAAGGTTAGGAACGGGTCTATCGCCTGCTTGTCGGCGAGCGAGTCCTCGTTGACGTAGACGAACAGGGGGCGCGAGAGCGGCTTGTAAGTCCCGGCCTGGACGGTCTCGGCGCTCGGCGCGACACAACCGTCGCCGCCGTCGATCTCAAGCGCCTTCACCCTCGCCTCGTTCTCGAGGTAGTAGGAGAGGCCGAAGTAGCCGAGCGCGCCCTTCACGCCGGCAACTCCCCGTACCGTCACATTGTCGTCCTCGCTCGCCGTGTAGTCGCTGCGGCTCGCCCCCTCCTCGCCGATGATTGCCTCCGTGAAGTAGTCGAACGTGCCCGAGTCGGTGCCCGCGCCGAAGAGGTTCAGCTTCTGGCCGGGAAACGACTCGTTGACGTCCTGCCAGCTGTCGATTTTGGACTTCGGCGCCCAGATCTCGTTCAGCTGCTCAACCGTGAGGCACTTTGCCCATGTGTTCGCCTTGTTGACGACGACCGAGATGCCGTCATTGGCGACCTGGAGCGCGAAGAAGGGGATGCCGTTCTTCGCGCAGAGCTGCCGCTCCTCGTCCTTGATCGGTCGCGATGCGTTCGAGAGATCCGTCTCGCCGCGGCAGAAGCGCTCGAAGCCGCCGCCGGTGCCGGAGACGCCGACGGTCACGCGCACTTTCGGCTCCTGGCGCCGGAAACGCTCAGCGGTGAGCGTGATCAGCGGTCCGACAGTGCTCGATCCGTCGATTTGAATCCGGCCGGTCAGCTCCTCCTCTTCGAACCCGCCGAGCGGATCTTCGCCGGTGTCCGCGGGCGGCGGCTCCGCGCTCGGGCGCTCCCGGCCGCAAGCCGGAAGGAGGAGCAGAAGCAGGCAGGCGAGAGCGACGAGCCGCACGCGAGTCGAATTGTTCGTGCGTTGCCCGTCGTCAGGTGGTGAACGTCCGGTAACGAAGTGGTGAACAGGCCTAGCCGGGGCTGAAGCGGCACGTAATCGTGAGGCCGTGCCCGGGCGTCTGCGACGCCTCCACCGTCCCGTTTGCGGCTGCGACGATGTGCTTCACGACCGCGAGCCCGAGCCCCGTGCCACGGGAGCCGCGGACGCGGTCGGCGCGGAAGAAGCGCTCGAAGAGCCGCGGCAGATCCCCCTCGGCCACGCCGGCGCCGTCGTCGGCGGCGCGAAGCTCTCCGGGCGCGACGGTGACCGTGAAGGTCGAGCCCGGCCCCGCGTACCGGATCGCGTTCTGGGCGAGGTTCTCGGTCAGGACGCGCAGCATGCGGGGTCGCAACGGCAGCGTCGCGTCGGGATCGCCTTCGGCTCTGAGCTTGACCCCGGCCCGGGTGGCGGTCTCGCCGAGCTTCCCGAGCACCTCGCTCACGAACGGCAGCGCCCGGGTCTCGCCGAGCGCGACGACGGCCCGGCCGGTCTCAAGCTCGCTGAGGAAGAGGATGTCGTCGATCAGCTCCCCGATCAGCTCGACCTCGCCCCGCGCCTGGTCGGCGAGTGCGGCGGGATCCTCACCCGGGAGCGCCGCCGTCTCGAGCAGCGCGAGGATTCGGGCGAGCGGTGTCCGGAGCTCGTGCGACACGGCCGCCGTAAACCCGGCGCGAAGCTCCTCGTAGGCGGCCAGCTCGCCGGGTGGGCTCAGGTAGAGCAACGTCTCCTCCCGTCCGTCGACGTGGTACGGAACGAGGAGCGGCTCGTGCCGGCCGTCCCCCTCGAGCAGCTCACGGGGCGCCGGCCGGCCCTCGGCCACGCCGTCGAGGCCCTCGCGCGCGCGGCGACTGGCCGCGATCACTCGGTTCTTGGCGTCGAGCACGAGCAGCATCTCGCGGCTCTCCTCGACGAGCATCCGGGCCCGCTCGGCCTGGAGTCGCAGCGCCTCGGTATCCTCGCCGTGCTCTTCGCGGTCCCTCGCGAAGAACCACCTCATGGTTGGCTGAGAGTATGGCGAAGGTCCTGATCGTCGAAGACGACGAGGTCATCGCCGAGGGGATGGCGCGTCACCTGTCCACCGCCGGCTTCGAGCCGATTCGGGTCACGAACGGCAGTCAGGGGCTGGCGCGTCTCCGTTTCGAGCGGCCCCACGTCGCCATCGTCGATCTGATGCTCCCGGGCACCGACGGCTGGAGGTTGATCGAGAGCGCTCGGGAGGAAGGGATCGGAACGCCGATCGTCGTCGTCAGCGCGCGCGGCACCGAGCACGACCGGGTCCACGCGCTCGAGATCGGCGCGGACGACTTCCTCGTCAAGCCGTTCTCGATGAAGGAGCTCGTCGCTCGGGTGCAGGCGACCGCACGAAGAGGTACTCGGCCCGAGCAGGCCCGTCGCGGCGAGGCGATCGAGATCGAGGAGCTGCGGGTCGATCCCCGGGAGGTGCAGGCGTACGTGGACGGGAAGAGTGCGGGCCTGACGCCGACCGAGTTCCGGCTGCTGTACGCGCTGGCGCTCGAGGCGGGCCGGGTGGTCACGCGCGACGAGCTGCTGCAGCGCATCTGGGGCCGGCGGGAGACTCACCGCGATCGCACCGTCGACGTCTTCGTCCGCAAGCTCCGCGAAAAGATCGACAAGCGCACGAGCGCCCACACCTTCATCCAAACCCGCTACGGCGTCGGCTACAAGCTCGAGGCACAGCCGAAATGACGCGCGTGCTCTTCGTCTGCGTCCAGAACGCCGGTCGGTCGCAGATCGCGGAGGCCCTCTTCGAGCGCACCGCCGACGGGAGGCACGAGGCGCGCTCGGTGGGAAGCCGCCCGGCCGAGCACGTCCATCCCGAGGTCGTCGAGGTGATGCGAGAGCTCGACATCGACGTCGCCGGCCGAACGCCGCACCGCCTCGAACGGGCCGACCTCGAGTGGGCCGACCACGTCGTCACGATGGGCTGCGGCGACGAGTGCCCGGTCGTCCCCGGCAAGCGCTACGAGGACTGGGACCTGCCGGATCCGGCCGGACGTCCGCTCGACGAGGTCCGGACGATCCGCGACGAGATCGCCGTACGCGTGCGGAGCCTGGTCTCGGAGCTGGATAGAGCCGGTGAAAAGGTGGTTAGCGGCCCGCAGGAACCGCGTTCCTGACCCCACACTTAGGGCGAGATGCTCGCCGCGATCGTCGCCCATCGCCGGACACCGAGCAACGTTGCGCTGACGCGCCGCCGGCCGGGCCTCCGGATCCTCGCTCCGGCTGAAGCCCTGCGGGCGCTCAAGGGCGGGGATGTCGCGATTGGGCGGCTCGATGTGTCCGCTCATCTCGACGGAATCGAAGTCGGCCTCTGGGAGCTCGCCCGTCTCGAGGGAGCGGGCGTCCGAGTGCTCAACCGCCCACGCGCACTCGTCGCGGCGCACGACAAGCTGGCAACGAGCCGCGCTCTCGCCGAGGCCGCCGTGCCGCACCCCCGAACGGCACACGTCACAGCGCCGTCGTCAGTCATCCCATTCGAGCCGCCCGTGGTCGTCAAGCCTCGCTTCGGGAGCTGGGGACGAGACGTTGCGCTCTGCGAAGACGCTTCGTCGCTCCGGCGTCACCTCGCCGAGATCGCCCACCGACGCTGGTTCAAGAGTCACGGGGCACTCGTACAGGAGCTCATCCCGCCGCAAGGGGAAGATCTGCGCCTCCTCGTCGCCGCCGGAACGGTCGTCGGGGCCGTGCGACGCGTCGCGGCACACGGCGAGTGGCGGACGAACGTCGCGCTCGGCGCCACGCGCCATCCGGTATTGCCGACGACCGAAGCCCGCGAGCTCGCGGTGGCGGCCGCGCGCGCGATCGAGGCCGATCTCGTCGGCGTCGACCTGCTGCCGACGCCGTCCGGGCGCCACGTCGTCATCGAGCTGAACGGCGCCGTCGAGTTCAACCAGCAGTACGCCCTCGACGGCGGCGACGTCGTCGAGCGGGTGTTGACGGCGCTGCTGCACGATCAGCTGGCCGCGGTTGCCTGATCGAAACCTCCTCTTCACCAAGCCGTAGCCCGCGCATCCGACGTTGCGTGGAGAGCCCGATGGGCCCTCCACTTCTTCCCTGCTTGTTCACCGCTTCTTTCCCCCGGAGCCATGTGCCCACAGCCACGCTCTACTCATGGACAACGACCTGCTGCTCTGCGAGCTCCACGCCCACACGACCTGGAGTGACGGCTTGCTCACGCTCACTGAGCTCGTCGACCTCTACGGCAGGCACGGCTTCGACGTCCTCTGCGTCACCGACCACTTGCTGCGAAGTGACGACGGGCGGTTCAGACTCCGGGCCCAGACCCATGCCCACCACCTGAGGACGATCGAGCGCGAGTCGCGG
>DASQTZ010000090.1:0-9945 GCA_035641605.1 Gaiellaceae bacterium | reverse complement strand
CTCGGATGTCGAAAAACCGCTGGTAGACTGACCGATCCGCGGGGCCGAAACCCCGCGTTTCCATGGCCGGTTACGCGATCATCAAGCTCGGTGGCAAGCAGTACGTCGTCCGCGAGGGCGAGAAGCTGCTCGTGGACCGCCTCGACGTGGACGAGAAGAAGACGTTCAAGCCCGATGTCATCTTCGAGGGCGGCGACGGAAAAGCCGAGCTCTCGCCGAAGGGCCAGCCGGTCACGGCGAAGGTCCTGGCGCACGTCAAGGGCGAGAAGATTCGGATCGGAAAGTACCGCCGCCGCACGGGGTATCGCCGCCACACCGGCTTCCGGAGCAAGCTGACCCAGATTCAGATCGAGTCGATCGGGACGAAACGGGCCACGCCGACCGAGAAGAAGGAGACGCCCTCCGAGAGGCCGAAGCGGACAGCGACGAAAGCGAAGGAAACGGCGTAGATGGCACATAAAAAGGGACTTGGCTCTTCACGCAACGGGCGCGACTCGCAGTCGAAGCGTCTGGGCGTGAAGATCTATGACGGTCAGGACGTGCGTGCTGGGATGATCCTGGTGCGGCAGCGTGGAACGCGCTTCAAGCCGGGGCCGGGCGCCGGCGTCGGCCGCGACGACACCATCTTCGCGACGCGCGACGGGCGGGTCGAGTTCCATCGCAGCGGCGACCGCCGAACGGTCGTCGTCGGCGAGACGCAGAGCTCGTAACGCGGAGCTCCATGTTCAACGACCGGGCCCGCATTCGCGTGCAGGGCGGACGGGGCGGACACGGCGCGCTGAGCTTCCGTCGCGAGAAGTACGTTCCCAGGGGGGGACCGGACGGCGGCGACGGCGGCCACGGAGGGGACGTGATTCTCGTCGCCGACCCCGATCTGCGCGATCTCGGGCGGTACCAGTCGCGGCGGGTCTACAAAGGGGCTGCGGGGGGGCACGGCCGGGGCGCCGGGAAGCACGGGGCTGAGGGTCAAGATGTCGAGCTGCGTGTTCCCGCCGGAACGCAGGTGCTGGACGAGGAGGAGCGGCTGATCGCGGACCTTGCGACGCCGGGTTCCCGCGTCGTGGTGGCGCGAGGAGGAGCGGGCGGCCGCGGCAACCGCCGCTTTGCAACGGCGACGCGCCAAGCGCCGCGCTTCGCCGAGGTCGGCATACCGGGCGAGGAAGCAGAGCTCGAGCTGCGCCTCAAGCTCCTCGCCGATGCGGCGCTCGTGGGGATGCCCAATGCGGGCAAGTCGTCGCTGCTGCGTCGGATCTCGAACGCGAAGCCGAAGGTCGCCAACTACCCGTTCACGACAATTTCGCCGGTGCTGGGCACGGTCGATGCTCCCGATGGAAGGCAGCTGACCGTCGCCGATGTCCCGGGACTGATCGAAGGCGCGAGCGAGGGCATCGGGCTGGGCCACGAGTTCCTCGCCCATCTCGAGCGCGCCCGGCTGCTCGTGCACGTGATCGACGCTTCAGAAGGCGATGCGGCCGAGCGGTTCGCGACGATCGATCGTGAGCTCGGCGTGTACGGGGCCGGACTCGATCGGCTTCCGCAGATCGTCGTCGTCAACAAGGTCGACATCGCCCGCGACGCGGCGTTCGCGACTGACGATCTGCGCGTGCTGCGCGTCGTCCGGACGTCGGCGGCAACCGGGGAGGGGATCGACGAACTCAAGCGGGTGCTCTTCGAGCTCTGTCCGGCCCCGCCTCAGCCGGAAGTGCCCGCGGAGGATGGGCTCGTCGACTTTCTCGTTTACCGGCCTCGGCCCGAGGGGCGCGGGGCATATCGCATCTTTCGGACCGACCGCGGCTACCGAGTGGTCGGCACGCCGCCCGAGCGCGAGGCGCTGGAGGAGGCGCTGCGGGCGGTGGGAGCGAAGAGCGGAGCCGAAGTCGAGATCGGCGACGAAACGGTGACCCTCTGAAGACGGCGATTCTCGGCGGCGCCTTCGATCCGCCGCATCTCGGCCACGTCGCCCTGGCGGAGGGAGCGCTGCGTGAGCTCGGAGCCGACCGGCTGCTCGTGCTCGTGACGGAGAATCCCGGGCACAAGCCGACCGTGCTCGATCCGGAGACTCGGCTCCAGCTTGCTCAGCTGGCGTTCGGCGAGCTGCGCGATACGGAGGTGCGGCTGGACGAGCATCCGTACACGGTCGACCTCCTGCGCGACGAGAAGTTCGAGGACGCGGTATTCGTGCTGGGGGCCGACCAGTGGGCCGTCTTCGACACCTGGAAGGAGCCCGACGAGATCCTGCGTCTGATCCCGGTTGCGGTCGCGGCGCGGCCCGGCCAGCCGGTTCCCGCTGCCGATATCGACGTCTTCGAGATCGAGCAGCTTCCGATCGCGTCGAGCGAGGTCCGAGACCGAATCAAGCGCGGCGACTCGATTGATGACCTCGTTCCGCCGCCGGTTGCGGGGGAGATCGAGCAGCGAGGTTTGTACGGCAGGGCCCCGAGCTAAACTGAGCCTGTACAGACGCGAAAGGATCCGTTCCGACTGACACCGCTCGAACAAGCTCGACTCATCGCCGGCCTCGCTCAGGAGAAGCTGGCAGAGGACGTCGTCATCCTCGACCTGCGGCCGGTCTGTGCCTACACCGACTTCTTCGTGCTGTGCAGCGGGCGTAACCCGCGGCAGACGAAGGCGATCGTGGACGAGGTGCGCGAGCGCCTCAAGCACGAGCACGAGCTGCGGCCACGCTCGGTCGAGGGCCAGGTGCAGGGCGACTGGGTGCTCGTCGACTATCTCGACGTCGTTCTGCACGTCTTCACGCCCGAGACCCGGGGCTACTACGGGCTGGAAGAGCTCTGGGGCGACATGCCCTTGGTCGAGCTCGACGCGGCGACGGCTTAGTCGTCCGATCCTGACAACTACACCGTTGTCGATGTTGACGACGGACCAGAAGGGCGCCATCGCCGAGATGGGAATTGCGTGGCATGCAACTCAGCTCGGAATCGATGTGTACAAGCCGGTCGCAGAACGCGGCCGGTATGACCTGATCTTCGATTTCGACGACCGGCTATGGCGTGTGCAATGCAAGTGGGCCGCGATCAATGGCGACGTGCTTGTCGTGCGGTGCTACTCGTCTCGAAGAACGCGTGAAGGAACGCGAATGCGGCCGTACACCGCCGACGAGATCGACGCGCTCGCTGCGTATAGCGCAGATCTCGACCGTTGCTATTTCTTCCCGATTGATCGATTTCCGCGTCGTGAGCAAATCCGACTTCGCCTCGCCCCGGCCCGAAACAATCAACGGCACCTGATCAACTGGGCCGAGGATTTCGAGTTCGCGGCTACACTGGCCCAACCCCGAGGGGCCGTAGCTCAGCTGGGAGAGCGAGTGGCTGGCAGCCACTAGGTCACGGGTTCGAGTCCCGTCGGCTCCACTCACTTCACGATGCAGATCCGGCGCTCAACGAAAGCCGACACGGACGTGATGTGGCGGCTCTGGGACGAATTCACCGCGGAAGCAACCTTCACGCCGTATCCAGGCAATGCCTTCGAGCCGGCCCTCGTCACGGACCACGTCGCGCTCCTCGCCGAGGAGGGAGGCGAGGCCGTCGGAACCGTATACGCGAACGTCTCAAGCCCGCACTTCGGCTACGTCTTCGGCCTCTATACGCGGCCTGCCGCGCGTCGCCGAGGCATCGCGCGAGCCCTCATGCGTTCGATCGCCGCTGTCCTCCGAGATGAAGGACGGCGCTACGTCGTCCTCGGCGTCGACACGCCGAACGAAAGCGCGCGGGCGTTCTACGAACAGCTCGGCTTCGTCGACGCGGCGCGGACGCTCCGGGCTGACGTGGAGGACCTTCTAGGCCGTTAGGTTCGGCAGCACGAGCTCGAAGCGAGCGCCGTGCGGGTTGGCCTCGCAGTAGCGCAGCTCGCCGGCCAGCGCCTCGGCGTACGAATGCGCGATCGCGAGCCCGAGGCCGGTGCCGCCCGCCCGCCGTCGCGACGGGTCGCTCCGCGAGAAACGATCGAAGAGCTTGGGCACGAACTCCGACGGCACGCCTTCGCCGCGATCCTCGACCGCGACCTGCAGCCGGCCGTTCTCTCCTTCCGCCGAGACGTGGATCGGCGCCCGCCCGTACCGAAGCGCATTCGTCACCAGGTTTGTCAGGATGCGGTCGAACGCGTCCGGGTCGACCATTGCCTCAAGGTCGCCCGGCACCTTGACGTTCACTTCTCCAACCCGGTCGCCGGCGCTCAGCGCGACGATCTCCTCGACCCGCTTCCGAACAGGAATCCGTTTCGGCTCGATCGCCACCGCGTGCGCGTCGAGCCTCGAGAGGTCGAGCAACTGCTCGACCAGCGACTTCAACCCTGCCGCCTGCGCCCGCAGCATCTGCTCGAGGTCGACACGCTGCTCTGCGGCGAGCTCGTGGCCGCGTCTTTCGACAGTCTCGATCACTCCGTGGATGACGGCGACCGGCGTCCGAAGCTCGTGCGCCGCGAGCGCGATGAAGTTCATCTTGAGGTCGTCCGCATCCTCGAGCGCCTGCCGCGCAGCCTGCTCCTGGCTGAAGAGCCGAGCCCGGTCGAGCGCGAGCTCCGTGAGGGTGCCGAGCGTTCGCAGTGACGCAACCTCCTCGGCGCCGAAGAACGGTGCGTGGCGGCTCGTCCAGATGGAGAGACTGCCCTCCGCGAGCTCGAGCTCGAGGAGTTCGACTTCCTCGTCGCCCCCCGCCTCGTGCAGTCGGTACGACCCGACGATCTGACCGGCGGCGTCGCGGAGCTCCACGGCGCGGGCGCCGACGATGCCGAGCATCCGCGGCAGCACGCCCGAGGTGACCTCGTCGGGAGTCTCGGCACGCATCAGGCGTGCGATCGCTTCCTGGGTGCGCGCGACCTCGGGTCGGCGCCAGAGCAGTCGCAGGACCAGCGGCGGCGCGACGCCGAGGATGAACCCGAGTCCGCTCAGCGAGACCAAGAGCCCGACCGCCAGCGAAAGGGGTGAGCTCTCACTCCCGCCGAGCCCGGCGATCCCGCCGAGCCCGGCGAGCAAGATCGCGGCCGTGAGCAGCGCGGAAGCCGCGGCCAGGAACCGCATTCGCCGCTGGGCGACGCTGGGCTGCCCGCGGCCGGCCCGCCAGAGCCGAATCGCCGCGACGACCGACAGCAGGGACCAGTGGAAGAGGAAGGCGACGAGGTAGGCGACGAAACCGGTCGACCACGCGTCGTCCTCCTGTGGAACGTCGCGTAATGCGAACGACCAGACCAGCAGGACGATCGTCATCAGTCCGACGAAGCGCTCGAGGCCTCGTGGTGCGCGCTCGAACGCCGTCGTGAACTTGTAAAGCAGATACGGGAAGAGCACGAGCAGCGCGAGTTCCACCTGGACGACGAAGTCGCGCTCGGCGCTCTCCGGCAGGCGTCCCGCGAGGACGACGGCGCCGATCGCGCCGAACGCTAGTGCGGCCCAGAAGGCGGGACGTCCGCCGCCCTTCCGCCACTGCAGAAAGGCGCCAACTGCCAGGATCCCGTAGAGCCCGGCGTTGACCCAATCGATTGCCTGTACCGCTGCAGACACTTCGACGCGATCCTCGACGGAGTGTAGGACAGGCGGGCAGTCGGATACTCTCAAAGCGGAATAATGGGCTGGCGTTTTCAACGGAGGAAAAGGATGCTTCCGGGGGTTACGCTCAACCTCGGGAAACGCGGCGGGAGCCTCAGCTTCGGCCGGCGAGGAGCGAAGCTCAATGTGGGCCGGCGGGGCGCAACCGGGACGGTTTCATTGCTCGGAACCGGGCTCTCGTATGCCAAGCGCCTCGAGGGTCGGCAGCGCTCCCCCTAGGAGGGTTTGGCGAAACACAATCGGTGCCGCAGGGCCGCGCTGCTCGCCCCGAGGCGGCGTCCTCAGTCGCCCCCGTATCGAACTGATACGGGGGGCTCCCTGCGTCCTTGCCTCGGAACGACCATCGCACCCCTGCGACGAGCGGCGTTCCGCCAAACCCTCCTAGAATGGCCTCGTGGTCGAGATCGTCTTCCTGATGCTCGTCCTCAAGCTCCCGATCCTCTATCTGATCGGGGTCGTGTACTGGGCGGTCAAGGCCGAGCCGCCTCCGCCCGAGCCGGCGCTGCTGCCCGCCGCCGCCGAGCAGGAGCCACCGCTGTCGCCGGCGCACTTCCGCCCGGGAAGGCCCCGGCGCAAGGGGCCCGATCGACGTGACCGCGCGCCGCGACGGGCCGTAAGGTTTCCGGTTCGATGAGCACGGTGCCACCCGCGGCCCGCGACCGTCCGGCGGAGATCGTCGCCGGATTCCTGGCCGCGCTCGCGATGGTCGGGGGTGCGATCGCCGTCGTCGAGCGCCCCGTGCCCGTCGGGTTGGCCTCGATCTTCATTGCGTTTCTCGCGGCCGCGATGGCGGACCGGAATCAGCGACTGGCCGCGGCGGGCGTGGCCTTCGCGACGCTGGGCTTCCTCGGCGGGATGATCGTCTCCGTCATCACCTCGAGATCGCTCTGGTAGCCCTGCCTTCGCTGGCCGCGTGGGCTCCCGCCGGGCGAAGCCCGGCTCCGCCACACGCTGACGCCAGCTGCGTGACTCTAAGACGCGTAGCGTGGGCCCGTGCTGAAGCACTGTGGCCTCCGGCCTCGCACCTCCAGCGCCGCCCCAGCAAACGCGGGGAGCTGGAGGGGGATCTCGCGCTGCTACAAAGAACTGAGCAACGTGCCTGATGTTGACGGACTCAATGCGGGCTACGCCCGCGCTTTGCTCGACGAATATCTCGAGGATCCCGAGGGCGTCCCCTCCGAGTGGCGTGCCCTGTTCGAGAGCGGCGAGAGCGATCTGATCGCACAGCATCCCGGGGTTACCCGCCTCGTCGAGCTGCTGCGCGCCGCCGAGGACGGCAAGACAGCGCCCGTCATCGAAGCTCCTCCGGCTGTGCCCGTGGCGCCGGCGCCGACGCCGGCCGCCGATGACACCTTGCTCGGGGCGGTGGCCGCCGCAATGGCCCTCGTCAAGGCGTATCGGACGCACGGCCACCTCGCCGCGCACCTCGACCCGCTCGGTTCGGAGCCAGTCGGCGACCCCGCCCTCGAGCCTGAGCGGCTCGTTCCACCGCTCACCCCCGACCTTCAGCGCCGCGTCCCCGCGCGCCTCCTCCGCGTCTACTTCCGGGGAGAGACGCTCGCGGAGGTCCTGCCGGAGCTCCAGGAGACGTATTCGGGCACGAGCGCGTTCGAGGTCGAGCACATCTCTGACCACCAGGAGCGCGTCTGGCTGCGGCAGGCGATCGAGACCGGCACATACCGGACGCCCCTGTCCGCCGACGAGAAGCGCCGCCTCCTCACTCGCCTGACCGAGGTCGAGGGGTTCGAGCGCTATCTGCGGCGCGCGTTCCTCGGCCAGAAACAGTTCTCGATCGAAGGGCTGGACGTGCTTGTGCCCATGCTCGACATGGGGATTGAGCTCGCTGCCGAGGACGGCGCGCACGAGGTCGTCATCGGAATGGCGCACCGCGGCCGCCTGAACGTGCTCGCGCATGTGCTCGGACGGCCATACGAGACGATCCTGCGCGAGTTCGAGGGCGAGCGAACCCTGGAGGCCTTGTCGGCCCAGCCCGCCGGCTCGAGCGGCGACGTTAAATACCACCTCGGCGCCGAGGGCCGGCGAAAGACGTCGTCGGGCGACATCACCGTCTCGCTCGCCGCCAACCCCAGCCACCTGGAGGCGGTGGACCCGGTCGTCGAGGGCCTGACGCGCAGTGAGCAGACAGACAGATCGACGCGCGCAGGCGCGCACGACTCCCGGGTTGCGCTGCCGGTGCTGATCCACGGGGACGCCTCCTTCCCCGCTCAGGGGGTCGTCGCCGAGACGCTCAACCTCCAAGGGCTCGGGGGCTACTCGACCGGCGGGACGCTGCACGTGATCGCGAACAACCAAGTGGGTTTTACGACGGATCCGGCCGACGGCCGCTCGACCCGCTACTCCAGCGACCTCGCGAAGGGGTTTGACGTGCCGATCGTCCACGTCAACGCCGACGACCCCGAGGCCGCGATCTCGGCGATCCGGCTTGCGCTCGCGTTCCGGCGCCGTTTCGGCCACGACGTCGTCGTCGACCTCGTCGGCTACCGGCGCCACGGGCACAACGAAGGCGACGAGCCTGCGTACACGCAGCCGCTGATGGTCGAGAGGATCCAACAGCATCCGAGCGTGCGCGAGCAGTACGTCGCCCAGCTCGTCGACGAGGACGTGGTGACGGAGGATGAGGCTGACGCGCTCGCGGAGGAGGTCGAGAGCCGCCTGCGCCAAGCGCACGAGACGCTCAAGGCGTCCTTTGGTGCGCCGGCGCCCACACCGAGCGAGCGGACGCCGCCGACGAACGGCTCCGACGTGATCACGGCCGTCGGACCCGGCTTGCTCCGCAAATTGAACCGCGAGCTGCTGGACGTGCCCGAGCACTTCAACGTGCACCCGAAGCTGAAGAAGCAGCTCGACCGCCGCCTCGAGACGATCGAGCAGGGCGGGATCGACTGGGGCCAGGCTGAGGGGCTTGCCTTCTCGAGCCTGCTCGTCGAGGGGATTCCGATCCGACTGACTGGCCAGGACACCGAGCGCGGGACCTTCTCCCACCGGCACCTCGTGCTCCACGACCCGGAGAGCGGCGAGCAATACACCCCGTTGAAGAACTTGTCCGACGCGGAGGCCTCCTTCGAGGTTTACAACTCGCCGCTCTCGGAGTACGCGGCGCTTGGGTTCGAATACGGCTACTCCGTCGGCGCGCCCGAGACACTCGTGATCTGGGAAGCGCAGTTCGGCGACTTCGTCAACGGCGCCCAGATCGTCGTCGACCAGTTCCTCGTCTCGGGCCTCTCGAAGTGGGGCCAAACGTCACGGCTGGCGCTACTGCTGCCACACGGCTACGAAGGAAACGGTCCGGAGCACTCGAGCGCCCGGCTGGAGCGGTTCCTGCAGCTCGCGGCTCAAGAGAACGTGCGGGTTGCGAATCCGAGCACGTCGTCGCAGTACTTTCACCTGCTCAGGCGGCAAGCGCTCGATCCGAATGCGCGGCCGCTGATCGTGATGACACCGAAGGGACTCCTGCGTCTCCGCGAGGCGGCCGGGACGCTGGACGAGCTCACGGACGGGGGCTTCGAGCCCGTCATCGACGACGACGCCGTCGACCGCGCGCAGGCGCGACGGCTCGTGCTCAGCTCGGGCAAGGTGTACTACGACATCGTCGGCCACGACGCACGCGCGAACCGTTCAGAGATCGCGGTCGCCAGGCTCGAGCAGCTGTACCCGTTCCCGATTGAGCCTGCTGCTCGGCTCGTCGCTTCCTACCCGGCTCTCGAGGAGGTCATCTGGGTCCAGGAGGAGCCGCAGAACATGGGCGCCTGGCGAGCAATCCGGCACCGGCTCGAGGAGGCGATCGCCGGACGCGTTCCACTGCGTTTCGTCGGCCGTCCGTGGCGGGCGAGCCCAAGCGAGGGTTATCCGACCGCGCACCTCCGCGAGCAGCAGCGCATCGTCGAAGACGTTCTAGCTTCGGCGTGATCTAGCCGCGGCGCGGGCACGCTGCGCTTCGCGCGCGAGCGTGCGGGCGACCGTCGGTGCATGTTTCCGCACCTGGCGGTAAATGCGCTTGCGGTGCTGCTTGGGAACACGTCGCCAGACGTCGTAGGCAGTGAGGACGACGCCCCACCAACCGAGGCGGCGTGCGAGCAGGTAGCGGGCGCGTGGCACGCCGGGAGCTTAATCGTCGTCGTCGTGACCGCGTTTGTCTTTGCGGTCGCCGCCGTCGTCGTCATGACCCGGGTTGTCTTCCTGGTCGCCGCCGTGCTTCTTCTTTTCTTTCTTCGCCTTCTTCGCCTTCTTGGACTTCTTGGACTTTCCGTCGCCGTCGTCGTCCTCGGGCGGCGTCTCCAGAACGACTCTCGGAGGCGATACCGGTGCGGGTGCGGGGGCGGGTGCGGGTGGCGGTGCGGGCGCCGGTGCCGGTGCAGGTGCAGGTG
>DASQTZ010000089.1:0-7505 GCA_035641605.1 Gaiellaceae bacterium | reverse complement strand
GATCCAAGAGCGGCCGAGCAACAGGGCTTCGCCTACGAAGGTGTCGGCCGGGCGACCTCGGCCTTCGCCGGTCTGCCGGAGACCGCCGAGCCCGAGCACGAACGCGCGTAGAGGGTTGATGGGAAATTCGGCCGCAGTCGGAGGCGCTCCAGACCAAGCCGGGCAGTGCGGTCGTTCGCGGCGCATAGCAGCGCTACGTGTCGCGGGCGAACGTGCTGATCCGGCGCCGCGTCTGGGGCGTCATCCGGCCCGGCGGAATTTCACATCAGGCCTCTAGTGCCGACCGAGGCGATCATCCTCGCCGGCGGCAAGGCCGAGCGGTTGGGGGATGTTGCGGAGGGGAAGCCGAAGGCGCTCGTTACGATCGCGGGCCGCCCGCTTGCGGCCTATCAGCTCGCGCTCCTGGTCAAGGCCGGGGTCGAGCGGGTGATCGTCAGCTGTTCCGCGGGCCAGGAAGAGCTATTCGAGCACGAGCTCGGCGGACTCGGTGTCGAGCTCGTCACCGTCGGCGAGCCGGAGCCGCTGGGGCGGGGAGGAGGCCTTCGGCTCGCCGCGCAGTCGCGGGTGAGTGCCGGCCCCATCTACGCGCTGAACGGCGACGAGCTCTTCGACCTCGAGCTTGCCGACCTCGACGACGCGCACGGCCGGCGCGGCGGCGCGGCGACGATCACGATCGCTCCGCTGCAGAGCCAGCTCGGCGTCGTCGAGGTCGACGAGAACGACGTCGTCCGCGGTTTTCGAGAGGCGCCGCGACTCCCGTTCTGGGTCAACACGGGCCTCTACCTGCTCGAGGAGGAGGCGATCGCGCGGCTGCCCGAGCGCGGCGACCACGAGTCGACCACCTTTCCCGAGCTCGCCGCCGAGGGGCGCCTCCGCGCGTTTCGCCACGAAGGTCTCTGGCTGACCGTGAACACGCCGAAGGACCTGCGCCGGGCGCAGGAGTTTGTCGAGGCGCATCCCGGACTTCTTGATGCGGCGTAGTGAAATGATCGGACCGTGTCCGACCGACGGCTCGCCTCGCCCAACTTGAAGGGCATCGAGCGGTTCGCCTTCGAGCCCGAGCGCGTGGAGAAGCCGTGGGGCTACGAGCTGATCTGGGCGCTGACCGAGGACTACGTGGGCAAGCTCCTCTCCGTCAACGCCGGTCACCAGCTCTCCCTCCAGTTCCATAAGCAGAAGGACGAGTCGTGGTACGTGCTGGAAGGACGGGCCGAGCTCGAGTTCGCCGGCGCAGGCGAGAAGGCGACGACCTCGGAGGTCGTGACGCCCGGGGCCGCCTTCCGCATCAGGCCCGGAACCGTCCACCGTATCCGCGCGCTCGAAGACACCCTCGTCCTTGAGGTGTCGACGCCGCACCTCGAGGACGTCGTCCGCCTGGAAGACACCTACGGCCGGGCGAGCCAACCTTAACACGCTTGTGATAAGGTTGGCCCGTGAACCGACTCACAGTTGGAGCGGCCGCGCAATCGACCGGATGGTCTGCGCGCATGCTGCGCTACCTCGAACAGGCTCATCTCGTCGTCCCTGACCGCTCGTCGTCGGGCTACCGGCTGTACGGCCTGCGCGAGCTGAACCAGCTCCGCTCGCTGCGACAGCTGCGGAGCCGGTTCGGCCTCGAACTGACGGAGATCGCGTTCGCGGCCCGGCTCCGCCGTGAGCCGGCGCTCCGCAGAAGCGTCGAGAACTGGCTGGCTGCGACCGGCAGCGGCGCGGCCGACTGGGTCGACTGGGAGCAGCGGAAGCACGAGCGGCTCCTGGCGGCTTAAGCCCTACACTCCGGACTGAGAGAGGATGTACTGATGGCAACGACCAAGCGCTACGACGTCAAGGATCTCGCCCTCGCCCCGGAGGGCCTCCGCCGCATTGCCTGGGCGGACCGGCAGATGCCGGTGCTCGCGGCCATCCGGGAGCGCTTCGAGAGTGAACAGCCGCTCTCGGGCTATCGCATCTCCGCGTGCCTCCACGTCACGACGGAGACGGCCAACCTGGCGCGAACGCTCACGGCCGGGGGCGCGGACGTCGTGCTCTGCGCCTCGAACCCGCTCTCGACCCAGGACGACGTTGCAGCAGCGCTGGTCGACGACTTCGATGTCTCGGTCTTCGCGATCAAGGGCGAAGACAACGACACGTACTACCAGCACATCGAGGCGGCGGTCGACCACAAGCCGCAGCTGACGATGGACGACGGCGCCGACGTGATCGGCGTCCTCCACTCGCATCGGCGCGAGCAGCTCGGCGACATCATCGCGGGCACCGAGGAGACGACGACCGGCGTCATCCGCCTGAAGGCGCTCGAGGCCGACGGCGCGCTCGGCTTCCCGATCATCGCCGTCAACGAGGCGAAGACCAAGCATCTGTTCGACAACCGCTACGGAACCGGGCAGTCCACGATCGACGGCATCATCCGAGCGACGAACATCCTCCTGGCGGGCAAGCGTTTCGTCCTCGCCGGTTACGGCTGGGTCGGCAAGGGTGTCGCGATGCGGGCGAAGGGGATGGGTGCCCACGTGATCGTGACCGAGGTGGAGCCCGTACGCGCGCTTGAGGCGGCCATGGACGGGTTCGAGGTGATGTCGATGGCCGCGGCCGCCGAGATCGGCGACATCTTCTGCACCGCCACGGGCGACAAGTCGGTGATCACGCGCGAGCACATCGTGCGGATGAAGGACGGGGCGGTCCTGGCGAATACAGGCCATTTCAACGTCGAGATCGAGATCCCGGCGCTCAGGCAGCTGGCGACGGAGGTCCGCGAGTCGCGCGAGTTCGTCGAGGAGTTCGTGCTCGACGACGGAAAGCGGATCTACCTGCTCGGCGACGGACGGCTGATCAACCTGGCCGCCGCCGAGGGTCACCCGGCGCTCGTCATGGACATGTCCTTCGCGAACCAGGCGCTGGCGGCCGAGTATGCGATCGCTAACGCCGCCCAGCTGGAGCGGAAGGTCTATCCGGTGCCGGAGGAAATCGACCGCGAGATCGCTCGTCTCAAGCTGGAGACGATGGGCATCACGATCGACCAGCTGACCGAAGAGCAGGCGAACTACCTCGCCTCGTGGTCCGAGGGCACGTAAGCCGCTGAAGGCGATCGTCCTCGCGGCCGGCTACGCGACTCGGCTGCGTCCGCTCACCGACTCGGTCCCGAAGATGCTCCTGCCGCTCGCGGGGCGGCCGATGCTCGATTACCTGCTCGACCGGATCGACGCCGTCGAGGAGATCGACGCGATTCATGTCGTCACGAACGAGCGCTTCGCTCGAGACTTCGTCGGCTGGGCGTCGCAGCGTTCCGGCCTGCGCCCGATCACCGTCTGGAACGACGGGACGACGAGCAACGAGGACCGGTTGGGGGCGATCGGCGACATCCGCTTCACGATGAGCCAGGCCGGGCTCGAGGGAGGGGACCTGCTGGTGGTCGCCGGCGACAACCTGATCGAGTACAACCTCGAGGAGTACGTCCGTTTCTGGCGTGAGAAGCGCGAAGGCGCGGCGATCGCCGTGCGGCGCGTACCGGACCCCGAGCTGATCAAGCAATACGGCGTCGTCGAGCTCGACGCCGACGATCGAGTCGTCTCGTTCGAGGAAAAGCCGCGAGAGCCGCGAAGCGACCTCGCCGCGACCGCGGCGTACCTGTACCGCGCCGAGCACGCCGGCCTGATCGGCCCCTATCTGGAGGCGGGCAATCCCGCTGACGCTCCCGGAAGCTTCGTGATGTGGCTCTACCGGCAGGCGCCGGTGTACGGCTACCGGTTCGAGGGCGGGTGGATGGACATCGGCGATCCCCAGCAGCTGCTGGAGGCCGATAACCGCATGCGGGCGCGGCTCGGTTTGCAGCCTCGTCGTGAGTATTCGCTGACGCCCTAGCGTCCGCGCGCGCCGTTACTTCCGGCGCACTTTCGTCACCCACGCGCGCGCTTTTGGGGCGTACGGTCGCGGAATGTGCTGCTCGACCTCCTCGTTCCCCGCCGCTGCGCTGCTTGCGGCGTGCTCGGCCCGGCTCTCTGCCCCCGGTGCCGCGCCGACCTTCCGCGGCTGCGCGGGCCGTGCTGTGCCCGCTGCGGCGGGCCCACCGCCTGGCCTGTCAAGCGCTGCCTCGAGTGCTCGGGCCGTCGGCTCGCGTTCGCCTCCGCGCGCGCCGCCGTCGCCTACCACGGACCGGTGCGTCCGCTGGTCGCGGCTTGGAAGGAGCGCGGCTTGCGGCGCCTCGCCGAAGAGGCGGCCGACGTCATCGTCAGAACAGTCGCGCGACCCTCCGTCGTTGCGCTCACCTTCGTCCCGCCCGACGGCGATCGCAGCGTCAAGCGCGGGCATCACCCGGCCGAGCGGCTGGCGCGTGAGCTCGGGCGTCGCTGGGAGCTTCCCGTCGCCCCCGCGCTCGGACGGACGCGCGAGCCGAGGCCGCAGCGCGGGCTGAGCCTGGCCGCACGTCGCCAGAACGTCGCGGGCGCGTTCGTTGCGCGCTCGCGCGTGCCGGCTCGGCTGGGCGTGATCGACGACGTCTACACGACCGGCGCCACGGTGTCGGCTGCGGCATCCGCCCTGCGCGCGGCGGGCGCTCGGCACGTCGAGGTCGTGACATTCGCCCGAACCGTGCGGAGACTAGAATCAGCTAACCGAAGCTGACAGCCGTCGATCTGGAGGAGGTCTCCTGGTGCGACTCCAGGTAAAGGGCAAGAACGTCGAGGTGACCGACTCGATTCGGCAGTACGCAGAGGAGAAGCTCGGCAAGCTCGAACGGCAACTCGCGGACCCGACCCGCGTCGAGCTAGAGCTCGCCGTCGAGCGGAACCCGTCGATCTCCGCCAATCACGTTGCCGAGGCGACGATCTGGACGAAGGGACCGGTCCTCCGCGCCCGTGAAGCCTCCGCCGACCACAAGGCCTCGATCGATCAGCTGGTCGACAAGCTCGAGCGGCAGGTCAAGCGCTATCGCGAGAAGCGGCGCAGGCACCGAGGCGGTGCGGTCGAAGAAGCGATCCCGGAGAATGCCCTGCCCATGGAAGCCGAGCCGAACATCGTCAAGAGCAAGCGATTTCCGGTCAAACCGATGAGCCCCGAGGAGGCGGTCCTCCAGCTCGAGCTCGTCGGCCATGACTTCTTCGTCTTCCAGAACGCGGAGACGATGGAGGTGAACGTGGTCTACCGGCGGCGCGACGGCTCGTACGGGCTGATCGAACCCCAGTTTTAGTGCCCCTCTGGCGCCGACGAAAACCGCTGCACGAGGAGCTTGCCGAGGGCACCGATCTGCTCGACTGGGAAGCAAGGTACGAGGCAAGCGCGGACATGTTCAAGGGCACCCTCGACGTGCTGCACGGCGGAAGGCCGCGCCGCTGGGACGCGGTCGCGACTACGGAGGCTCCCGGGCTGGACGGCGACGAGCTCGAGTTCACGGCGCTGCCGGACGGAACGCTGCTCGTGGATGACGACATTCCGGAGGGTGCGCTATCACCGCTCGCCGCGGCCGTCGAGCAATCGTTGCCCGCGCCGTATCAAGCCCGCGCTGTGCGCGGCGAAGGCGATGTCTGGGGCGTCGCCGCCAATCGGATCGACGTCGTCGAGATCCCGGAGGAGATCGAAGGCGACACCGTCAGTCTCGCCGTTCAAGGCGAGGAACGCACGCTCTTGATCGACGATCGCCCGGGCTGGAGCGACGTCTCAACGCTGGAGAGCTACGCGCTCGAGCGGCACCGGGACTTCGTTCTCCACGCCGAGCGCCTCGACGGCAATCTGTGGTCGGTGAGGATCAACGCGCTGTGAGCGGCAGCGATTCACGGTCACGCAAGAAAGCTCCGATACCCTAGTTCTGTGTCCCAGCAACTCGGCAACTTCGAGAAGTTTCTGCGCGTCGGCGAAGGCCGTCGGCTCAAACGGCTGAAGAGTCAGGCCGAGTACATCACCTCGCTCGAGCCCGAGTTCGAGCGTCTTTCCGACGAGGAGCTCAAGGGCAAGACGGCCGAGTTTCGCCAGCGAATCGAGAACGGCGAACAGCTTGAAGATTTGCTCTTCGAGGCGTACGCCACCGTCCGCGAAGCCTTCAAGCGCACGATGGGGATCCGGCTCTTCGACGTTCAGCTGATGGGCGGGATCGCACTTCACGAGGGCGACATCGCCGAGATGAAGACCGGTGAGGGAAAGACGTTCGTGGCCGTCCAGCCGCTCTACCTGAATGCGCTCGGGGGCAACAACGTCCACCTGGTGACCGTCAACGACTATCTCGCCAAACGCGACGCCGAGTGGACGAAGCCCGTCTGGGACGCACTCGGCATGAGGGTCGGGTTCATCCAGAACCTGATGCCGTTCGCCGAACGGAGAGCGGCGTACGCGGCGGACGCGACCTACGGGACGAACTCCGAGTTCGGCTTCGACTACCTCCGCGACAACATGGCCGTGTCGCTCGAGGGCATCGTCCAGCGCGGGTACACCTACGCGATCGTCGACGAGGTCGACTCGATCCTGATCGACGAGGCGCGCACGCCGCTGATCATCTCCGGCGAGCCCGAGACCGCCGCGCAGACGTACTACGACTTCGCCCGTGTCGTGAAGGCCCTGGAAGGGATCCAGAGCAAGGGTTCCGCCAAGGGCATCGACGAGACAGAAGCGTCCGGCTACGACTTCACCTTCGACGAGAAGCACAAGACGGTTTCACCCGGCCAGGCAGCGATCGACAAGGTCGAGCGCGCGCTCGGGATCGAGAACCTCTACGACCCGCGCAACGTCCAGCTCGTCAACCACCTGAACCAGGCGCTGAAAGCGCAGGCGCTCTACCACCGCGACGTCGAGTACGTCATCCAGGACGGCGAGGTCAAGATCGTGGACGAGTTCACCGGCCGGATTATGGAAGGGCGGCGCTGGTCCGAGGGCCTGCACCAGGCAATCGAGGCGAAGGAGGGCGTGCGGATTCAGGAGGAGAACGTCACGCTCGCCACGATCACGCTTCAGAACTACTTCCGCCTCTACGACAAGCTCGCCGGGATGACGGGCACCGCGAAGACCGAGGAGAAGGAGTTCGTCGAGATTTACGACCTGAGCGTGGTCGAGATCCCCACGAACGTCCCGGTCGCGCGCGACGACAGGAACGACTTCATCTTCAAGACCAAGGAAGCGAAGTTCAACGCGGTCGTCGAGGACATCGCCGAGCGCCACGAGGCCGGGCAGCCCGTGCTGGTCGGGACAATCGACGTCGAGACGTCCGAGTACCTCTCGCAGACCCTCGAGCGCCGCGGGATCGCGCACAACGTCCTGAACGCGAAGCAGCACGAGCGCGAAGCCGAGATCATCAAGGACGCCGGCCAGCAGAAGGCGGTCACGATCGCGACCAACATGGCCGGCCGAGGCGTCGACATCAAGCTCGGCGAAGGCGTGGTCGAGCGCGGCGGCCTCTACGTGCTCGGCACCGAGCGGCACGAGGCCCGCCGCATCGACAACCAGCTCCGCGGCCGCTCAGGCCGCCAGGGCGACCCCGGTGAGTCTCGGTACTACCTCTCCGGCCAGGACCAGGTCGTGCGCCTGTTCGC
>DASQTZ010000088.1:0-16664 GCA_035641605.1 Gaiellaceae bacterium | reverse complement strand
TCGGCATCTTCCAGGTGAGCATCCTGCACAACATCGTTCACCTGCTCTTCGGCATCGCCGGCGTCGCGCTATCGCGCACGACTGCGAACGCCAAGATGTACCTGCTCTACTCGGGCGTGATCTACGTCGCCCTGTTCGTCTACGGGGTCATCGTCGGCACCGGCGACGACGCAAACTTCATCCCGGCCAACGGTGCGGACGACGTGCTCCACCTCGTGTTCGCCGTTGGTCTGCTCGGCAGCTGGTGGATCAGCAAGGGCAGCGACGAGATGGTCCGCGACCGGACGGCCACACCGCCCTCGGCGCCGCTCGCTCCCTAGTTACGCATTGCTGTGGATGCCCGCCTTCGCGTCGCGGAGGCGGCCTCCGCCGCGCCCGCGCCGGACGGCCACGATCTCGGCGAGGATCGAGAGCGCGGTCTCCTCGATCGTCTCTCCGCCGAGATCCAGTCCGGCGGGACCGCAGAGCCGCGCGAGCTGATCGTCCGACAGGCCTTCCTCGCGCAGGCGCTCGTGCCGTTTCGCCTGTGTCCGACGGGACCCCAGCGCGCCGACGTAGAACGCGTCGCTCCGAAGCGCCCAGGAGAGCGCCGGGGTGTCGATCTTCTCGTCATGCGCCAGGACGACGACGGCGGTCTGCTCATCTGTTCCCGCGCGCGCGAGGGCATCTTCCGGCCAGCCGTTGATCAATGACCCGGCACTCGGGAGCCGCTCTGCGGTGAGCAGCGCACGGCGCGGATCGGCGACGGCGCTCCGCCAGCCGAGTTTCGCGGCCAGCGCGCTCAGCGTTTCGGCAAGGTCGACTGCGCCGATCATCAGCAGCAGCGGCGGCGGAGCGAGCGGCTCGACGAACAGCGTTCGCCCATTCTCTTGGACGAGCACCGGGCGGTCTACCGTCCCAGCGCCGTCGAGCTCGAGCACCATCTCCCCCGCGCCGTCGCCATGGACGACCGTCGTCAGCTGCCCACGGGCACCTTCCTCGACAGCGCGGCGGAGTTGCGTGACGAGCTCAGCGTCGGACACCGGAGCAACGAACACGTCGATCTCGCCGCCGCAGGGCAGTCCGACCGAGCGGGCATCCTCGTCGGCGATGCCGTAGGGAAGCACGCGAGGTTCACCGCCGGCGATCACTTCGCGGGCCTGGACGGCAACGTCCGACTCGACGCACCCGCCGGAGACCGAGCCGAAGAGCAGGCCCGACTCGGACACCGCGAGGCGGGAGCCCAGCGGCCGCGGCGCCGAGCGGCGGGTGTCGATCACCGTCGCAAGCGCCGCCCGCTCGCCCTGTGCGAGCCACCCCTCGAGCTGCGCCAGCACCTCGCGCATCGTCCACCGATCGTACCCTTGTGCCAATGGAGGCCGAGGGAGGGATCCTCGAGAAGATCGAACCGGCCCTGCGGGAGTGGGGCGACGGGCAGGCATGCGCGATGCTGGCTCTGGTCGCCCGCGAAAGCGTCTCCCTGCCGGAGGGCGAGCTCCGGGCAGCGCTCCGACGGGCTCTGCTCGTCCTGGCTGCGGGCGGGGACCCACACCGCGAGCTCGAGCTCGACGGTCGCGGCGTCACGAGCTTCGCGGCCGACTTGGACTCGCCCAGCCGTCGCGCGGAGCTCGAAGCCTCGCTCCGGGGGCTGAGGATGCACGCCGAAGGGCTCCCTCGCGCGTCCTTCCTGCTCGACGCGCTCCTCGAAGATCCCGACCTGGCGTGGCGCTCATTGGCGGTCGCATTGCTCGCTGAAGAGCTGGGCGACTAGTCCCACCCCCCGTCCAGGGCTCACGTCCGTTGCCGACCTGCCGATGCAGGACGTATTGCGGTTCTTTTTGAAGGAGGAAGTCTTGCGTCGTACAGCCGCGCTCGCTCTCACGCTCTTCGCCATGCTCTCGCTCGCTGCGTCCGCCCAGGCGTCGCAGCTCATCGACCGGAATGCCTCGAACGTCCGGCTGAAGCTCTCGCGCGACGGCAAGGCCATGGTCTCCTACCGGGCGCACGGGCGCTCGTGGGACGTCCTCGCCTGGGGCGCGATCAACGCCCTGCACCCGAACAAAGCTCGAAAGCAAGTCCAGTTCAAGCTCGACCGCGCGGGCGGCTGGGGCACGTTCGGCAAGAAGCTCAGGTTCAAGAACGCCTGCCGGCGCTACGACGGCCCGCCGCTCGTCCACGTCGTGAAGGCGTGCAAGGCTCCCGACGGCTCGTACTGGGCACTCCAGCAGTGGCAGCGCGCTCTCCCGAACCTCGGCTTCGTGCCGTGGCTCCCAGAGCAGCGGGCGTGGGCCCTGCATCTCTCCCACTGGCGCGGCCCGCTGGCGAAGCTCGAGGCCTGGACGGACTGGTCCTGGGACGGGCGTTACCACTCGCTCTTCGGACGGCTCACCTACCTCAGCCGCCCCGTACACGGCTTCAAAACGAACCAGTTCGGCGCTCGGTTGGACAAGTACGGCCGGCTGGTCTATCTCGACACGTTCGGGTCGAAGCACGGCCCCGGCTGGCGGCGTGAGAACTCGTTCGTGACGCACAAGGGCACGGGTGCTTTCTGTTACAACTTCCGCCCGCGCAATCCGCTCAAGGGCGGCTACGTCCACCCGGCCGGCTACGACAGCGGCGTTCGCGGGCCCGGGAACGGCCTTGCGTACCGTCTGACCGTCGAGGGTCCCGGTGTGACGCCGGACATCAAGTGGGAAGGCAAGGGGCTTCCGAGCTTCGACGGCTCGAATCCAGAGCACCTCGCTCATGAGTCGTCGATGAATTCGCTCGTCGACGGACTCAACGACACCCTCTGCAGCCACCACTAACCGGCCACCTCCAGCGACGCACAGTCGCTGGTTTGGGGATTTGACAAACGGGAACTCAGTTCTTGACAACGTCAAGAGCTGGGTTTTCTTTTGCGACGACTCTCTGTTCTCGCAATCGTCTTCACAGCTGTAGCGGTATCTGCGGGCCCTGCGGCGGCTTCCCAGCTGATCGATCGCAATGCGACCAACGTCCGCTTCAAGGTCTCGCGGGACGGCAAGGCCATGGTCTCGTACCGGGCGAACGGACGCGCCTGGGACGTCCTCGCCTGGGGCGCGGTCAACGCCCTGGCTCCGACGACGGCCAGGAAGCAGGTGCAGTTCAAGCTCGACCGCGCGGGTGGCTGGGGAGCATTCGGGCGCAAGCTCACCTTCAAGAACGCCTGCCGAACCTATGACGGGCCGCCCATTCCACACATCCTGACGGCCTGCAAGGCGCCCGACGGCTCATACTGGGCGCTTCAGCGCTGGCAGCGCTCCCTGCCCAACCTCGGTTTCCTGCCGTGGATGCAGCCGCAGCGCGCATGGGCGCTCCACCTCTCGCACTGGATCGGTCCGACCGCGGTGATCGAGGGCTACACCGACTGGTCGTGGAGTGGCCGGTTCCACCACATCTTCGGACGGCTGACATACAAGGGGAAGCCCGTCCACGGCTTCAAGACGAGTCAGTACGGCGCCCGCCTGGACAAATACGGGCGGCTCATCTACCTCGACACCTTCTCGTCGAGGTACGGGCCGGGCTGGCGGCGCGAGAACTCGTTCGTGACGCACAAGCCGACGGGGGTGTTCTGCTACACATTCCGCGCCCGGAATCCACTGGAGGGCGGCTACACCCACCCGCCGGGATACAACGCGGGGCCGCGCGGGCCCGGAAACGGTGAGGCGTACCGCATGACCGTCGAGGGCCCGGGTGTGACGCCGGACGTCAAGTGGGAGGGGCAGGGCCTTCCCAAGTTCAATCCGGAAGCCCCCGCTCATGTGAAGCATGAGCAGGAGATGAACGCGAAGCTCGATCAGTTCGCCGACCCGCTCTGCCGCAAGCACTAAGACGGCCGTAAAGCCGGCACGGCTTTGGTCGGCGCCGCCGAGTCGGCGCCTTAGCGACCGCACCGGCGAAGCCGGCACGGCCTCTTCTGGTCGGCGCCGCCGAGTCGGCGCCTTTTTGGGCTCGTAAGATCGCTGACGTGGTCAGCGGCGACGAGCTGCGGGACGTCATGCGCCCCTTCCCATCCGGGATCTGCGTCGTCACGATCGAACTCGAGGGCCGGCGTGCGGGGCTGACGGTCGGATCGCTCGTCTCGCTCTCCCTCGAGCCCCCGCTCGTCGGCTTTGCGCTCGGACGCCAAGCGCAGCTGCACGAGCTGCTGCGCGGCGCGGGTGAGTTCGGGGTCAGCCTGCTGCGCGGAGAGCAGGAAGCCCTCGCGCAGCACTTCGCCAGGAGCGTGCCTCCGATTGCGCTGTGGACCGGCGTCGAATTGCGCGAGGACGTCGAAGGGCCGCCCCTGCTCGCCGGCGCGCTCGGCTGGCTGCGCTGTCGCGTGTATGCAGAGCACCCCGCCGGCGACCACACCTTCTTCGCCGGGGAGGTCGTCTGGACGGAGCTCGGCCGACCCGGAGCCGGGCTCGTGTACGTGCGGCACGACTATCTACGCGCGTGATCGAAGCGGTCGTCTTCGATCTCGACGGCCTCCTGCTCGACACCGAGCAGGTTTGGGACGAGGTGCGCGAGGCCCTCACACGCGACCGAGGCGGCCGCTGGCACGAACGGGCGCAGGCGGACATGATGGGTATGAGCTCGACCGAGTGGTCGCGCTACATGCACGACGAGCTTGGCCTGAGCGAGCCGCCCGAGGAGCTGAACCGCCTCGTCGTCGAGCGGATGCAGGAGCGGTACCGGGACGAGCTCCCGCTCGTGGACGGCGCCGTCGAGGCGGTTCGGCGGATCGGCGTCCGCTGGCCGCTGGGCCTCGCGTCATCCTCCAACCGGGAGTTGATCGACCTCGCACTCGAGCTGATGGGCCTCGCCGACCTGTTCCGGGCCACTGTCTCGTCCGAGGAGGTCGAGCGCGGGAAGCCGGCACCGGACGTCTTCCTCGAGGCGGCGCGCCGGCTCGGAGTCCGGCCCGAGAACGTCGTCGCGATCGAAGACTCCGCGAACGGGATCCGCTCGGCGAAGGCGGGCGGCATGGGCGTCATCGCGATCCCCAATCCGCACTTCCCGCCGACGGACGACGTGCTAACCCAGGCCGAGCTCGTGCTCGAGTCGCTCGAGGAACTTACGCCGGGCGCGGTCGAATCAGCGTCATCCCGTCCCTGACCGTCAGCATCAGAGAGTCGACCCGGTCGTCGTCGGCAACGTGCTCGTTGAAGCGCTTGATCGCCTCGGTGCTCTCGTCGCCTTGGTCGTCGAGCACGCGGCCCGACCAGAGAACGTTGTCGGCGACGATGAAGCCTCGGTCAGACAGCTTCGCCAGCACGTTCTCGTAGTAGTCGACGTAGTTCTCCTTGTCGGCGTCGATGAAGACGAGGTCGAACGGGCCGTCCAGCTCGGCAAGCGCGTCGAGAGCCGGGCCTACGCGGTACTCGATCCGGTCGGCGACCCCGGCCTCTTCGGCGTAGCGGCGCGCGACTGCGGTCGTCTCCTCGTTGACGTCGAGACTGATGATCCGGCCGTCGTCGGGCAGGTTGAGCGCCATCGAGGTCGAGGAGTAGCCGGTGAAGGTGCCGATCTCGAGCACGCTGCGCGCGCTTGACAGCCAGACGAGCCAGCCGAGAAGCTGACCCTCGAGTGGGCCGACCATCATCTGCGGCAGCCTCTGGGTTGCCCGTGTTTCCACCTCGAGCCGGCGGAAGAGCTCGGCATCCGGCGTCGAGTGCTCTTGCGCATAGCGCTCGAGCTCCTCACTGACGATGTAGCTCACTCAACTCTCCCGATCAGCACACAGGCGTTGTGGCCACCGAGGCCCATCGCATTGGACAGCGCGACGTCGACCTGCGTCTCGCGGGCCTCGTTCGGCACGTAGTCCAGGTCGCACGCAGGGTCCGGGTGCTCGTAGTTGATCGTCGGCGGCAGCACGCCGTGGTGGACGGCCAGCGCCGCCATCTGCGCCTCGAGTGCTCCGGCGGCTCCGAAGCAGTGGCCCATCACGGACTTCGTCGACGAGACCGCGAGGCGATCCGCGTGCTCGCCGAACATGTCCCGGATCGCCTTCGTCTCGGCCGCGTCGCCGAGCGGCGTCGAGGTCCCGTGCGCGTTGATGTAGCCGACTCGCTCCGGCTCCACCCCGGCTCGGTCAAGCGCGGCCCGCATCATCAATGCGACACCGGTGGCCGCGGGCTCGGGCGCCGCCATGTGGTAGGCGTCGTTCGACGTCCCGTACCCGAGTACCTCGGCGTAGATCGTCGCCCCTCGCGCCCGCGCAGCCTCGAGCTCCTCGAGCACGAGCGCGCCGGCCCCCTCGCCGATCACGAACCCCGCCCGGGTGGCGTCGAAGGGCCGGGAGGCCCGGGGCGGATACTCCTCTTCGGCGGCGAGCCCCCGCATCGCGCAGAACCCGGCGAGGATCAGCGGGTGCATGCAGGCCTCGGTGCCGCCCGCGAGTACCGCATCCGCGTCGCCGCGACGGACGAGCTCGGCGCCCTCGCCGACGGCATGCGACCCAGTCGCGCAAGCGGAGACCGGCGCGTAGTTCGGCCCACGGAGGCCCAGCGAGATCGCCAGCTGGCCGCTGGCCGAATCGACCAGCACGCTGGGGAGGAAGTAGGGGGAGATTCGGTCAGGCCCGCGCTCCTGCAGTACCTCGTGCTGCTGCATGATCCCGAGGAAGCCTCCGATCGCCGAGCCGAACGTGATCCCGACACGTTCCGGCTCGTAGTGCGAGTCGAATGACGCGTCGTCGAGCGCTTCCTTGCCGGCGGTGAGGGCCAGCAGGACGTTGCGATCGAGCCGCCTCGCCTCCTTCGGCGAGACGATGTCCGGGGCCGCGAAGTCCTTGACCTCCGCGGCGACGCGGACGGGAAACTCGCTCGCGTCGAACGACTGGATGAAGTCGATCCCACTCTCGCCGGCGACGGCTGCGCGCCAGGTCGAGGGAAGGTCGTTCCCGAGCGGACTGACTGCTCCCATACCCGTGATGACGACGCGGCGCATCGGGCAAGCTTAGGCGTATGCCGGGCCCTGACGTCCCCTTCCCGCCGATGGAGGCCGAGCTCGTCAAGGAGCTCCCCGAAGGTGACGGCTGGCAGTACGAGCCGAAGTGGGACGGCTTCCGCGGGATCCTCGAGAACGACGGCGGCGAGCTCGCGCTGTGGTCGCGCAAGGAGCGGCCGCTCCTGCGCTACTTTCCGGAGCTGAGGCCGCTCGGAGAGCTGCTCCCTCCCCACTCGGCGCTCGACGGCGAGATCGTGATCGCGCGCGACGGGATCCTCGACTTCGACTCCATGCAGATGCGGCTCCATCCGGCCGAGAGCAGGGTGCAGCGGCTCTCGAAGGAGATCCCTGCCGAGTTCATCGCCTTTGACGTCCTGCTCTGGAAGGGCAAGCCGGTCCACGAGCTGCCGCTCGCAAAGCGGCGGAAGGAGTTGGAGAAGGTCGCGAAGGGCTTCCGGCTCTCGCCGTACACGGTCGACCCCGAGGCCGCGACCCGCTGGCTGGACACGTTCGAGGCGGCGGGCCTTGACGGGGTGATCGCGAAGCGGCTCGACGAGCCCTACCGCCCCGGTTCCCGAGAGGCCGTAATGAAGGTGAAGCCGTACAAGACCGCCGACGCCGTCGTCGTCGGCCTGCGCTGGAAATCGAAGCCGGATAAGATCGCGACCCTGCTCCTCGGCCTCTACCGCGACGACGGCGGGCTCGACTACGTCGGCTCAGCGGCAGTTGCGGCGTCGCGGCACGCCGACATCCTGGAGCGCGTCCTGCCGCTGATCGACTCGACGTCGGATCGCCGCTTCTCGGAGCCGAACCGCTGGGGCACAGGCGAGCTCGAGGAGGCGGCGCTGAAGCCGAAGCTCGTCGCCGAGGTGCGCTACGACAAGGTGCAAGGGAACCGCTTCCGGCACGGCACGCGGTTTATCCGCTTTCGCGACGACAAGGACCCTAAGGACTGCACCTGGCGCGAGCTCCGGCCGCCGCGGAACCCGAACGACCCGACGTTCGAGAGCCTCCTCAGCGCCACCACCTGAGCTCGTCGCGCCGACCGCGCGTCCACAACCCGGACGTACCGCCAGGCCCTGTCCGCTCACGGTCAGGGGACATGGCCGCCTGCGCGCGCAGCGATACCGCCCGTGGATGAAAACACCGCCCGCCGGGCCACGTCCGGTGCCAGGCACCGGACGTGGCTGCAGAGGCGCCCGCCGACAGCTCTCGCGCGGCCACGCCGTGGCCTAGCGTTTCGGACGAGACGGTCGGCGGGCCTTCGAGGTCGTCTGCTCGTCCTCCTCTGACCTCGCCCGGGAAGGCTGGACGCGCTTCGGCTCGCCGGGCATCTTCGGGAACTGCGGCGGGTAGGGCGCCTCACCGACGCCGGCCTTCTCGTCCCGCTCGACCCACTCGAAGAGCTTGCGCAGGTCGCAGACGCTGTCGTCGATCGCCGCCTGGACGTCGCCCAGCTTCGCGAAGCGCTTCGGCATCGTCGCGAGCGTGAAATCCTCCGTCTCCACGTCGGGTAACTCGTCCCAGGTCACCGGCGCGGAGACCGTCGCATCGGATCGCGCCCGCACGGAGTACGCCGAGGCGATCGTCCGGTCGCGCGCATTTTGGTTGTAGTCGATGAAGACGCGGCGGCCGCGCTCTTCCTTCCACCACGCCGTCGTCACCTTCTTCGGCAGTCGGCGCTCAACCTCGCGCGCGAACGCGAGCGCGCAGCGGCGCACCTCGGGGAACGTCCAGTTCGGCTCGATCCGGCAGGCGATGTGGATGCCGCGATTGCCGGAGGTCTTCGGCCAGCCGGTGAACCCGAGCTCGTCCAGCACCTCGTGGACGAGGCCCGCGACCTTCTTCGCATCCTTGAACGTCGTCCCCGGCTGCGGATCGACGTCGATGCGGAGCTCATCCGGGTTGTCTACGTGTGCCCGCCGCGACGGCCAGGGATGAAAGTCGATCGTGGCCAGATTGGCCGCCCAGGCGACCTGCGCGATCTCGGTCACGCAGAGCTCGTCGGCGTGCCTGCCGGAAGGGAAGGTCACCCGAGCCGTCTCGATCCACTCGGGGCGCTTCTCGGGCACTCGTTTCTGGTAGATCGCCTCGCCCTCGGCGCCGTCGGGGTGACGTTTCAGCTGCGTCGGCCGCTCGTAGAGCGCCCGGACGATGCCCTCGCCGACCGAGACGTAGTACTGGACGTGGTCGAGCTTCGTCGCCTTCAGCTTCCGGTAGAAGATCTTGTCCGGATTGGTGACCTTGACCGTGCGGCCGCCGAGCTCCAGCTCTACGAACGGAGACGCCATATCCCTATTTCACCCTTCCGGGGCATGCCCGTGGGGACTTTGACTGCAATACATGAGATGCCGGCTCCCCCCTCAAATACCCCGGCATTGCGGCGCCCGTCTTCGACCCCTCGAGGCGGGCATCGCACTTTGAGGGGAGAGGAGCGGCCTGGAAGGCGGCTATCCTGCATTGCACGGAGAAGTGGCCGAGTGGCTGAAGGCGGCGCCCTGCTAAGGCGTTAGGGGGGTAATAACCTCCCTCGAGGGTTCGAATCCCTCCTTCTCCGCTCTCGGGTCTGATCGGCTCCCTCTCCCGGCCGGCGAAGCCGGCCTCCGAGGCAGCCTCGCACCGCTGGCGGCCCGGTGCTCTCCGGGGCCGTGCTAGAAGCACTGTCCCCTCCGGTACCGAACCCCCATCGGCGCCTCAGACGCGCGAGAGGTCGTGGGCTAACCTACGGCGCTCAGGAGGGGTGCCGGAGCGGTCGAACGGGGCGGTCTCGAAAACCGTTAAGGGTGCAAGCCCTTCGAGGGTTCAAATCCCTCCCCCTCCGTTAGGAGGACATCGGTTCCTCCGCGCGCAGGAAGCCGTTTCGGCGGCACAGGTCTAAGGTTGATCCATGGCTCGCTGGCCGGCTCTCGCGCGACGGGCGTGGCGGCCGAACCCCCTCCTCGCCGACATCGCGCTTGCGCTCGTGCTGGCGGCACTCTCGCTGCTCACGCTCGAGGGGCAGCAGCGAGCTGAGGCCGACAAGTCGGAGGACACTGAGGTCTCGATCCAACCGGACCCGGTCGTCGCCGGCGAGCCCGTCGAGATCACCGTCCGCAAGAGCGGCAGGCCCTTCCAAGCCTCGAACGTCGAGCCCTTGCTGACGATCCAGAACACGATCACCGGCAAGTGGAAGACCTACGTCGCAAAGCCGACAGCAACGCCGGGCGTCTATCGGATTCCCGCCGTTCATCCAGGCAAAGGCGTCTATTCGTACTCGGTGCTGTTCGGACCCTTCGAGCAAAACGTGGGTGTCAGGAAACCGGACCCAGAGCCGTCCGGATCCGATTCGCCCTCGCTCTGGGCCATAGCGCTGACGCTCCTGGCGACCCTGCCCATCGCGGTCCGACGCCGATTCCCGTTGTTCGTCTTCGTCGTCACGCTGATCGCCGCGCTCGTAATGGACGTGCGCTACAACAGCTTCCAGTTCGCCGGAGCCCTCGTAGCCCTTTACACCGTCGCGGCGTACGTCGGCCGCCCAGGCTCGATCGGCGTTGGAGTGGGAACGGCACTCGCGCTTCCCATAACGCGGTTTGACGACGACCCGACCGGTTTCCCGGAACTCCTATCGACGTACGTCATCTTCGCCGTCGCGTGGATCCTCGGCGACCGGATTGGTGCGCGACGGAGCTATCTGCGGGAGCTCGAACAGCGAGCTGTGGAGCACGAGCGGGAGCGCGAGGAGCAGGCGCGGCGCGCGGCGGCCGAGGAGCAGACGCGCATCGCACGTGAGCTGCACGACATCATCACGCACAACGTCAGCGTCATGACGGTGCAGGCGGCGGCGGCCCGCGACGTCTTCGAGACCCAGCCGAGCCGCGCCCGTGAGGCGCTCGCATCGATCGAGTCGACTGGTCGCGAGGCTCTCACGGAACTTCGCCGCCTGCTCGGGCGCGTGCGCACCGACGACGGTTCCCTTGCACCCCTCCCCGGACTAGCCCGGCTGGAGGAGCTGATCTCGCAGGTGCGGACGGCAGGACTCAAGGTCGAGCTGAACGTCGAAGGCGAGCCACACGAGCTCCCCGCCGGCGTGGATCTCTCCGCCTATCGCATCGTCCAGGAGGCGCTCACGAACACCCTCAAGCACGCGCGAGCGTCGAATGCCACCGTACTCGTCAAATACGCCGGTGACGCCCTCGAGGTAGAAGTGATCGACGACGGCCTCGGCCCGGCTGCGAACGGAGGCGAGCGCGGCCAAGGGCTCATCGGCATGAGAGAGCGTGCAGCGCTCTTCGGCGGCCAGCTCCGGGCCGGACCGGCGCCGAACCGCGGCTTCTCCGTCTATGCGCGCATTCCGCTCGAGAGGGACGTCGCTTGACGATCCGCGTGCTCCTCTGCGACGACCAGGCGCTCGTTCGCAGCGGCTTTCGCATGATCCTCGAGGCCAGGGACGACATCGAGGTTGTCGGCGAGGCGGAAGACGGGCAAGAGGTGATCGAGCGGGCGAGGAACCTCGACCCGGACGTGATCCTCATGGACGTTCGGATGCCGAACCTCGACGGAGTCGCGGCGACGAGGCGGCTCGTGGAGGCAGGATCGCGTGCGCGGATCCTCATCCTCACGACGTTCGATCTCGACGAGTACGTCTACGACGCTCTGAGGGCGGGAGCGAGCGGGTTTCTGCTCAAGGACGTCCAGCCCGCGCAGCTAGTCGATGCGATCCGCGTCGTTGCCGCAGGCGATGCCCTCCTCGCCCCCTCGGTCACGCGGCGACTGCTCGATCGCTTCGCCGACGCGCTGCCCGGGGATGAGACGAAGCCGCCGCCTGCACTGGAATCCCTAACCGAACGCGAGCTCGAGGTTCTCAAGCTTCTGGCTGGCGGCCTTTCGAACGCCGAGCTCGCGGAAAAGCTCTTCCTGAGCGAGACGACGGTCAAGAGCCACATCTCGAGCGTCCTCCGCAAGCTCGACCTACGCGACCGGGTCCAGGCGGTCGTGCTGGCCTACGAAGCCGGACTCGTACGCCCAGGCGCCCCTGGTTGAAAGTCTCCTCCGGCCGGAGGAAGGAGCCAACGAAAGACCATCCGCTGGCAGGAGGGGAAATCGGCCCTTCGCCCGATGGCAAGGGCGGTGCGCCCTCCTAGGCTCGAAGCATGTCAATCAAAGGAGGACACATGAACGTTGTCGAGACCTCCGGCCTGACGAAGCGCTTCGGCGACCGGGTCGCGGTCAAGGACGTCGACCTGCGCGTCCCGCGCGGCAGCGCCTTCGGCTACCTCGGCCCGAATGGCGCCGGCAAGACGACGCTGATCAGAATGCTGCTCGGCCTGACGAAAGCGACGAGTGGTGAGATGCGGCTGCTCGGACGGCCGGTCCCGGCCGAGCGGGCGGCGGCGCTCGCTCGTGTCGGAGCGATCGTCGAGGAGCCGCGCTTCCACGGTCATCTGACCGGTCGCGAGAACCTGTCGGTGATCGCGGCGGCGCGAGAGCCCGAGGCGCATGCGCGAATCGACGGAGCGCTGGCCCGCGTCGGCCTCGCTCAGCGGGCGGACGACCGCGTGAAGAGCTACTCGCTCGGCATGCGCCAGCGGCTCGGCGTCGCCCGCAGCCTGCTCGCGGATCCCGAGCTCCTGATCCTGGACGAGCCGACGAACGGGCTCGATCCGGCCGGCATCCAAGAGTTCCGGCACATGATCCGCGGCTTCGTGGACGAGGGCAGAACGGTACTGCTCTCCTCCCACCTCCTCGACGAAGTCGAGAAGATCTGTGACCAGGTCGCAATCGTCGATCGCGGACAGGTTGTCGTGCAGGGCTCGATCGCCGAGCTTGCCGCCGACGGAAAGCAGACGATCCTCGTCGCGACGGGCGACAACGAGCAGGCTTTCCGCATCCTCGGCGAGCACCGAGCGATTCAATCCATGGCGCCGGAGAACGGCGCGTTTCGGATCGCGCTTCATTCCGACGTCGAAGCCGAGGCGGCCGCCGGTGACATCAGCCGGCGTCTCGTCCTCGGCGGCGTCGCCATCCGCCGCTTCGAGCCGACCCGCGTCTCGCTCGAGCAGCGGTTCCTGGAGATCACGTCCCGATTGGAGGAGTCAGCATGAACCCCAGACTCGCTAACGCGGAATTCCTGAAGCTGCGGAAACGGCGGGGCCTCGTCGCCGCCGTCTCGGCGGTGACGATCCTTCCCATGGTCGTCGCGTACGTCGTGCTGCTCGTGTTGCATGCCAACGATCCCGGCAAGCACGGACCTGCCGGAGGGCTCGAGAACTTCATGCCCTCGATAGACATCCTCACGACTCTCACCATCTTGGCCGCCGTCCTGATCGGGGCAACACTCGGAACCGGCGACCTGACTGCCGGCGTGTTCCGCGAGCTGGTGGTGACGGGACGTTCGCGGCTCTCGCTGTTCACGGCGCGCATCCCGGCCGGATTGGCGGTCCTACTCGCGCCGGTGGCCGTGGCGTTCGGGATCACGGCTGCGGCATCCCGTGCGTTCGCCGGATCGCTGGAGGCGCCAAGCAGCACCGTGCTTGCGCAGTCCGGCGCCTGGCTCGCGCTGATGGCCGGTGTGAGCATGGTGATCGCGCTGGGCGTCTCGTCGCTCTTCAGCTCGCGCGGGACGTCGATCGGCATCCTGCTCGGCTGGCAACTCGGCGTGATGCCGGTGTTGCTTGCGATCGGCTCGCTCGGCTCGTTCCGTGAAGGGCTCTTTTATGCGGCTGCGGACCGACTCCAGCCGGCGGCTCTGGCCGACGGCCCCACGCAGGTGCCAATGGCGGTCGCGACCGCCGTCGTCGTGCTCGTCGCGTGGACGGTCATCCCCCTCGCGTTCGGCGCGTGGAGGACCCAGACGCGAGACGCCTGAGCCGACTACCCTCTGAGCCGCTCGAAGTCCAGAACGACGGTCTTCGAGCGGCTCAGCTTGACGGTGCCGCGCTGTTGCTGCTCGCGGAGGACCCGGTTCACGGTCGCCCGCGATGTTCCGGCGAGCTCGGCCAGCACCTCCTGTCTCAGTGGCACCGCTCCGCCGTAGAGCTCGGCAAGGTCGGCAAGCCGGCGCAGAACTCGCTTGTCGGCCGGCAGGTAATACGCCTCCGCCACTTGCTCGGAAAGCCGGCGGACACTCTCTGCCAGGATCGCCACGAGGACGGCGTCGATCCCCGGATGCTCGCGGCGCAGCCGCGCGAAGTCGTCGCGGAGCACCGACCGTGTCTCGCCCGGCTCGAGCGCCGACACCGTTGCCGAGCGCTCCGTCGACCCGCCCGAGACGAGCGCGAGGTCTCCGAACGCCTCGCCCGGCCCGCGGACGCCCAGCATCGCCGTCTCCCCGAGTGGAGTCGTGATCGCGACGGCGAAGCGCCCTTGAACGATGAGGTGCAACGCGTTTGCCGGATCTCCGCGGTGGAAGACGACCTCACCGCGCGTGAACGTCCGGCGGCGGGCGATGGCGAGAAGCCGCCGCACATCCTCCTGGGGCACGCCCGCGAAGAGCTGCCACTCCATCGCTCTGTCAAGAGTTTGACACTTCCTGCGTCATGTGCACGAACGACGCGGCCTACGGGGAGCCGTACCGTCAAACCATGGCAGCAATCACGGAGAAAGGAACGGAGATGAAGCGCAGGAAATGGTTCAGGATCAGGTTCGTTGCCCTCGGGCTCGCCGTCGCGGCATTCTCGGCGCCGACCGCCCAGGCGAAGCTCGATGAGGGCCTCGGGCTCCCGAAGCAGAGCGAGCCGACGCTCATCGTCAGCCCCGACGACCGCAACCTCCAGCTGATGGCACCGACGCAGGTCGAGCCCAACATCGTCGTCAGCCCCGACGATCGCGCGGTTAGGCGCTCGGAGGTAGCACCGAGCCAGCCGAGCGCGATCAGCAGCGACGACGGCTTCGAGATCGGCACGCTGGGCATGACCGGCATCGTCCTTCTGCTCGGAGCCGGGGCGGCCGTCCTAGCGGTTCAGCACATGCGCAAAGGGAAGCTCGCAAGCGTCTGAGATCCACGATTTGCGGCGAGAAGCGGCGGGCCCCGCGAGGGGCTCGCCGGTTGTGCGAGGCGATACCCTGTCCCGGCTGGGAGAGGTGTCCGAGCGGTCTAAGGAGCGCGACTGGAAATCGCGTACGGGCCGAAAGGTCCGTCGCGGGTTCAAATCCCGCCCTCTCCGTCTCTCGGCGACCTGAGCAGCCTCCCCCACACGGGGGAGGCTCGCCGCACCGCGCCGACATAGCTTGGGTATGGATGTATGCGGCCCGCGCAACCTGTGCGAAAAGGATGGACGTGACAAGAGTCGGCCGTAGGCGGCACATCACGACTGAGACACATGGACGGACGGCTCCTCGACGGACGTCTATCGGGCAGATGCGTCGTAGGTGGACTAGGTGGACCTGAGGAAGGCGACGAGGTCGTCGAGTTGCTTGGGCGAGAGCTGATCTTCGTAGGTTTGCGGCATCACGCCGGGGCTGAAGCCCTCGGCAATGTCGGCATTGGGGTCCACGATCGAGCGACGGACGAACTCGGGATCGTCGCCGGCGAGAGCCTCGTCGAGATTCGGCCCGGTGGTGCCGGAGGATCCCGCGGGCGCGAAGGTGTGGCAGCCCCCGCAGCCCTGGGCGGCGAAGACCGCCTTCCCCGCCTCCGGCGACCCTGACGGCTCCTCCGCCGTCCCGGTCCGCATCGGTGGAGGCGGCTGCTGCTCGGTCTCTGCCGGAGGCGGCTCCGGCTGCTCGGTCGTCTCGCCCTCGGCTGCGCCGTGCTCTTCCTCTTTCGCGAACACTTCGACCGCGCCGAGCATGGCGATCGTCAGGATCACGGTGACGAGCAGGAAAGGCACCAGCCCACGCCGCCCGGGGAAGTCGGGGTTCCGGCGCGGGATCACGAGCGCCACGAGGAGCGCGAACGCGATGAAGACCACCGCCGTCCCCGCCAGCCCGAGCTTCTGGTTTGTGGTCAGGGCTAAAAGCACGGCCGGAACCTATCGCGGCGCCCGGCTTCCCGCTGAGTGAAACTCCCGCAGAGGGTCTTGACCCGGGTCATCCGCGCGGAGGCAGCGTTACCGCTTACCTGAGAATCCTGGCGATACAGGATCGAGACGCACAGCACGCGCAAACGAACGAGGTGTTACGCCGATAAGCCAATCGGGAATGATTGAAGGGGCCGCGTGCCCTCTCCCCGGTTAGACCCCCCGGGTAAGCCGCCAAAGGCGCGCGGCCCTTTCTCGTACCTTCGTACCCGGTTTCCGCACGGTTGGTTTTCAGTTTGCGTAAGTCTTTTGTAACGCAGACCTTAAGAATCTTCGAAGGTGCTCTGCGCGGGATAGTTGTCCGGAAGCGCTCACGTTTGGGCCGCCTCACCTGTAGACCCGTTACAGTCCGCGGCTAACATCAGCACGAGGGGGGTGAGGAATGAGGAGAGGGGAGAGACCGGACGGTTTAGACCAGATCAGTCCGGAACTCGTACTCGTTGACCCGGAGCTGGCTGACCGTGTCCGCGCATCGCCGGTCGAGCCGTCGGCGCTGCGCGCCACGTCAAGGTTGCGCGGTCGGCGGCTGAGAGGTCTCGCGCCTGCCGCCGTGGTCGCTGTTCTCGGCGTCCTGGCTGCATCCGGCCTGTCGTCAGGCACGCCGTCGGCCGCCGCGCAATATCAGTACCCGGAAAAGGTGACAATCTGCCACCACACGCACTCCGCGACGAATCCGTTCGTCACGATCACGGTCTCGCGGAACGCTCTACCGGCACATCAGGCGCACGGGGACAC
>DASQTZ010000087.1:0-5508 GCA_035641605.1 Gaiellaceae bacterium | reverse complement strand
GCCACACACGCTCGACGGGATGCGACAACCGCCGTTCGTAGCGCAGGACGTCCCGCCCTCCACTGGTCTCGAGTGTTCCGTCAGCCTGCTGAAGGTTCGCCGTCATCGCCCACTCCTTTGTCGAGATGTCGTTCGAGATAGTCGAGGCGCTCGCTCCAGAACACCCGATAGGGCTCGAGCCAGTCGTCGAGCTCCCGGAGCGGCTTGGTGCGGAGCTCGTACCAGCGTCGCTGTGCGTCGCGACTGACCCCAACGAGGCCGGCCTCGCGTAGTACCGCAAATGCTTGGAAACTCCAGGCACTTCCAACTCGGCCAGGCCTGAATTGGGCGGAACAGTGGAGCCGAGGCGCCGGCGCGGCGTATTGACCTGTCGTAAGTAGCCGTATCTGCGCCGCGCCGCTCGCTAACGTAGTCGGGTCTCCATGCGAACATATGTTCGTGAGGCGAGAGGCGACCATTCTTCACGCCGACGTCGACGCGTTCTTCGCGGCGGTCGAGCAACGAGATGATCCTCGCCTCCGCGGACGCCCGGTGATCGTCGGCGCCGGGGTCGTGCTCGCGGCCAGCTACGAAGCCAAGGCGCACGGCGTCCGAACCGCGATGAGCCTGAGACTCGCCCGCCGACTGTGCCCGACGGCGATCGTGGTCGAGCCCCGCATGTCGGCCTACGTGGAAGCGAGCAGGGCCGTCTATCGAGTGTTCGAGGACACGACGCCGCTGGTCGAGGGCCTGTCGATCGACGAGGCGTTCCTCGATGTTCGCGGGCTCAGGCGGCTCTCTGGGCCCCCCACCGAGATCGCGGTTCGCTTGCGGGGCGATGTCCGCGAGCGAGTGGGGCTGCCGATCACAGTCGGGATCGCGAGGACGAAGTTCCTCGCGAAGGTCGCGAGCGGGGTGGCCAAGCCCGACGGTCTGCTCGTGGTCTCGCCGGACCGTGAACTCGCTTTCCTTCACCCGCTCCCGCTCGAGCGGCTCTGGGGCGTCGGGCCCAAAACGGCCACGAAGCTCCACTGCCTGGGGATCACGACCGTCGGCCAGGTCGCCCAACTCTCCGAGGCAACGCTTGTCGCACTGCTCGGACGCGCATCCGGCCGGCACCTCCACGCTCTCGCGCACAACCGGGATCCTCGGCCGGTGCAGGCGCGCCGCCGTCGGCGTTCGATCGGGGCACAGCGAGCGCTCGGCCGTTCGCCGACATCCCTTGCTGATGTTGACACTGCGATTGTCGGCCTCGTCGACCGCGTCACCCGCCGGATGCGGGCTGCCGGACGGGTCGGCCGCACCGTCGTGCTCCGGCTGCGCTTCGACGACTTCTCCCGAGCGACTCGCTCACACACATTGCCCGAGGCGACCGCTAATACACACGCGATCCTCACCGCGGTGAGAGGGTTGCTCACGACCGCCGTGCCGATGATCGAGAGCGAGGGGATCACGCTCGTCGGGGTCTCGGTCAGCAACCTCGACGACGGCCACGCCCTCCAGCTTGCACTGCCGTTCGACCCTCACAGCGATGCACTCGACGCCACACTCGACGAGGTGCGTGAGCGGTTCGGAATGACGGCCATCACCCGAGCCGTGCTACTCGGCCGCCGCCAGGGATTGAGCATTCCACTGCTCCCCGACTGAAGAGCGAGCCTTGCGAATCGAACATACGTTCGGTTTCATGTGTTAGGTGCAGCTTGCTCTCGATGCACTCGACCGGTTCGTGGACATGCTCGAGGAGCGGGGATCGCTTTCGGCTGTCGAGGCGGCCCGTTCGCTCTTTGCCATCTCCTCGATCTCCGAGGATCTCGCGTGCTCCCTCCTGGCCGAACTCACCGCCGGCGACAGCCGCCTCGTCTGCTCCGGCGCCACTGTCTCCCTAGCCGGAGGGCGGGCCGACCCGTTGCTGGAGGAGACCGAGTTCGTCGTTTTCGACCTGGAGACCACCGGGCTCTCAGCCGCACGCTGTCACATCTGCGAGCTTGGGGCCGTTCGGGTGCGGGCGCTCGAACCGGTCGAGTCCTTTCAATCGCTCGTCAATCCGGGCGTTGCGCTGCCCGAACCCGTCGCCCGCCTCACCGGGCTGCGCGAGCAGGAGCTGCGGCGCGCACCTTCCGTCTCCAACGTTCTTCGCCGATTCCTCAACTTCGCGGGCGATGAGCTACTCGTTGCGCACAACGCGCGCTTCGACCAGCGCTTCCTCGAGCGGCAGCTGCTCTTCCTGCACGGTCGACGCTTGTCCGAGCCGCCGCTCTGCACGGCCGCCCTGGCCCGTCGCCTGCTCGAGGGCCGCCTGCGCCGCGTCAGCCTGGCCTCGCTCGCTGACTTCTTCGGCGTTCCGACCAGCCCCTGCCACCGCGCCCTTCCCGATGCCGAGGCGACGGCCCAGGTGCTTGTGCACCTGATCGGGCTCGCCCAGGAGCTAGGGGCGAGACGGCTCTCCGACCTGCGCGCGCTCGCCGCCCCGCGCCGACGTCGGGTCTATGACAAGCGCTCCCTTGCCCGAGGCGCACCGAGCCGGCCCGGCGTCTACCTCTTTCGCGATCGCCGCGGTCGGGTGCTCTACGTCGGCCGGAGCCGCGACCTCCGTGCCCGTCTTCGCTCCTACTTTCGGAGCGAACGCCAACGGCCGTCGGTCGAGGCGGCCCTCCATGCGCTCGAGCGGATCGAGTGGCGCGTCCTCGGTTCTGAGCTCGAGGCCGCACTGGAGGAGCTGCGGCTGATCCGCGAGCTCGAGCCGCCGGCCAATGCGCGCAGCCGGAGGAAGGAGCACGGCCTCTATCTGAGGCGCCGGGGCGAGGAGTTCGTCCTCTCGAAGAAGCCGAGCGCGTTGGGGCCGATCGGAAGCCGCCGGCGAGCTTCGCTTGCGGCACGCGCGCTCGCATCGAGCACGGCCGAGGAGCTCGACGAACTCCTTCAGGGTGGGCCACTGCCGCGGCTCCGCGCGCGGCTCTCGCACCTGGCTGAGAACCTCCGCTACGAGGAGGCAGCTCGCCTAAGGGATCGCATCGAGGCGCTCGAGTACATCGTCGAGCGCCTGAGCCGGCTGGAGCGGCTGCGCAGGCTGGAGCTCTGCCTGATCGTTCCGACGATCGACCCTGGCTGGCGGAAGGCTTTCTTCGTCTGCGGGGGCGGAGTCTGCGCCGTTCGCTCGCTGCCGCCGGGAGCGGGGGCGGGGCTCGAGATCGAGGCCGCCCTGGCGCTTTGTCGGGCCGCCCGTGAGCGTGCCGGAGAGGCACTCACTCCGGACCAGGCAGAAGACCTCCTGCTCCTCGATGGCTTCGTTCGCCGTCCGCCGCCCGAGTTGGCGGTGCTGCCAATCGAGGCTGAGCGGATCAGGGCGCATCTCCTCGAGAGGCGGTCGCCTCAAACCTTGCCGGCGAAAGCCGCTCTTAGGTCGGCGGGATGTTCTGGTTGAGGCGGAAGAAGTTGTCTGGGTCGTACTTCCGCTTCAGCGCCTTGAGGCAGTTGTACTTCTCCTCGCCATAAGCTGCGCGGATGCGCTCCTCGCCTTCTGCGTCGAGGAAGTTGACGTAGACGGTCGTGTGCCAGGGCTCGAGTGCGGACCAAAAATTGCGCACCCACTCGCGCTCTTGCTCAAAGCCTTCCGCCGTTGCCGTCGCGGCGCCGATGTTGTATGTGAAGGCGGCGTTGCGGCCGCCAAACGCCGTCTCGTCCTCGTCCACGCGCGCGACAGCGCCGCCCATCTGCCAGATCGGGAATGACGTCAGCGGCGACTCGATCCGCAGCGAATGGTCGACGGTGATGTCGATGATCTCGTCCGTCAGACCCTGGACGTCACATGACTTGAAGTAGTACCAACGCCCAGGCACGAAGCTCGGATCCAACATCGCCTGGTGTTCCAGGTACGGCTTGGGCATGCAGACGTCGGCCACGGACTTGCCGAACTCCCTCATCGGCCGGATGATCTGTTCGCCCGCCTCGTGGTCGCCGGCCCAGCAGCAGACCACCATCACGATCGGCTTCCCGTGCAGCTCCTCTGGGACGAACGGCAGCGCGGGCGCCTTTCTATGGACGACGATGGTCATCAGCTCGTCGGGCGCGTCCGCGACCCAGTCGCGGTAGAAGCGGAGCACCTCGGGCGAGTCCTCCATGGCCCAGAAGATCGGCCCCGCCAGAACGGTTGGCCCGACGGGTACGAGGTTGAACTCGAACTCAGTCACGACGCCGAAGTTCCCGCCGCCACCACGGAGGCCCCAGAACAGATCCTCGTTCTCGTCCGCGCTGGCTTTGACGAACTCGCCGTCGGCGGTAATCAGGTCCACGCGGCGGAGCTGGTCAATCGCCAGCCCGTGCTTGCGCATGATCCAGCCGATGCCGCCGCCGAGCGTGAGCCCAGCGAGACCGGTGTGGGTGACGATGCCGGACGGCGCGGCGAGGCCGAACGGCTGGGTCTCCCGGTCCAGCTCGCCGAGCAGGACGCCGGCCTGCACACGCGCGGTGCGCGCGTCGGGGTCGACCCGAACGCCTTTCATCGGGCTGAGGTCGATCATGAAGGCGTCGTCGGCGACGGAGTGTCCGGGAAAACTGTGCCCGCCACTCCGCACCGCGACCGGCAGGCCGTGCTTCCGTCCGAACTTCACGGCCGCCATTACGTCCGCCACCCCGGCGCAGCGGGCGATCACAGCCGGACGCCGGTCGATCGAGCCGTTCCAAATCTTGCGTCGCTCGTCGTAGCTGATGTGATCCCTGCCGACGATCTCGCCGCGAAAGCCGCCCTGCAGCTCCGCGAGCGCGGTCTCGGAGAGTGTGAATCCTTCGGCGATCGCAGTCATGGACACCAGTGTTTCATCCAACGGCTTCGGCTTCCACCTCGAGGCGAGTCGTCAGGATGTGCCGATTGATGCGACCGGCGCTGATCACGACGGCTGAATCGGGGTCAGGTCTGCTGTGCTTCACGCAGAGCCTGCACCGCGTCTTCGAGGTCTACGCAAACCGCGGCTGCGACGTAGACCGTCCACGGATGCGGCTCGGCGCCGCCGGTGTACGCGACAAGGTGCTTCCCGATTTCGTGGGCGTACCAGGCCTCCATCGCCGTGCCCTCGTCCGCGACTGTGAAGTCGGCGAGCACGGCATCGCAGGACCGAATGTCGTCGAGGTCCCCCTCGACGATCTCCGCTTCGTGTCCGTGCGTCCGGCCGCGGAAGTCGCGCCGGAAGGGGTCGACGGGCTCCCACCCCCTGCCGGCAACAAGCTCTTTCGCGCGCTGCCGGTAGTCGTCCGACGCGGGCGGGCCGGCCAGGTACACACGCATCCGGCCTAGAGTACGACTCATGGAGACGAAGCCCCGCTCGACGGAGTTCGTTGCCCTCGGGACGCGGGGCTCGGACGCGTACGCCGGCCTCGAAACCTTCCCGAACCCGGGCGTCTCACGCGTCGAGATGACGAGCGACGAGCTCACCGCCGTCTGCCCCATCACCGGGCAGCCCGACATGTACACGGCCACGATCGATTACGAGCCGCTCGAGAAATGCCTCGAGTCGAAGTCGCTCAAGCTCTACCTGA
>DASQTZ010000086.1:0-3540 GCA_035641605.1 Gaiellaceae bacterium | reverse complement strand
AAACCGCCACCCAAGAAAAGGATCAGCCGTGTCCCCTGCTTCCCCCCGAATGCCGCTTCGGGTCCTGCTCGTCGACGACAACCCCGTCTTTCGCGAGCTGCTCGCCTTCCTGCTCCGTGCAGACGTCGGAGCGGAGATCGTCGGCTCTGCCGCCGACGGCGCGAAGGGTGTCCAGCTCGCCGACGACCTTCGGCCCGATGTCGTCGTCACGGATCTGCTGATGCCGCGGATGGACGGTTTCGAGGCGACGAAGCGGATTGCGGCAACGGTCCCAGATGCTCGCGTACTCGTGGTCAGCTCTTCCACTGACCCGAAGGACGTCGAGCGGGCGGGTGAAGCCGGGGCGGCCGGCTACCTGCCGAAGGACCGAGCGGTTGCGGAGTTGCCCGGCGAGGTCAGGCGGCTCCGCCCCGCGAAGCGGCGGTCGCTAAGACTCTTCTTCGCCCGGCGGCTCGTCCTCGGCTAGCCGGCGCTGGAGGACCACGCGGGACAGGACGCCGACCAGGCGGCCGTCCTCGACGACCGGCACGCGCTCAGCGTCACGTTCCTCCATGAATCGAAAGGCCTCCTCCGCCGGAGTCTCGGCCTCGAAGGTGTAGTGCGGAGGCTCGGCGACCTCGCCGAGCCGCGTGGCGCGGGGGTCCAGGCCCGGCGCAACGACCTCCCGGACGAGCGTCTTGCGCGTGACCACCCCGACCAGACGGTGGTCGTCGCAGACGAACACCGCGCGGACGTCCGGGTTGGCGAGCAGTTCGCCGGCCTCCTGTGCGGTCGCGTCGACGCCGAGCGCCCTCGGCTCGACCACCATTGCCTCGCGGACGAGAATCACGGATAGATGCCGCGAGCGGTCAGCGCCCCGGCGACCTCGCGAATCGCCGCGACCATAGCGGCCCGCCTCAGCGTGATCTCGAGCTGATCCGACAGGTGCCAGACCCGGTCGAAGGCGTCCCCCAGCTTCTCGGCCAGCTGCTCGCGGATCTCGTCGCGGGTCCAAAACAGGCGACCGAGATCCTGGACCCATTCGAAGTACGAGACCGTCACCCCGCCGGCGTTCGTGAGGATATCCGGGAGCACGTGGATCCCGCGGTCGGCGAGGATCGCATCCGCCTCGATCGAGGTCGGCCCGTTGGCGCCCTCGGCGATCATCCGGGCCTCGATCCTCCCCGCGTTCTCACCCGTCACCTGATCCTCGAGCGCGGCGAGGACGAGGATGTCGCACGGCAACTCGAGCAGATCGGCGTTCGAGACATGCTCGGCGTCGGGATAGCCCTCGAGCGATCCGTTCTTCTGGATCCACGCGTTGACAGCGTCGAGGTCGAGCCCCCGCTCGCCGAAGACGCCGCCCGAGATATCCGAGACGCCGGTGACGATCGCGCCGCGGTCGTGCAAGTCGCGCGCGGCGACGCCGCCGACGTTGCCGAACCCCTGGACGACGCAACGTTGGCCCGCGACGCGCCAGCCCAGCCGCTCGCACGCTCGGTCGATCACCATCACGACGCCGGCTCCGGTGGCCTCGCGCCGGAAGACCGAGCCGCCGATCGTGACCGGCTTTCCCGTCACGATCTCCGGGACGGCATAGCCGACCTGCATCGAGTAGGTATCCATGATCCACGCCATCGTCTGCTCGTTCGTGGCCATGTCCGGAGCAGGAATGTCCTCCTCGGGCCCGATCACCGGCAGCAGCTCGATCGTCAGCCGCCGGGTCAGCCGCTGCAGCTCGTCTGCGGACAGCTCGCGCGGGTTGCAGCGCACCCCTCCCTTGGCGCCGCCGTAGGGGAGCTTCAACAGCGCGCATTTCCAGGTCATCCACATAGCCAGCGCCGCGCACTCGCCGAGATCGACATGGAGGTCGTAGCGGATGCCGCCCTTCGTCGGTCCGAGCACGGTCGAGTGCTGAACGCGATAGCCGGGGAAGACGGTGAAGGTGCCGTCGTCGCGGCGGATCGGCACGCCGACGATCGTCGAGCGCTCGGGGAAGCGGAGCCGCTCGGAGACGAAATCAGGTACATCCGCGTGCTCGAGCGCCTGCTCGAACTGGCCGAGCGCCATGCGGAAGAGGGGCGTGTCCCATTCGAGCGCGAGCTGCTCGACCGACGTTTCGTCGAGCTTGGCCACGGCGGCAGTCTAGATGGGTGCCCGTCGCACGATCAGCGTCAGATCGGGCCCGAGCGCCTCGACGACGACGGTCTCGCCAGGGTCCGCGCCCTCTTCGCAGCGCGCGCGCCAGAGCTCGCCCGTCACGCGGATCTGACCCAGCGGCCGGCAGGCCTCGACAACGGTCCCGGTGGTTCCCGGCAGCGCCTCGGCGCCGGTCGTCGCGCGGCGCCGTCGGGAGTACCAGACGAAGAACCCGAGCTCGCCGAGCTCGAACACGGCCGCCGCGGTCACCGCGAGGTAGCTCCACGGTGAGGGGAGCCAGAAGATCGCGGCGAGGAGTGCGAGTACGAGAAGCATGCCGGGGGCGGGAGTCGAACCCGCACGCCCCCAAGGGGGACACCTGATTTTAAGTCAGGCGCGTATGACCAGTTTCGCCACCCCGGCCCGTGGAAGCGTAGCTACCCCCGTCCCGGGAGCAGCTGGTCCACGGTGAACTCTTCTGGACCATGTCCGCGGAAGGTGTCGACGAAGGTGTTGAAGCCGTCCTCGTCGAAGCGCGTGCACTTGGCGAGCCGTCCCACGCCCTCGTACTTGCGGTCGGTCCTGCGGGCCTGGTCGAATGTCCACGCGGTCAGCGCGATCGTGTCGCCGAGGCCGGGCATCGGCGCGACGACGAGGCCGTTCGGATCGTCGAGGTAGAACTCGCGGATCTTCTCCACCTCGCTTGCGGGGACGTCAGGGCCGTAGCGGATGACGACGGCGCCGTGCTCGAGGTTGTGGATGGTCGAGATCGCCGGCACGGGCTCGTCGTAGATGCCGAAGATCACCGTCGTGTCAGTGTGAATCCCGCTCGTCGGCGGATTCGAGTTGTACTTGAAGCCCTTCGGCAGCGCGGGCACGTGGCGCAGTTGCTGACCCTTGAAGCGGAGGTTCGGCGCGGCCGGAAGCGTTTCGAACGTGCAGCCCGACTCGCGAATCTGCGTCGCCGCGTCCGCGTCGCCGTCAGAGCCGCGACCCAAGAACAGGAAGCCGAGAACCGCAGCAACCACCAGCAATGCTGAGCCGCCGATGATGAGCAGGATCATCCGGGTCTGGCGCTCGTCGCGCGGTGCGGTCCGCACTTTGGGCGCCTGGACCGGGCGACGGGGCGGTGGTGGCGTTCGTGACTTTCTGGGCAACGCGCGCGCCATCGTAGCTAGCGTCGAGGTTCCCGATGCCCCATACTCGCGGGGCCGCCCACCGATTCAAGGAGGAACGATGGGTTTTCTCGACAGACTGCTCGGACGTGAGAAGAAGGCTGAAGACATGCCCGCCGAACCGCAGATGCGGACTGAGGGCACGCAGCCCGACACCGCGAGCATGCCCGAGCCACCGCCCGGTCAGCCAGAGGGGATGGAACAGGAGCCCGGACCCGAGCGCGACCGGCCGTAATTGATGTGGCGA
>DASQTZ010000085.1:0-5188 GCA_035641605.1 Gaiellaceae bacterium | reverse complement strand
TGACCGCTCTGAGAGAATCGCGCCTGTGACGACCGCCGCCGACACGGCTTCGTCGGCGCGCGCGGGCGGCGCCATGCTTGTCCTCCTCACGCTTGCGTCCGGCCAGTTCCTGATGACGCTGGACAGCTCTGTGATGAACGTGTCCATTGCCACCGTCGCCAAGGACGTGGGGACGACGGTGACGGGGATCCAGGGTGCGATCACCGCCTACACGCTCGTGATGGCCGCGCTGATGATCACCGGGGCCAAGATCGGGGCGATCATCGGGCGGAAGCGGGCCTTCGCAATCGGCTGTGTCATCTACGGCTGCGGCTCGCTCACGACGTCGATTGCCCAGAGCCTTCCTGTGCTCCTCTTCGGCTGGTCGTTCCTGGAGGGCGTCGGCGCGGCACTGATCATGCCGGCGATCGTGGCCCTGGTCGCAGGGAACTTCCCGGCGGAGCGCCGCCCCGCCGCCTACGGCCTCGTTGCCGCCGCCGGAGCGGTCGCCGTCGCCGTCGGCCCGCTGATCGGAGGCTTCTGCACGACGTATTTCTCCTGGCGGTGGGTGTTCGCCGGCGAGGTCGTGGTCGTGCTGGCGATCCTGCTCCTGACCCGCCGCATCGCAGACGCGCCGGTCGAGAAGCGGCCGCAACTCGACGTCGTCGGCGCCGTGCTCTCGGCTCTCGGCCTCGGGCTCCTCGTTTTCGGAGTCCTCCGCTCGAGCGAGTGGGGATGGATCCAACCCAAGACCGGCGGTCCTTCGTGGGCCGGCCTCTCCCCGACGATCTGGCTGATCATCGGCGGCCTCTTCGTGATCTGGGTCTTCTTCCGCTGGCAGGCCCGCCGGGAGTCGCATGGCCAGGAGCCGCTCGTCCGGACGGCGATGCTGCGCAACAAGCAGCTGACCGGCGGCCTGACGATGTTCTTCTTCCAGTTTTTGGTCCAGGCGGGGTTCTTCTTCGTCGTGCCGCTCTTCCTCTCGGTCGCGCTCGGGCTCTCCGCGATCGACACCGGGGTCCGGCTGCTGCCGCTCTCGGTGACATTGCTGGCGGCTGCGATCGGCATCCCGAAGCTGTTCCCGAGCGCCTCGCCGCGCCTCGTGGTCCGACTCGGCCTCCTCTCACTCCTCGCCGGCACCGTTGTCTTGCTCGGCGGGCTCGACCCGGACGCCGGTGCGGAGATCGTCTTCGTGCCCATGTTGCTGGTCGGGTTCGGGATCGGCGCGCTCTCCTCGCAGCTCGGGGCCGTGACCGTCTCGGCGGTGCCGGACGACCAGAGCCCCGAGGTCGGCGGGGTTCAGAACACGATGACGAACCTCGGCGCGTCGCTTGGCACGGCACTGGCCGGCTCGCTGCTGATCGCGACGTTGTCGTCCTCGTTCCTCACGAACGTGCAGCAGAGCCAGGCGATCCCTGCGAGCGCGAAGGAGCAGGCGCAGGTCGAGCTCGCGGGCGGCATCCCGTTCATCTCCGACGCCGATCTCGAGGCTGCGCTCGACGAAGCGGGCGCAAGCTCGGAGACCACTGACGCAGCCGTCGACGCCAACGCAGACGCCCGGCTCGACGGCCTCCGCTCCGCGCTGGCGATCCTCGCCGTGCTCGCCGTCCTTGCCCTGTTCCTGGCCCAGAGCATCCCGACGAGACCGCCGGGATCCGTCGAGAGGAGAGAGTGAGATGTGCCGCTGGCTCGCTTACTCCGGATCGCCGATCCGGATGGAAGAACTGCTCGTCAAGAGAGACCGCTCGCTGATCGACCAGAGCCTGCACGCAAGGGAGGGCGCGACGACGACGAACGGCGACGGCTTCGGTGTGGGCTGGTACGAGGAGGGCGAGCCGCCGAGGGTCTATCGCAACACGCACCCGGCGTGGAACGACCGCAACCTGCGCGAGCTCGCTGCCGGCGTCTCCTCGCCGCTCTTCTTCGCGCACATCCGGGCCTCGACCGGGACGGCGATCCAGGAGACGAATACGCACCCGTTCCGGTACGGCAACTGGCTCTGGATGCACAACGGCCTGATCCGGGAGTTCCCCAGCGTCCGGCGCGAGCTTCTGCTCGCCGTCGACGACTCGCTCTTCCCGTCGATCGAGGGCACGACCGACTCGGAGACGATGTTCTACCTCGCGCTCACCTTCGGGCTCGAGGACGATCCCGTTGCAGCCGTAGAGAGGATGGTCGGCCTCGTCGAGGAGACCGGCCGCAAGCACGGCGTCGACGACCCGATCCAGATGACGATCGCGACGAGCGACGGAACGAGCATCTGGGCCTTCCGCTACTCGAGCGAAGGCGACTCGCGGTCGCTCTACTTCAGCACGCGCATGGACTCGCTCCAGGCGCTCTACCCGGAAAACGAGCAGCTGGCGGGGCTCTCGGAGGAGACGAGAGTCGTCGTGTCCGAGCCGCTGGGCGACCTCGCCGGAGCCTGGAACGAAGTGCCCGAGTCCCACTACGGGATCGTGCAGCCGGGCCAGGACGTGCTGGAGCCTTTCGCGCCGAAGAGGTAAGCGCGCAGCCGGCGCGGCCGATCATCGCCCGATCGGGATGATGCTGCTGTCCTCGCCCGGCCGGATGATGGTGCGGGCCCGTGTTTCTCCTGCTCGCTCTCCTGCTGCTCCTCCTGCTCCCCGAGCCGTGGGGTGCGGTGGCGGGGCTGACTGCGCTGGCCCTCTTCGGCCTCGAGGTCTTCTACTTCTACCGCCGGATGCGCGGCGTGAAGGTCGTCACCGGCGTGGAGAACCTCGTGGGCGCTGTCGGCAAGGCTGTCGAGCCGCTGGAGCCGGAGGGCCACGTTCGTGTGCACGGCGAGCTGTGGGAGGCGCGCGCGCCCGAGACTGTGCCGGCGGGGACCCCGGTCCGGGTCGTGGCGCTCGACGGGTTGACGCTCGAGGTCGAGACCGCGGAGAAGACACCTGTTCTTCCGGCTCAGTAGCTGGGAGCTCGCGCTCATACTCTTTGCGATCGTCGTCGGGACGACCGCGCTCGGCGCCCTGCTCGGCAGGTACCTACGGCACCGGTCGGAGACGCTGCGAGAGCCTTTCGCCGCCCTCCAGGCAGCGCTGCTCGGCGTCGTCGGCCTGATCTTCGCCTTCGGGCTTGCGCTCGCGGTCGGACGCTACGAGTCGCGGAGGGCGGCGGTCGTCGAGGACGCGAACAGGATCGGGACGACGTATCTGCGCGCTCAGACCCTCGCTGAGCCCGTCCGATCGCCGTCGCTCGATCTGCTGGGGCGCTACACGGACACGAGCATCCGCCTCTCGGAGTCGGTACCGGGCACCGACGGGGCTCGCCGCGCCCAGGCGGACGGAGAGGTTCTTCAGCGTGAGCTCTGGCGGCTCGCGGGCCAGGCTCTCGACGACGCGCCGACGGCGAGCGCTCCACGCCTCTACGTCGAGACGCTCAACGAGATGATCGACCAGCAAACCGTGCGCGTGGCCGCGCTCGTCAGCGGTCTCCTGCTGGTGACGTTCGACCTCGATCGTCCGACCCGGGGGCTCATCGAGGTCCCGGACACGCCGCTGACGGACCTTCGCGCCTCCATGGTGCTACCGCCGGCGGCCATGGGGCCGACCGAGCCTTGAAGAACACTGTCCGGATGACCGGCGACGCTCTCGAAGCGCGATGAACCTCGTCTGGGGAGCGCTGATCATCGCCGCCGTCGCGGCGCCCTGTGTCGCCGCGATGCTGCTCGTGCGCCGGCGCGCTCCGGATGGCAGCTTCTTCGCCGACGGCGACCGCGCTGCCGGGGTCTTCGGCGTCCTTGCGACGGGCTTCTCCGTGCTGGTCGGGTTTGTCGTCTTCCTCGCCTTCACGAGCTACGACAAGTCCCGCGTGGGCGCGGAGCAAGAGTCCCTCGCTCTCGGGCGTCAGATCGAGACGGCGCAGTTCTTCCCGGCGCCCGTCGCCGCGGAGCTGACGGGCGAGCTCGTCTGCTACGGCCGCTCCGTCGTCCACCTCGAGTGGCCGCAAGCCGAGGCCGGGAGGTCGGTCGACGAAGTCAACAGTTGGGGCATCGAGCTCTTCCGCACCGTGCGCCTCTACCAACCGAAGACTGCGGTGGAGGAGTCCGCCTACGACAAGTGGCTCGACCACACCGCCGAACGAGAAGAGGCCCGTATCGATCGAGCCCACGGAGCGGTCGGTGTGATTCCCTCGCCGCTCTGGGTCGTCCTGATCCTGCTGGCAATCGTGATCATCGGCTACACGCTCTTCTTCGCCGACAGCGGCGAGCGTGCGCTCTCTCAGGGAGTGCTGATGGGCACGGTTGCGACGACGCTTGCCGCGATGCTGCTGCTGGTCCAGTTCCTCGACAGTCCCTTCAAGGACGGCGTCGGCGGAATTCAACCCGTCGCGATGGAGCGCATCCTGCGTACGTTCGACGAGGCCCTTGTCGCCGTCGACCGTGTCCCCGAACCGCCGTGCGACGAACAAGGACGGGCCTCGTGAGCGCGGAGGGCAAGCGGAACTGGGCCGAGCTCGCCGCCACGATCCTGCTCGCGTTCGCCGCCGTCGCGACGGCGTGGAGCAGCTACCAGGCGACGCGCTGGAACGGCGAGCAGGCGAAGACGTCAAGCCGAGTGAACAAGACCCGGATCGAGGCAGCCCGGGCGGCCGGCCGCGGGAATGCCGAGACCCAGGTCGACATCGCAACCTTCATCCAGTGGGTCGATGCATACGCCCAGAACCAGACCGAGCTTGAGAGCTTCTACCGGACGCGCTTCCGCGAGGAGTTCAAGCCTGCGTTCGACGCGTGGATCGCCACGAGGCCGCTCGAGTCGAGCGGCGCGGCGCCCACGCCGTTCGCCCTCCCGCAGTACAAGCTCGCCGCGACGGCCGAGGCGGAGCGCCTCGACGCGGAGGCCGAGGTCCTGGCCTCCGAGGTGCGGCGCGACATCCAGCGCGCGTCCAACTACGTGCTCGCCGTCGTCCTCTTCGCGGTGGCGCTGTTCTTCGCCGGCATGAGCACGAAGCTCACCGGGGCCGGACTCCGCACTGCCATGCTTGCGGTCGGGTGGATCGTGTTCCTGGGCGCAGCCGCCTGGGTGGCGACGTCCCCGATGAGCGTCGCGATCTAGCTCGTCTGCAGCTCGTTACAGGAGTCGGCCTCCTCGAAGGCCGTCCTCAGCTCGCCGCCGGGGTCGAGCCCCTCGAGCTCCGTGAAGGCGGTGGAGATCTGCTGTCTCATCGCCGAGAACGAGGCGCTGATCGCCGA
>DASQTZ010000084.1:0-3076 GCA_035641605.1 Gaiellaceae bacterium | reverse complement strand
ACAGGTCGTCAGCGGGCTTGCGCAGGGGTCGATCTTCGCCAGCCTCGCGCTCGCGCTCGTGCTCATCTACCGGTCGACAGACGTCCTCAACTTCGCTCAGGGCGAGATGGCGACGTTCACGACGTTCGTCGCCTGGTCGCTGATGAACCAGGGCCTGTCGTACTGGCCCGCCTTCGCGCTCACCCTCGTGATCGCCTTTGTCGGCGGCGCCGCCGTCGAACGGATCATCATCCGGCCGGTCGAGCACCGGCCCGAGATCGTGATCGTGATCGTCACGATCGGGTTACTCATCGCGCTCAACGGCCTGACCGGCTGGATCTGGGGCGCCGAGGTGAAGTCCTTCGACAGCCCGTTCCCGAACGAGACGACCGAGATCGCCGGTGTCGTGGTCTCGTACCAGGACCTCGGCGTGCTCTGCGTCTGCCTGGCCACCGTCCTCGTGCTCTGGGCGTTCTTCCGCTTCACGACGATCGGTCTCGTCATGCGCGCGGTCGCGAACAGCCAGGAGGCGAGTCGGCTGATGGGTGTCCGCGTCGGCTGGATGCTCGCGCTCGGCTGGGGCCTGGCCGCGTCGCTGGGCGCCGTCGCCGGAATGATGGCCGCCCCCACCGCCTTCCTCGACCCCAACCTGATGCTGGTGATCCTGATCTACTCCTTCGCCGCCGCCGTGCTCGGCGGGATCGACAGCCCGGTCGGCGCGGTCGTCGGCGGGCTCACGCTGGGGGTGCTCATCAACGTGCTCGGGACCTACGTCGACTTCATCGGCGGCGAGCTGCGGCTGCCGGCGGCGTTGACGGTGCTGCTGCTCGTGCTGCTCATCCGGCCCCAGGGCTTGTTCGGCCACCGCGTGGTGAGGCGGGTCTGATGAGCTGGCGCAGTCTTGTACGCAAATCGATCGCCCCGGCGCTCTTCGTCTTAGCCGTCATCGTGGTCGCGGTCCTGCCCAGGTTCATGGGTGAGTTCCGGCTGCTCCAGTTCACGCTCGTCGCGATCTACGTGATCGCGCTCCTCGGTCTCAACATCCTTACCGGCTACAGCGGCCAGATCTCGCTCGGCCACGGCGCGTTCGTCGGTGTCGGTGCCTACGTGGCCGCTCTCCTGTCACTCGGCCGCCCAGGCCTCGAGCTGTACATGCTCGACCCACCGGACTGGATCCCGATCGGCGACGGGATGCGGCCGGTGTTCACGATTCCGATCGCCGCGCTCGTCACCGGCGCCGTCGGCTTCATCATCGGCATCCCGGCGCTGCGACTCGGAGGCATCTCGCTGGCGCTTGCCACGCTCGCGATCGCGGTCTCGTTTCCGATCCTGATGAAGCGCTTCGCGGAGGTCACCGGCGGTGGCGGAGGCCTCAATCTGAACCTCCCTGAGACCCCGTTCGGCTGGGACATCTCCACTCGCCACTGGCTCTATTACGAAGCCTGGGTCACGGCCGGAATCCTGTTCCTGCTCGCTTGGCTGCTGGTTCGAGGCCGCATCGGGCGGGCGTGGCGCTCGATCCGCGACGGTGAGGTCGCTGCGGTTTCCGCGGGCGTCAACCCCGCGCTCTACAAGACGTTCGCCTTCGGCGTCTCGTCTGCCTATGCCGGCGCGGCAGGCGCGCTGTTCGCGATCGAGACGGCGTACGTCAACCCCGACACCTTCCCAGTCTCACTCTCGATCCTGCTGCTCGCCGCCGCCGTCATCGGCGGACTCGGCTCGCTCGCCGGAGTCGTCTTCGGAGCACTCCTCTTCGAGTTTCTCCCGATCTACTCGCAGGAGCCGCCTCTCTTCGATCTCAGCCTCGCGGATCAGGCTCCGGCGGTCGTCTTCGGGGTGTTCCTGATCGTGGTCATGCTGCTGCTTCCGGGCGGCGTCGCCGGCCTCTTCCGGGCGCTCGCCAACGTCGTGCGCGGCGGAAGGTTGCGCCGCGCCGCGCCTCCGGGCGCCTGAAAACCGTTAACGTCGGCAACCATGGCAACCCAGACACCTGCGACGAGGAGGCGAGATTCGGAGCGGGCGCGCCTGCGCGAGCGGCGCCGCGGAGAGCTCCTCGACGTCGCGGACGAGGTCATCCAGCGCGACGGCCCCCACGTCTCGATGGACGACATCGCCTCCGAGGCGGGGATCACGAAGCCCGTCCTCTACCGACATTTCGGCGACAAGGACGGCCTCTACACGGCGCTCACGGAGCGATACATCGCCGAGCTCGTGGTCGCCCTCCGGTCGGCCGTCAGCGCGCCCAATCCGCGCAGCCGCCTCGCGGCGACGATCGATGCGTACCTCTCGTACGTCGAGCGGGAGCCCGAGCGTTACCGCTTCCTGCTCCATGCGAGCGAGCAGCCGCGGACGGCTCCGCTGATGACGGACTTTCGCCATCGCCACGTCGCCAACTGCGCGTTCGCAGCCGTCGAGAACATCCAGCGCGCCGGTCTCGATCCCGGGTTCGCCAAGCCCTGGGCCGAGTGCGTGACCGGGATGGTCAGGGCGGCGGGAACCTCGTGGCTCGAGAGCCGGTCGATGCCAAGGGCGCAGCTCGTCGAGTACCTGACGACGATCCTCTGGGACGGCTTCTCCGCACTCCGTCAGTCGGTCGCCGAAAGCTAATCCAGCTTGGCGTTACCCTGCGTAACCCTTTGTACTAGGCTACCCAATCACTTAGCGGCCTCAGGGAGGAGAATCGCATGAAGAAGGTGCTGGTGACGGTCGTTGCGCTCGGCGCGGGGTTGACCCTGAGCCTGCCGGGAGCGCTCGCGCGACCGCACGCTGGGACCACGACACAGGCAGTTCCGGGAATCACGAGCCGAGCGATCACGATCGGCGGGACGTTCCCGTTCAGCGGGCCTGTGTCGTCGTATGCCCCGATCGAAGCCGGGATGCAGACGTACTTCAAGTACGTCAACGCCCGGAGGGGTCCGGATGGAAAGCGCGGCATCTACGGCCGCGGAATCATCTTCAAGACGTACGACGACGGGTACAACCCGGCGCAGGCCGTCCAGCTGCACAACAAGCTGGTGCTCCAGGACAAGGTCTTCGCAATCGTCGGAACTCTCGGCACGGAGAACAACCTGGCGATCCGGCCGATGCTCAACCAGAG
>DASQTZ010000083.1:0-5542 GCA_035641605.1 Gaiellaceae bacterium | reverse complement strand
GTGGTGAGGTCGGCCTCCTGGTCGCCGTCGCCGAGGGCGATGTAGCCGGAGCCGTGGTAGTGGAGCGTCTCGGGGTCGGACTCCCAGATCTCGACGCAGGCGGCCATGAGCTCTGACATCGCCGGCTGGAAGTAGTTGTTGCGCACGACGCCGCAGGCGATCCCGGACGCGCCCGCTGCCACGGCGGTCTTGTCGACGACGAGCACCTCCTCGCCGCGCTCGGCGAGGTGCCAGGCGGTCGAGAGACCGTGGACGCCCGCTCCGATGACAAGGTGCTTGACGGAGCGTTCGCGGGCCATCAGTGGAGCGGCGGCTCCCAGCCTTCGAGGACCGACGGCTTCCAGTTCTCGCCGACCGTCCTTGACCCCTCCACCCACGGCCCCAGCTCGGGCTGCGGGAACTTGCAGTGCTGCTCCTTGAGGCGGATGCCGTAGGAGTTGCCCGACCGGAGGTGCGCGATCAGCACCTTGCGCGCGATCTCGTTCTCGCGCCCGGCCGGGATGTCGAAATAGAGCTTGAGGAAGGAGTTCGAGTAGCGGTCGAAGACGGCTGGCACCCCCTCCTCCTCGAGCAGCTCGATGTCCTCGAGCCAGTTGATGTCCTGGCCCGGCGTGGCCGCCTCGAGGTCGATGTCCTCGACGAGCGAGATGTCCTCCTGGTACGGGTAGCGCTTGCCCGACAGGTACTCGGAGTCGATCGAGAAGATCTTCTCGGGCTCGCGGGTGCTGGGCAGGACGTCGGCAAGCCCGGGCTCCTGCGCCACGGTCTCGCGCTCGTCGATGTCCTCGCGGACGTTCTGCATCGACTTCATGCCCTGACCCTCGGAGCTCTCCATCACCGGCGATCCTCCACGGCGCCGCTCGTGCCGGCCTTCTCGGGCACCGCGGGCAGCTCGTCGACCGGGTTCGCGAGGTAGCGGTCGAGCATCGTCTCGATGCGCTCGAGCGCCTGCTCCTCGGAGACGCCGGGGATGTAGTTGGTGCCGGCGAGCGGCACGCGCGCCATCGCCGCGGCCTCGGTGGTGAGCGCCGCGAGGTCCTCGGGCTCGAGCGAGTGCACGTTCGTCTTCCCGCACGCGCGCGCGAGCATCTGCACCTCGAGCGTGAGCGTGTGGAGGAAGTTGTAGACGCGGTTGGCGGCCTCCTCCACGTGCAGCCGCTTGCGGAGCTCCGGGTCCTGCGTCGTGATGCCGACTGGGCAACGGCCGGTGTGGCAGTGGTAGCACTGGCCGGCCGGCACGCCGATCGTGCCCTCGTAGTCCGTGACGCCCGGGATCTCCTTGTTGCAGTTGAGCGCCATCAAGGCCGAATGGCCGATCGCGATGGCGTCGGCGCCGAGCGCGATGCACTTGGCCACGTCGCCGCCGTTGCGGATGCCGCCCGCGACCACCAGGTCGATCTCGTCCGCGAGGCCCACGTCCTCGAGCGCGCGGCGCGCCTCGGGGATGGCCGCCATCAGCGGGATGCCGGTCTCCTCGGCCGCGGTGTGCGGGCCGGCGCCGGTGCCGCCCTCGGCGCCGTCGAGATAGATGATGTCGGGGCCACACTTGGCGGCCATGCGCACGTCGTCGTACACGCGCGCGGCGCCGAGCTTCAGCTGGATCGGGATCTCGTAGTTGGTGGCCTCGCGGGTCTCCTGGACCTTGAGGCTGAGGTCGTCGGGGCCGAGCCAGTCGGGGTGACGGGCGGGGCTTCTTTGATCGATCCCCGCCGGGAGGCTGCGCATCTCGGCGACCTGCTCGGTCACCTTCTGGCCCATGAGGTGGCCGCCGAGGCCGACCTTGCAGCCCTGCCCGATGAAGAACTCGACCGCGTCCGCGAGCATCAGGTGGTGCGGGTTGAACCCGTACCGGCTCTGGATGATCTGGTAGTACCACTTCGTGCTGAGGTCGCGCTCGGGCGGGATCATTCCGCCCTCGCCGGAACAAGTTGCCGTGCCGGCCATGGAGGCGCCCTTGGCGAGCGCCATCTTCGCCTCGAGGCTCAGCGCGCCAAAGCTCATGCCGGTGATGTAGATCGGGATGTCGAGCTCGATCGGCTTCTTGGCGAAGCGCGAGCCGAGGACCGTCTTCGTCACACACTTCTCGCGATAGCCCTCGATCACGAAGCGCGTGAGCGTGCCCGGCAGGAAGATCAGCTCGTCCCAGTGCGGGATCTTCTTGAACATCGAGAAGCCGCGCATGCGGTAGCGACCGAGCTCGGCCTTCATGTGGATGTCGTCGATGACCTCCGGCGTGAAGATCTTGCTGCGGCCGAGGACCGTCTTCTGGCTGGGTGCGTTCTCGTCGGCCATCACAGCACCAGCTTTCGCTCGCTCGGCTCGAGCGAGTCGTAGTTGTAGAGCTTCTTGCCGCAGACGAACTTCTGGAAGGTCGGCGGCTCGCCGAGGCCGTAGATCTTGAATTTCCGCTCGATCAGCTCGGTGTCCGCGTCGGTCCACTCGCCCTCGACGCAGTCGATGCCGAGCGCCTTGACCTTGCCGGCCACGTAGAGCGTGCCGTCGTACATCGAGTCGCCGAGGCCGGGGCCGACGTCGCCGCAGATGATCTGGCGGCCGCGCTGCATCATGAAGCCGGTCATTGAGCCGGCATTGCCGAGGGCGATGATCGTGCCGCCCTTCTGATCGATGCCGGTGCGGGCGCCGACCTGTCCTTTCACGACGAGGTCCCCACCCCGTAGGGCGGCGCCCGCCAACGACCCGGCATTCGATTCGATCACGACAACGCCCGACATCATGTTCTCGGCGACACTCCACCCCACGCGGCCGTTGATCTGCACCTCGGGGCCGTCGATGAGGCCGACGCCGAAGTAGCCGAGAGAGCCCTCGAAGGTGATCTTGCAACGCGTGAGGATCCCGGTGCCGAGCGAGTGCCTTGCGCTCGGATTCAGGATCGTGACTTCCTTGATCCCCAGCTCGTAGACGAGCCGTCGCAGTTCGGCATTGATCTTGCGCGTCGTGAGGTCCTTGGCGTCGAACTGCGCCTTGTCCCCGTCGATCTCCGCGACGTTGGGGACGGTCTCGTCGAGCTCGACCAGACCGCGGGGGTCGAAGAGGACCTCCTCGTTCGCCGTGTCCGTGCCGGCCACGTCCCGCGCGCCGTTACTCGCGGTTGCGCGCGCCGCCTGCGCGTCGCCCGCTACCGGGTCCACACCATCACCGCGCCCTCGTAGGGGTCGTAGGTCTCGATCTCACGATCGACGACCTTCCGAATTGCTATTTCTTCGCTCGCGAGGGCGACGATGTCGTCCGATTCATAAAGAACCAGCGGCTTCGCCCCGAGCTCATCCTTGGCGACGCCAAGTGCGTCTTCCGTCACGCAGATGTAGGTGAAGACGCCGTCGAGCTCGCTGAGCGAGCGCTGCATCGACTCCTCGAGCGAGTCGCCCTGGGCCATCCGCTCGGCGAGGTAGACGGCGATGATCTCGGAGTCGCACTCGGACTGGAAGCGGTGGCCGGCGCGCTCGAGGCGGCGCTTCCATTGGTGGTAGTTCGTGAGCTGTCCGTTATGCACGACGGCGACGTCGGGGAAGGGATACGCCCAATACGGGTGCGCGTTGGCGATGTCGACGTCGGACTCGGTCGCCATGCGGGCGTGGCCGATGGCGTGCGTGCCCACGAAGCCGTCGAGCCCGTAGTCGGACGCCACGGTCTTCGCGTCGCCCAGGTCCTTGACGATCTCGAGCGCGCGGCCGAGCGACAGCACCTCGGTCCCGCGGACGTCCTCCACGTAGTCCGCGAGCTGCTTCAGGTCGCCGTCGAACCCGAACGTCATGGTCATCGCGTGGTCCGTCGTCGACCTCACGTCACTGATCTGCGCGCCCAGGGCCTTGACCCGTGACTCGACCTCCTCGCGCTGGCGACGGAGACGCTCGTCGAAGTCGAAGTCGTGGTGGCCGTTGTTGGCCTCCGCGAGCTTCACGTGCATGACGTAGCCGTCGGCCTCCGGGCGGTAGAGCGCGTACCCGGTGGAGTCGGGGCCGCGGTGCTTCATGGCCTGGAGCATGGCCGTCATGTCGCGGCCGACGTGCCGCTCGCCACCGCCGTCGCGGTAGATGATGCCGGCGATGCCGCACATGGCCTACGCCACCTGCCTCGCGCACGCGTGCGCGCGTGTCACGGCAGCACCTCGAGGTACTCCTCGCGCTCCCAGTCGGTGACGGCGGCCAGGTAGCGCTCCCACTCGTCGCGCTTGTAGTGCTTGAAGACGTCGTAGAGGCGGCCGGGCATGGCGCTCTTGATGATGTCGTCGGCCTCGAGCGCCTCGAGGGCGGCGCCGAGCGAGTCCGGGACGCGCTCGAGCTTCTCGCTGGCCTTGCTGCCGTTCTCGGCCTGCTCGGCGAGGATGTCGTAGGTGTTGCGCGACTGAGGGTCGCCCGGATCGGACTGGTTGCGGATGCCGTCGAGGCCGGCGTAGAGAAGGGCCGGGATCGTGAGGTAGGGATTGCTGCTCGAGTCGACGCCGCGGTACTCGAAGCGACCGCCGCTCGCCACGCGGACGGTGCAGGTGCGGTTCTGCCAACCCCAGTTCTTGTAGACGGGGGCCCAGAAGCCGAAGTCCCACATGCGGCAGTAGGAGTTGACGGTCGGGTTGCCCACGCACATCAGGGCGCCGAAGTGATCCAGCATCCCGCCGAGGAAGTAACGCGCGGTGTCGGAGAGCTCAGCGGGTCCACTGGAGTCGTGGAAGACGTTGTTGCCGTCCTCGTCGATCAGCGTGAAGTGATGGTGGTGTCCGTTCGCGCTCACGCCCGTGAACGGCTTGGGCATGAAGGTCGGCAACAGCCCGTGCTTGCGACCCACCGCGGCGCAGATCTGCCGGTAGGTCGTGATGTTGTCGGCGGTCTTGACGGGCCGGTCGAAGCGGAAGTTGAGCTCGAGCTGGCCGGGCGCGTCCTCGTGGTCGCCGTAGGACATGTCGAGGCCGAGCTGCTGGCCGTAGTCGACGACGTCGAGGAGCACCGGACGGAGCTCCTCGAACTGATGGATGTGGTAGCAGTAGGGCTTGGTGGCGCCTTCGGGCAGGGCGCCGTCCTCGGGTTTCTTGAGCCACATCATCTCCGGCTCGATGCCGATGAGGAAGCTGTAGCCGAGCTCCTCCTCGAACTCGGCGACGACGCGCTTGAGGTTCTGACGCGGATCGGCGTCGAGCAGCTTGCCCGTTTCCGTGTCGTAGCAGTCACAGAACACGCGTGCGACGCGCGGGTCCCAGGGCAGCTGAGCGAAGGTGGAGAGGTCCGCGATGGCGGCGAGCTCGGAAGCCTCGGGCCCGAAGCCGATGTAATCGCCGGCGCGGTCGGTGAAGAGGTTGGCGGTGGCGCCGTAGACGAGCTGATAGCCCTTCTCGGCAACCTGCGGGAAGAAGGAGGCGACGACACCCTTGCCCATCACGCGGCCGGTGATGGAGACCTGCTGGAAGAAGACGTACTTGATGCCCTCGGACTCGATGCGCTGGACGATCCCCTGGATCTGCTCACGCCGGCCTGGCTGATTGCGAGCCTCCTCGAGCGTCTTGGGAGGCATGACGGTGCGAGGCGTCTCAAGC
>DASQTZ010000082.1:0-11065 GCA_035641605.1 Gaiellaceae bacterium | reverse complement strand
CAGTCCGCCTCGGACGACTCGATCCGCGTGAACGTCCACGTCTTCGTCAGCGCGGCGGTCAGTGTGACCTTGAAGAGCGCCTGTCTCGGCTTCGCGGCGTAAGCAGCTCCACCCGCCGTGGCGAGCAGGCACGCGAATAGCATCAAGACCCCGAACCGCAGCTGCCGCACTAGCCGCCATTCTTAGCGCATTCGTCGCCGGTCGGGAAGTTTCGGTTCGTCCGCCTCGTTGAATACTGTTGACAGGCCCAAAACCGGGCTTCGTTCCTTTGGAGAAATATGAGCGAGAACATTCGTGAGTTGATCATCATCGGCGGCGGCCCAGCCGGTTACACCGCTGCCCTTTATGCCGCCCGAGCGAATCTCGAGCCGCTCGTAATCGAAGGCTTCCAGTGGGGCGGTCAGCTGATGATCACGAGCGACGTCGAGAATTATCCGGGCTACGTCGAAGGCGTGCTGGGGCCGGAGATGATGAAGGACTTCCGGCGCCAGGCCGAGCGCTTCGGCGCCGAGTACATCTCCGACGACGTCACCCGCGTGGACTTCTCCGAGCGCCCGTTCCGCGTCTACATCGGCGACGACGAGTACCGGTCGCAGGCCGTGATCGTCGCGACGGGCGCGAACGCCCGCCAGCTCGGGCTCGACTCCGAGCGCGGCCTGCAGGGTCGCGGAGTCTCCTACTGCGCCGTCTGCGACGCGGCGTTCTTCCGCGAGAAGGAGGTCGTCGTCGTCGGCGGCGGCGACTCGGCGATGGAGGAGGCGACCTTCCTGACGAAGTTCGCCGACAAAGTCACGGTCGTCCACCGTCGCGAAGACTTCCGCGCCTCGCCGATCATGCTCGACCGCGCCCGCGCCAACGACAAGATCGACTGGGTTACGAACGCCGTCGTCGACGAGGTCGTCGGCGAGAACGCGGTGACGGCGGTGCGCACTCGTGACGTCAACACGGACGAGCTGTCTGAGATTTCCGCCGACGGCTTGTTCGTCGCGATCGGCCATGACCCGAACACGGAGCTCTTCGTCGGCCAGCTCGACATGGACGAACAGGGCTACCTGATCACGCACGACGGAACGGCGACGAACGTGGAAGGCGTGTTCGCCGCCGGCGACGTGGTCGATCACACCTACCGGCAGGCGATCACGGCAGCCGGGATGGGCAGCATGGCCGCGCTCGACGTCGAGCGCTGGCTGACGGCGCAAGAGGGACATCCGTACGAGGCGCTGACGGCGCCGCGCGACCCCGCGCCCGCCTAGACGGCCACACCGGCAAGCCGGCATGGCCCCTTCTGGTCGGCGCCGACTAGTCGGCGCCTAGCCGGCTAGCCGGACAGAGGTCGTTCACCACGCAGCGCTCGCACTGCGGCGCGCGCGCGAGGCAGACGCGCCGGCCGTGCCAGATCAGCAGGTGCGGGAAGATCCCCCAGTACTCGCGCGGGACGAGCTTCTGGAGATCGCGCTCGATCTTGACCGGGTCCTCCTCGCGCGTCAGACCGAGGCGTTGCGAGAGCCGGCGGACGTGCGTGTCGACGACGATCCCTTGCGGCTCGCCCAGTTCGGCCGCGACCACGTTCGCAGTCTTGCGCGCGACCCCGGGCAAACGGAGGAGGTCTTCGATCCGCCGCGGCACCTGGCCGCCGAAGTCCTCGATCAGCATCGCCATCGTCCCCTGCAACGCCTTCGTCTTCTGCCGGTAGAAGCCGGTCGCGAAGATGTCGCGCTCGAGCTCCTCAGCGGGCACGGCGAGGTAATCCTCGGGTCGGCGGTACTTCTCGAAGAGCCGCTCGGTGACGCGGTTGACGTTCACGTCCGTCGTCTGCGCGGAGAGCATCACCGAGACGAGCAGTTCGAGATCCGTGCGGAAGCGGAGCGCGATGGCGGCGTCGGCGTGCTCCTCGGCGAGGCGATCGGCGATCGGCAGGATCCGGGCGCGCTTCGGTCCGACGCGCTTCCGCGCCTCCTGGACGTAGCTACGAGGCAACGGCGGCCGCGGGCTGCGCGGCGGGCACCGGACGGGGCAGGCGCGGCCCGGCACAGACCACGTCGAGCGCGGGGCAGCCGGCGCAGACCTGCTCGCTCGGCGTCGGCCGGAACTCGCCGGCGCGGATCCGCGCGATCGCCTCGGAAAGCTCGGCCTCGAGGAGGGGGAGCTCGGCACGCTCGTAGCTCGTCGACACGACGGCGTTGGGGCGTTCGAGGAAGTGGTAGACGACCTCCACGTCCTCGGCGCCGGCCCGGAAGCAGGCCAGGGCATAGACGAGACGCTGGATCCGGTAGTCGCTCTCGACGATCTCTTCCGGCGAGGCCTCCTCGAGCGCGTTCGTCTTGTAGTCGAGCACGAGCGCACGGCCATCCTGCTGGTGGAGAACGTCCAGGCGGCCGTGGAGGAGGACCCCGTCGTGCTCGAACGCGAAGGGTCGCTCGACGGCCGCTCCGGGCAAGGCCGCGATTCGGCGCGCGAGCTCCGAGTCGCAATACGCGGAGACGAAGGCGGCAATTCTTTCCAGCTCCTCGTCCGTAACTGCCGGATACCAGACGCGGACCTGCTCCGCGTCCGGAGCCACTGGGTTCGTGAGGTCGACGAGCTCGAGCAGACGATGGACGGCATCGCCGGTCTCGGTCGCGGCGAGGCCGGTCTGCCCGGGCACCTGAGCGCTCGCGTCGGCGGGGCTCAGCCCGACGACACGTTCTGCGTAGTAGCGGTAGGAGCAGTGCTCGAAGAGCGAGAGCGACGTGTACGACAGCGAGCGGAGGGTGTGAAGGCGCGGGGCCGGGACGTCGGGCAGCTCCGGAAGCCGAGGCGCGGGCGGGGGCAGCGCGCCGGCCCCGTTGCCTGCGAAGAGTTCCAGCTGGCCCACCTCCACGGCGGCAGGGGGCTCTTCCTCTTCGGTGGCCTCAGGCTGATGGCGGTCGAGCCGAATCAGGATGCGCGCGTCTTCGCGCTCGAGCTCGATCGGGTCGGAGCCGGCGGCGAGCTCCTCGTCGGCGCCGAGCCGGCCGAGCACCCAGCCGAGCGGGGTCGACGCATCGGCCGTGCTCCCGGGATCGACAGCGCCGGAGACGATCAGCCGGTCGATGGCGCGCGTCATCGCCACGTAGTAGAGGCGCAGCCGTTCGGCCCGGTCCTCAGCCTCGCGCGCCCGTCGCACCTCGTCGTAGCCGAACGCCCCGCGCCGCTCGCTCGTGATCGGATCGACGACCCGGAAGCCGAACCGACCGTCCGAGAGAGCAAGGAGCTCGTCGGCGGCCGGCGCCAGGCGGTCGCGGCCGGCGTCGGCGACGACGACGACCTTGAACTCGAGCCCTTTCGCGGCATGGATCGTCAGCAGCCGGACGGCGTCGGCGCCTTCCTCTTCCGCGACCGCCTCGAGCTGTTTCGCGCCGACCGACTCCTGGTCGCGCATGAAGCGCAGGAAGCCCTCGATGTCGCGGCCGCGGAGGTCCTCGTACGCGCGCGCCAGGCGCGCAAGCTTGCGGATGTTGGCGTAGCGCCGGCGGCCGTCCCACTGGGCGAGCACGGAGAGGTCGTAGTCGTGCTCGACGAGGATCTGCTCGCAGAGGCGCTCGAGCGAGAGTCGCGAGGACGCATCCGTCAGCCGGCCGTAGCGTTGCTTGAACGCGAGCAGCAACCGCTCGTCGCGTTCGCCCACGCCCTCCGGCAGCGAGCGCTCCAACCCGGTGAAGAGCGGTCGCCGCCCTGCGGCTCGGCGCAGGAGGACGAGCGCATCGTTGGAGATTCCGACGAAGGGCGACGCGAGGACGCTGACGAGCGCGCGATCGTCGTAGCGATTCTGGAGCATGCCGAGGTAGGCGAGAAGGTCGACGACCTGCTGCTGGCCGAAATAGCCGCGTCCGGTTGCGCGATAGGTCGGGACGTCCTGGCGGCGGAGCTCCTGCTCGTACCACTCAGCATCGGTGCCGGCCGCGAACAGCAGCACGATCTCTCCTGCCGACGCCGCGGCGCTGTCGATCAGCTCGCGCACCCGACGGGCGATTTGCCGCGCCTCCGCGCGACGCCAGTGCGTCCCGGTGCCGTAGTAGCTCGACTTGTCGGTGACGAGCAGCTCGACCGGTTGGCCGAAAACCGGATCCGGAAACTCTCCTGATGCAGCCAGCGGTTGGAAGTCGTCGCCGAAGTCGCCTCGGAAGAGATAGTTGACCGCCGCGAGCACCTCGGGGCGTGAGCGGTAGTTGCGGACGAGCGACCGGCCGCCGCCCTCCGCCTCTCGGCGCTCGCGAAAGACCTGGACGTCGGCGTGCCGGAACCCGTAGATCGATTGGAACTCGTCCCCGACGAAGAAGAGATCACGTCCTCCGGGCCCGGCCGCCAAAAGATCGACGACGTCGCACTGGAGTCGGTTCGTGTCCTGGAACTCGTCGACCATGATCGCGCGGAAGCGGAGCGCCTCGCGATCACGGATCTCGGGATGGTCGCGCAGCAACGCCCGCGCGACGAGCTGCAGGTCCTCGAAATCGAGCGCCGACTCACGCCGCTTGGCGCCCGCATAGGCCTCGGCGAAGGCATCGAGGAGCTGCTGGACGAGGTCACGGTCACGCACCGCGAGCCCGTCGAGGGCCGCCTGCTCGACGGCGAGCCGCGCCTCCTCGTAGCTCGCCGCGCGCTCGCCGCTCGCCCGGTGCGCCTTGAGGTCGAGAAGCGTGTCAGGGCGGGGGTCTCCCGAGACGAGCTCGAGCAGGGCCGCGGCGCTCCCCCGCTGCAGATCGGTCGCAGAAGTGTCGTCGACGAGGCAGCGCGCGGCGGTGCGCAGCTCTTCGACTCGCTCCGTGAGCGCCGGCTGGTCGCCAAGCTCGAGCACGAGCTCGCGCCCCGCCGAGCGCAACGTCTCGTAGATCCCGGTGATCATGCGCCGCAACCCGCGCGCGCCGTAGGTGGTCAGGAGCTGGAGGCGGTCCGGATCGCCGTCGGCGCAGAACGTCGCCAGCGCCTCGTCGAAGGCCTCACCGGAGAGGACCGCCGACTGCGACTCGTCGAGTTCGCGGAAGCGAGGATCGAGCCCGGCCTGGAACGGATAGGTCTTCAGCAGCCGGTTGCAGAAGCCGTGAATGGTCGAGATCCACGCACCGTCGAGCTCGCGGGCCAGATCGGCGCGACCACGGCGACGAAGCTCGGCACGGATCCGCGCGCGGAGCTCGCCCGCCGCCCGCTTCGTGTAGGTGATGACGAGGATCGAATCGACGTCCATTCCTTCGTCGCAGACAGCCCGCACGAAGCGCTCGACCAGCACCGCCGTCTTTCCCGTACCTGCACCCGCGGAGACGAACACCCGGCCTTTCGCCTCGATCGCCGCCTGCTGCTCGGGGTTCGGCTGCCAGGTCACCGCCGAATCTCCGCTGCTCCCGCGCATCGACCGGTCATTGCAGACGGCCGCACGGGCAAAGCCCGCACGGCCTGAAGGAGACTCCGCAAGCGGTGTCTCACGGCCGCTCCACCCGGCACATCGGCCAGAGGTCGCACCACGTCGGGCACTCGCCGCCCTTCGGATTGTGACGGACGTCGCCGGCGCGGATGTGACCGGCGAGCTCGCGGGCAGTTGTTCGCGCCGTCTCGACCTGCGCCCAGAACGCCTCTTCGTCGAGGTAGTCGTTCCGCGAGTAGCCCGCGAGCACGTCACTCTTCGCATCGGCGCGCAGAAGCCCGCGGGGGCGGCGTCCGCCGGCAAGTGGTCGGTAGAGCCCGCCGAGCGGCTCGATCCCGACGAGGTCACGCAGGACGAGCATGTAGAGGGGAATCTGGAGCCTGAGCTCCTTCTCCATCTCCCGAGCCGAAGGCGCGTGCTTGCCGGCCTTGTAGTCCTGGACGATGCCCCGCGCGCTCAGCGGCTCCACGTCGATCCGGTCGATCTTCCCCGAGAGCACGGTGCCGTCGCCGAGGTCGAGGCCACGCTGGAGCTCGGGCGCCGAGCGCTCCATTCCGAACGAGACCTCGAACTGACGTGGCTCGAGCGGAGAGTCACCTTCCGCCTCCGCACGAACCAGGCGCTCGAGGTCGCGAGAGAGCGTTTGCTCGAGCTCCTGCCGCTGCATCTCGATCATCTCGAGCCGGACACCGCTGAGCGCTTGCTCGAGACAGTCCCGCATGAAGCGCACCGCATCCTCGACCTGCTCCGGACGAATCCGGTCGCTGCCGAGCACCTTCGGAAAGCCCTTAAAGAACTTGAAGAGTGCGCTGTGGGCGATCGAGCCGCGCAGTCTCGGATCGACCTCAGGGTCGATCGTCTTCGGGTCGATCAGCCGGTCGATGAACCAGGCCGAGGAGCAGTCGGCAAAGCGCTCGAGCTCGGTGACGTTGAAGACGCGCCGGTCCTTCAGCTGCTCGAGCACGAGTGGGTTTGTCAGCTTGGTGGGCCGCCGGCCTGCCCGGTGTGCGCGGTCGAGCCGCCGCTCCCAGCCGTTCGCGCGCGCGAGCGCGTCGGCCTCGTCACGTCGTCCCTCCTCGGCGGAGAGGATCGCGAGCGCGCGCAGCCGCTCGCGTTCGGTCGGCGCCGACTCGAGCCGCCAAGTCAACGATGAGAGCGGGCGCCGGGTCGTCCAGCGGCCGACGTCCTCGGCCGGGTAGAGAGCGGCGACCTCTTCCCAGAAGGGGCTGGCCTCGCGGGGGCTGCCTTCGTCGGAAGCCGCTTCGCGGACGAGGTAGAGCCGCTCGGTCGGCCGCGTGCAGGCGGTGTAGAAGAGATAGCGGTCACGCGTGACCGCGTCGGCGCGGCGCAGGCGCGGACCGAGACGCCGGCGCTCGTCGTCGTCGAGGAACGGAGTCGCCGGAGAGCGCCGCGGCAGCGTCCCCTCCTCCAGGCCGAGGACGAACACGTACTCGAACCGGCGCGTGCGTGCGCGCATGAGGTCGACCACCTGAACACGGCCGGCCTCCGTCGTGGACGGCTGCCGCACCTTCGACCGTTCGAGTGCCGCGACGAGGTCTTCGCGGGAGACGTGCTCGGCGATTCGCTCCCAGGCTTCGAGATCGTCCAGTACCCGGCGGCAGCCTTCGTAGGCGCGAAGATCGTCGCGAGAGTCCTCGTCGGCCGGAGGGCGGTCGAGGCCGTAGGAGGCGCGGAGCATCGACACCGACAACTCACGCACCGCCTCGAGTGGCGAGGAAGCGGCTCTCACCGCGTCCAGAGCGGGCAAACGCGCCTCGCGGAGCGCTTCCAGCTCCTCCTCGACTCGCCCGGGCGAGGAGATCGCACGGCCACGAAGCCGGCCCTCGACGAAGTCGACGCTGCTGCGCTTGAGGCCCGAGTAGGGCGAGCGCAGGTAGCGGAAGAGCTCGCTGCGGTCGGTCCCGCTCCAGGCAAAGCGAAGCAACGCCAGCAGGGCCTGCCCGTAGGCGGTCTGGCCGAAGCGCACCTCTGCCTCGGCATCGACCGAGTAGGGGATACCGAGAGTCCCGAACGCGGTCTCGATCGGGCCCCGCCAGCGCTCGAGCGAAGGCACGACGACGCCGATTTCAGCCGGCGCGGTTCCGGCGCGGAGGAGCTCGAGAACCTCCTCGCCGACGAGCTCGAGCGTGCCTCGCGAACCCGCGCCTTCGAAGAAGCGGACGGCACCCTCGATCCGCGGGGGCGCGTCGACCCGGCCGCCGAAGAGCGCCCGCTCGAGGTAGGCGAGCGCAGGGGGCGCCACATCGGAGTAGCGTGGACTCAGCTCCTCGAACGAGCCGCTCGCGAGCCGCTGGAGCTCCTCGGAGGTCTCCCGTAGCCACTCGAACGCCGGCCGGCCCGGTTCGTAGGGCAGCGAGACCGTCACCTCGGCGCGTCCGGACAGCGTCTCGAGGAGAGTCCACTCGGCGGCGGTCAGATCCTCGAAGCCGTAGGCGAAGACTGGCTGCCCGTCCCAGGCGCCGAGATCGGCAGCGAGCCGCTCGGCCGCGGCCGCGCGCAGCAAGTGCGTGTCCCAGAGTTCGAGCCGCTCGAGTTCCTCACGGTAGGAGGCGTAGAGGCGTGCGAGCGGGCCGTGAAGGTCGTCCGGGGAGATCAGGCCGGACTCGACCTCTGCGATGGCGGCGCGAAGCGCGTCGACGAACCCCGTCGACCGAGCGGACTCGGTCAAACCGTTGAGCGACGCCTTGTCGACTACGCTCCGAAGCACAAGCGCCTGTTGCGCCTCCGAGACGACTCGGCGCGGTGAGGGGTGCTGATCGGCGATCTGCCGGAACAGCTTCGGGAACGTGACGATCGACCCACCGAGCAGGGCGGGAGTGCGCGCGAGAAGCTCCCGCTCGGCCCAATCGACGTCCGGCCGGTTCGGCACGATGAGGATCGGATCTCGGCCGAGTGCGGCCAGATACCGGTCGAGCAAGAGCTCGACTTTGCCGGCATTGGCCGGCCCGACGAGGAGCTTCAGGGCCATCGGCCTATCGTAGACCTGCCTTCTGACGGCTCCCGCCGCCGTTTTTTGCTGTTTGCGCTAAGGCGGGACTACGCGGCGGCAGACTTCGGCCGCCGGCCTCTGCGGGCCACCGCGCGGCCGGGCGTATCGCCGGCGCAGTCGTCGCAGAGATCGGCTTGCTTGGCGCCGCGACGGGCGTCCGTAAACGTCAGGCGCAGCGTCGCGCCCTTTCCTTCGCCGACTTCCTTGCCGCAGTTGTCGCAAACGAGGACGGTCTTACGAGCCAAGTTCGTGCCTCCTTTTACAGAGCAGATTACAGCGGACCCTAGCGAAATCCGAACGGGAATCCTACGCGGCGGCGCGCGCCTGGCGAATGCGCCACGAGCGCAATAGCGACAACAGTGCTTGCTCCTCGGGGTCCAGCCCGATATCTCTGGCGCCGACGACACGCAAATGGCGGGGGCGAAAGTCATCGATTGTCCGCCCGTCCAGATACTGGTCCACAACCGCGGGACTGACGTACGAGGATCGTGCGACTGCCGCCGTGTTTCCAAGCTTCTCTCCAACCGAGCGCATCACGGCGGCGACGACACGTTTCGCATCGGTCTCGGTCTCAGCGGCTCCCGTCTCAGCGAATGCGATTGCCGCCGTGAGCGTGCCGCCCCAGGTGCGGAAGTCCTTCGCCGTGAACTCCTCTCCCATGTACTCCTGGATGTATTCGTTCAACTTTCGGCCGGTGAGATTGAAGATGTCGTCGCCTGTGCGGTAGCAGAAGAGCCGCCGACGACCATCGAGCTCTTTGAGCGCCCGTATCGCGTCCGCGAGCTCGGCATCGACGAGTGCCGTATGGACGCGTGCGCGCTGCTTTCCTCGATAGCGGAACGAGACGCGGTTTCCTCGTATGGTGACGTGGTTCTTGTTCAACGTCGTGATTCCGAAGGTCTTGTGCTTCTTCACGTAGCGGTCCGAGCCGACTCGAAACCAACCGAGATTGATCAGACGGACGGCGAGCGCACTCGTCCATTCGCAGCTGAACTCTTCCCCGTCGAGGTGCTCGGACATGATCTCCCGGAGCGCGGGCAGCTTCTCACCGAAACGGATCAACTTGTCGTACTTGGCCTCCTCCTGCTTCGCCCGGAAGTCCTCGTGGTAGAGGTACTGCCTCCGCCCGGCTGAATCCAAGCCCGTCGCCTGCAGCTTCGCGCCGGGTCGGGGTGAGATCCAGACGTCCTTCCACGCGGGCGGGATGGCGAGCGACGCGATCCGCTCGAGCTGAGCCTCGTCGGTGATGCGCTTCCCGCGCGCATCTTCGTACCGAAAGTGGCGCCGAGAGCCGACGCGTCTCCACCCTCCCTTCCTGGCCATCGCCTCCCTTCTCTCTCCCGGGCGGGCCGCTTTCAATCCACCCCTAGAATCGCCGGCGATGGACGCCAATACGATCGTCGTGCTCGAGGGGGACGAAACCGGGCAGGAACTGCTCGAGGAGGCGCTCCGTGTCCTCGCTCCCGACGTGATCGGCTTCGAGCTCGAGCTGCCGCGGTTCGACCTGTCGCTCAAGTCGCGCCGGACGAGCGGCAACGCGATCGTGCATGAGGCGGCGGCCGCGATTCGCGAGCACGGACTCGGCCTCAAGGCCGCCACGGTCACGCCGGAGGGCGCGAGCGACGTCGGCTCTCCGAACCGGATCCTGCGCGAGGAAATCGGTGGACGGGTGATCGTGCGCACCGGACGCCGCATCCCGGGGGTTGTGCCGCTCGGCGGCGTCCACGCGCCGATCTCCGTCGTCCGCATGGCGGTCGGCGACGCCTACGGCGCCAAGGAGTGGCGCGAGGGCGAAGGGGAGGACGAGGTCGCCTTCCGCACGGAGCGGATCGAGCGTCGCATCTGCCGTGCCGTCGCCGAGTTCTCGTTTCGGCTCGCCGAGCGGACCGGCGCGAAGGTCTTCGGCGGCCCGAAGTACACCGTCAGTCCGATCTACGAAGGGCTCCTGAAAGAGGAGATGGATGCCGCGGCCGAGCACCACCCGGACACTCCCTACGACCCGCAGTTGATTGACGCGACGTTTGCCTACCTCGTCACCTCGAGCGGGGCACCGCTCGTGATTCCGGCGCTGAACCGGGACGGCGACGTGCTCTCAGACCTCGTGCTGCCGCTGTTCGGCTCGATCGCCGGTGCCGAGTCGTTACTCGTCGCTTTCGACGAGGACTACGTACCCGATGCAGTCATGGCCGAGGCGGCACATGGAACGGCGCCCGCCTTGCAGGGGAAGAACGTCGCCAACCCGATGGCGATGATCCTGGCCGCTTCGTCGCTGCTCGCCTACGGCGGCGAGGACGCGCAGCAGACGGGCCGTGCGATCAGGGAAGCGTGCCTCGAGGCTGTCGCCGACGGGATCCGCACCGCCGACCTGGGCGGTCACGCGGCGACGTCCGAGTTCACCGACGAGGTGATCCGACGCACGAAGCAGAAGCTCGAGGTCTGGGCCGCGCTCTAGGTGTAGTTCCTGAGCACGTTGGTTCATCCGGGCCTCCTTGGAGGCTGAGGGCTGCCAAGCACTCTCAGTCCCAAGGAGGGATCCGGATTGAAGCTTCACGGTAACGCGGCTCTCAGCTCGCGAGGTCGTCGGCGGCTGGTCGAGCGGGTTGTCGTCGAGGGATGGACGCTGGCGGCGGCGGCCGCGGCCGCGGGTGTGAGCGTCCGCTGCGCGCGCAAGTGGGTTGGCC
>DASQTZ010000081.1:0-30237 GCA_035641605.1 Gaiellaceae bacterium | reverse complement strand
AACTACCTGACGCTGCCGGTCGTCTTCACGATGATCTCGAACCACTTCGCGTTCACGTACGAGCACGAGCACGCGTGGCTCGTGCTGGTCGCGCTGACGCTGATCGGGGCGTGGATCCGCCACTTCTTCAATCTGCGCCACGCCGGACGGACGGAATGGTTCATCCCGATCACGGCGACCGCCGCCGCGATCATCTTGGCCGTCGCAATCCGTCCCGACGAGAGCGGCGGCGCACCCGCCGCGCCCGTCGACGCGGCGAAGGCGGTGGCGATCGTCGAGCAGCGCTGCGTCCCCTGCCATTCGGAGAATCCGACACAGGAGGGCTTCGACACCGCGCCGGCGGGCGTCATGCTCGACACGCGCGAGCAGATCACGGAGCAGGCCGGGGCAGTCGAGGAGCAGGCGGTCCGCACGAAGGCGATGCCGCTCGGCAACGTCACCGGAATGACCGACGACGAGCGCGAGGCGCTCGGAGCCTGGCTCGACTCGTTGGAGTAGGTTCCGCGCGTGCTCGAGATCAAGGCCGGCCCGTTCGCGTTCGTCGCCCGCTTCGAGGAGGAGCTGGCGCCGAGGACGGTGGCCGCGTTTCGGGCGATCCTGCCGCTCGAGGATCGGATCATCCACTGCCGTTGGAGCGGCGAGTCGAACTGGATCCCGTGGGGCGACCGCGATCTGGGGATCGGCCCCGAGAACGCGACGAGCTATCCGCACCCGGGCGAAATCGCTCTCTACCCGGGCGGACAGAGCGAGACCGAGTTGCTCTTCCCGTACGGCTACTGCAACTTCGCGAGCAAAGCCGGGCAGCTGTGGGCGAACCACTTCGCGACCCTCGTCGAGGGCCAGGAGAACCTGAAGGAGCTAGGGCGGCTGACGCTCTGGGAGGGCGCCCAGCCCATCTCTTTCCGCGAGGCCTGAGCGGAAATGTTCACACCGTTGTAACCGGCGCTTTACGAGCCCGTAGGAAGATTGACGGCATGAAGCTCCGCGAAGCTGCCGTCGGCGCACTCGCGGCGGCAGTGCTCGCCGGAACGTCGGTCGAAGCGCAGACGGCCTCGGCAGCGAGACCGAGCACCCATGCAGCGGGCTACTGGATCGTCCTCGCGAGCGACCGCGACGGCACCAACCGCGCCTACAGCATCCGCCCGAACGGGTCGCGCCTGACCCCGCTGCTCCTGCCGAGCCAACCGCACGTACCGCAAGCGGTCTCGGCCGACGGCCGGACCGTAGCCTACGACGGCGGGTTCGTCTCCCGCGCGAACGGAAGGAGCGTGCGGCGCGTGGTCAAGGGCAGCATGATGGCGCTCGCGCGCGACGGCCGGATGCTTGCGTTCGTTGCAGACGACGGGATATGGGTGAGCGAGTCGAACGGTCGGCACCGCCATCGCCTGGCGCGCGGCCGGGGCTTGTTCGACCCCAGCTTCTCCCCGGACGCCAAAGCGATCACGTACTGGAGCATTGCGCGCGACCCGGACTACGTCTACGTACAACCGTTGAACGGGAGGCGCCGCCGGCTTGCGCCTGGGAGGCGGCCGAAGTGGTCGCCTGACGGTCGCTGGATCGCGTATCAGGGCTCATACGGCGAGAGCGGCGTTCTCTACGTCATTCGACCGAACGGCACCCAGAGGCACCGCATCGCGCGTGACGCGTATGACTTCTCATGGTCTCCAAACGGCAAGGAACTCGCCTTCGGCGGCAATTCCCTGAACATCGTGAGCGTGGCCGGACGGTCTCCGCGAAAGCTGCAAGTGCAGGCTTCCTACCCGATCTGGGCTCCCGACGGGCGGCGGCTGTTCTTCACGGCGGGGGGCCAGCTTTGGGGCCTCGGGCGCGACGGTCGAGGCCTTCGCCGGCTCACCGGCGCCGGCAGCAACATCGCAATCGGCTGGGCGCGTCTAGCGCCGTATCTTCCGCCCGCGAAGCCCCTGCCGCCGACGGAGCGCGTGGTGGGCTTGCGAATGGTTGCGACAAGCACACCCGTGCGCGATCTCTCTGCGGACGGCACCCGCGCGGCGTTCATAACGGCGAGTTCGATCGACTGCGACCATGCTGCGGTCTGGACACCGGCGGCGAAGGCGATCGCGCGTTTCAGCTTTCCTCACCTGTGCCTCCCGACGTCCACCGGAAGCGGGATCTACGACCTCGAGCTCGCCGGCACCCGGGCCGCTTGGGTCGACTACGGCGGCGGGAACACGTGGGAGTTCTCCCTCTCGTCGGCGACGCTGCGAGAGCGGCTGCCGGTCCGTCTCAGCCTCGAGTTCGGAGACGCGGGGGTCTACTGGAAGTTCCAGGTGCGCGGCGACGGTGACCTGCTGGTCTTCAACGACGGCGAGCGGCTCGTGCGGATCGGCAGGGGGCACGAGCCCTGTCAGGAGAAGGGCGGGGCATCGAAGATCTGCACGACGATCCGTCGCGGACTGCACGCCGCACCGGTCGAAGCGGTGTCGGGCTCGCTGATTGCGATCTTGGAGCCGACCGAGATCGCCGTGGTCGACGTGCAGGGGGACGTGGTGCGCGTGTTCCCGTTCACGGCAGCCGCCGCACGACTCGAAGGAGACCATCTCGTCGTCGCACGCGGCGATGCGCTCGAGCGCTACAACGTGGCGAACGGCGTCCTCGAAGCGTCATGGCCGCTTCCGCGCGGGTACAGCCTCGCCGACGCCGACGGCGGCATCGCCGTCCTCCGCCGGCCCGCGGCCATCAGGCTCGTCCGGTTCGAGGACGGCCGCACGCTCACCATCGAGCGCGGCGGCCCGATGCTCGGCGAGCTGGAGGCCCCCGGCCTCTACTACTCGTATGCGGTCGGCAAGACCGGCCGGGTCGCGTTCCTACCCCGTTCGGAGCTCGACCGCAGGCTCGGCTAGTCGGCGGAGGGCCGCCGTCAACACCTCGACGGCGAGCTCGATGTCCTCGTCGCTCGAGTGTTCCTCCGGCGAGTGGCTGGCGCCGCCGCCCAAGCTTCGGACGAAGAGCATCGAAGACTCGACGCCGGCGGCCGCCAGCACGCCCGCGTCGTGACCGGCGCCTGACGGAAGCTCCACGACCGGCAGGCCCCGGCGCTCGACCTCTTCCCTCAGTACCCCCGGAGACAACTGGACCGGCGGGATCACGTAGTGCGCGTCCTCGAGACCCAATTCAGCGATGAGTCGGTCGAGCCGGTCCTGGTCCGGCGCCCGGGCGTCCACCATCAGCTGGACCCGCTTCGGCACCACGTTGGCCGCTCCCGGCTCGACCTCGAGCTGCCCGACCGTGGCGACTGCGCCCTCGATGCCTGCGGCTACCTCGCGAACGCGCAGTACGTACTCCGCCGCCGAAACGAGGGCGTCGCTCCGCGCATCCATCGGCGTCGTGCCCGCGTGATCCGCGCGCCCGCCGAACTCGCGCGAGCAACGGACGATCCCGGCGACGCTCGTCACGACTCCCAGCGGCGCCCCCGCCCGGTCCAGCTTCGGCCCCTGCTCGACGTGGAGCTCCACGAACACCCCGGGCAGCGAGTCCTGCTGCGCCCGCCAGCGACTTCCGTGACAGCCCGTCTCCTCGTCGCGGAAGACGACGACGCCCAAAGTGCGCTCGGACCGGCCGACCGCACCAACCGCCTCCAGCCCGGCAACGACACCGAGCACGCCGTCGAACCGGCCGCCCGACGGCACGGAGTCCAGGTGCGAGCCCGTCCAGACCTCCGGCAGCTCGGGCTTCGCCCCCCGCAGGCGCCCCACGACGTTCCCGCGCTGATCGACCTCCACCTCAAGCCCGGCGTCCTCCATCCAGGCGACCGCCAGGGCGCACGCTTCGTCCTCTTCGGGCGTCCCGCCGACCCGATTCGCTCCGACGCCGTTCCCGATGTGGAAAACGTCGTCCAGGCGGCGGTTTATTGTCGCCATCGGCACTTTCCGGCCGAAAGGAGCGTCTGCATGAGCGAGCTCGCCGCGTCGTTCGAAGGCTCGGGGTTCGGGCGACGGTTCCGGTTCCGGGAGAACCGCACGACCCCGGGCCGCGACACGATCGCAGGCATGACGACGTTCATCGTCATGTCCTACATCATCTTCGTGAACCCAGCGATCCTGGGGTTCGCGGGCGTCGAAGGGCTCGAGGGCAGAGGCCTCGAGTTCGACGCCGTCCTCACGTCGACCTGTCTCGTCGCCGGCGTGATGACGATCATCATGGGCCTTTACACAAACATGGCCTACGCGATCGCGCCCGGCCTGGGCCTGAACGCGGTCGTCGCCTTCACTCTCGTGGCCGACAACGGCCTTGGCTTCCCGGAAGCGATGGGGCTGGTCGTAATCGAGGGCGTTGCGATCACGATCCTGGTCGTCCTCGGCCTGCGCGAAGCGATCATGCGAGCGATCCCGCTCGAGCTGAAAAAGGCGATCGCGATCGGGATCGGTCTCTTCATCGCGTTCATCGGCCTCTACAACTCCGGTCTCGTCCAGGGACGCACGGCACCGACGCCGGTCGACCTCAGCCCGTTCACGAACTGGACCGTCGCGATCACGATCGTCGGACTGCTGATCACGATCGGCCTGCGTGCGGTCGGCTTCCCGGGCGACCTGCTCGCCGGGATCGTCCTGACGACGGTCTTCGCGACGATCGTCAACTACGCCGCCGACGTCTATCCCGAGAACCTCGGCTACGCGCGATGGCCTGACGACGTCTTCCAGTCGCCCGACTTCAGCCTCGTCGGCGAGATCAGCTTCGACGCCTTCTCGACGCTGCCGTTCATCGCCGCCCTGGCGTTGGTCTTCACGCTGTTCCTCGCGGACTTCTTCGACACGATGGGGACCCTGGTCGGCGTCGGCCGCCAGGCCGGCTACCTCGACGAGCGTGGCGAGATGCCCGAGATCGGCAAGCCCCTGCTCGTCGACTCCGCGGCTGCCGCGGTCGGCGGCTTCGCGTCGGCCTCCTCCGCGACGACGTACATCGAGTCGGCCTCGGGAGTCGGCGTCGGAGGCCGGACCGGCTGGGTCAGCGTCGTCACCGGAGCGCTCTTCTTCCCGTTCATGTTCATCGCGCCCTTGATCGGGATGGTGCCGCCGCAGGCCACCGCACCGGCGCTGATCATCGTCGGCTGGCTGATGATCTCGGTTCTGACCGAGGCCGAGGAGGACGCCGAGGTCGAATCCGGTGAGCCGCTCCGGCACGACCCGGGTGTGGGGGAGCCGCCGGTTGCGCCGCGCCCGACGACGCCCGAGCGTCGACTCGCCGGAATCGACTTCCACGATGTCGCGCTCGGCCTCTCGGCCGCGATCGCGATCATGTTCATGCCGTTCACGTTCTCGATCACCGACGGGATCGCGGCCGGGTTCATCGCGTACGTCTGGATCCGTCTCTGCCAGGGTCAGTGGGCCCGCGTGCACCCGTTGATGTACGTCGCGGCGATCGCGTTCGCGCTCTACTTCGCTATCCCGATCCTCCAGCAGGAGTTCGACTGGATCTAGAGGGCATGGGGGAAACCATGTTTCCCCCATGGACCCCCTTCTTCTTGGCTCGCCAAGACGCGCCGTGTCGCGCCTGCGGCGGGCAAAGCTCGCCTCCGGCGGCCGCTCGTGGCTTTCCGAGGCCGTCAGTTGCGCGCGGGTCCAGGCGGCGACGCTCGTAGGCCCGCGTCCTCTAATGCAGCTGCTACGAGCGAGTCGTAGCGGCCGTCCTCGAGGTCTCCGAGCGGATCGCGTGTGTAGCCGAGTAGCTGCGCGTAGGGCAGCGAGAACGCCGCGCGCATCGCGAGCAGGCGACGCCGCTCCGGCGTTGCTCGGTCGCCGAGGACCTGGGATGCCGCGCGCAGCCGCCGAATCTGGCCGATCCGGCCCGGCAGCCAGACCACGACGACGAGGAGCGCCGGCAGGGCGAAGGTGACGAAGCCAAGGACGTTCGCGAGATCGTGAGCCCCTTCCTCTCCTTCCTCTCCCAGGTCGACCACCTCGCCGCCCGACCCTTCGCCCGCTGAGCGCAAGCCGTCGCCGATCTCGTCGCCCACGACGGGAGTGCCGTCGACTGCGTCGGCGGCCGAGTCGAAGCCCTTCTCGATCGCTCCGCCGCTTGCCTGGACGCCCTCGCCCAGGACGGCGAGCCGGTCGACCGCGTCGTGAACCTTCAGGCCGACCCAGGCGAAGAGCACAAGCAGGGCGATCGCGAGGAGATCGCCGACCAACGCGCGCGCTCTCGGTCCCCGAAGCTCAGGGTAGAGATGCATGAGCTGCTCATACCCGCTCTCGCAAGCTCCCGAGCATCCACCAGCCGGCGAGCGGCCCGAGCGCGGACAGCCCGAAGGCGGTCCGCCACGACGTCGCCTCGACGACCGTCGCGAAGAGGATCGGCACGCCGACGCCGACGAGGGAGAGCATCGACTGCTGAAAGCCGATCGCCGCGCCGCTGCGTGCGCGACCCGCCAGCTCGGCGGCGGCCGTGAGCGAGAGGCCGTTCCATGACATCGAGATCGCGCTCGCGACCACGAGCATCACCGCGATCACCTGCACACGGTTCTCGGCGAGCAGCGCAGTGACGAGCAGCGTGCCTCCGCTGGCGAGCCCGATCCACCGGAGCGGACGCAGCCGAGTGCCAAGGCGGTCGGAGAGGCGACCCGCTCCGATCCGCCCGGCCGCCGCGCCGACCTGACAGGCCACGAGTACGCCGGCCGCAGCCGCCTCCGACATCCCGTGGACGTCGTGAAGGAAGAGAACCGTGAAAGACATCACCGGAATCTGGGCAAAGAGGTACAGCGCGCTGCCGAAGGAGAGTGTCCAGACGCGCCGGTCATGGAGTGTCCAGGCGACGGTCTCTCCCTCGAACTCGGCATCCCGCACCGGTGCCTCCCGAATGACGACTGCCGCGATCAGCGCGCTCACGAGGCAGTAGGCGCCGAGCAGCCCGAACGCCGCCTCCAGGCCGCCGGCCTGTTCGGCGAAGGGAAGCGTCAGCGCGGCGAACCCTCCGCCGAGCGGGATCGCCGTCTGCCGGATCCCGAGCGCGAAACCTCGTTCCTCCGGAGGGAACCACTGCATGACGGCGCGCGCGCTCGCGGCGTTGACGCTCGAGCCGGTCGCCCCGGCAAAGAAGACCAGTACGACGAAGGTCCTGAAGTCGCCGGCCAGGCCGGCGGCGGCCGACACCGCGCCGCAGACCCCGAGTCCGGTCCCCAGGACCACGCGCTCACCGAAGCGGTCGGCGAGCATCCCCCAGCCGAGCAGCGTGAGGATCGGACCGATCCACAGGCTCGAGACGGCGAGCCCGACCTCGGAGAGCGAGAGCCCGAACTCGTCCCGCAGCGCGGGCGCGAGAACGGGTATGCCGATGAACACGGCAGCCAACCCGGCTTGCGCCGCGGTCCCGGCCGCCAGAACGGCCCACCGGTACCGCAAACGACCTAGAGCCCGAACGGGTTGATCGGCTTCGGCGAGGTGGAGACGATCACGCTCTTCGTCTCCAGGTAGAGCTCGAGCGTCTCGAGGCCCAGCTCGCGGCCGAAGCCCGACTGCTTGTAGCCGCCGAACGGGATGCCTGGCATCGCCGTGTACGGCATGTTGATCCCGACGGTTCCGGCCTTGATCCTCCGTGCCAGGCGATGACCCCTCGCGGGATCGCCGGTCCAGACCGTCGCCATCAGGCCGTAGCGGACGTCATTTGCGATCCGGATCGCGTCCTTCTCGTCCTCGAACGGAATCACCGTCACGACCGGGCCGAAGATCTCCTCCTGCGCCACCGTCATCGCGTTGTCCACGTTCGCGATCACCGTCGGTGGGTAGAACGCGCCGCCCCCGTTGGTGGGCTCGCCGCCGATCACCACCTCCGCCCCTTCCTCCCGGCCCTTCTCGACGAATCCATGCACACGCTCGCGGTGCGCCTCTGAGATGAGCGAGCCGACCTGCGTCGCGGGCTCGAGCGGATCGCCGACCTTGAGGCGGCCGGCCGCGTCGGAGAAGCGGCTGACGAAGTCGTCGTAAAGCTTGCGCTCGACCAGGACGCGCGAGCGCGCCTCGCAGCTCTGCCCAGCCGAGTAGTAGATCGACCAGACAGAGCTCGGGATCGCGTCCTCGAGGTTCGCATCGGCGAACACGAGGTTGGGGCTCTTGCCGCCCAGCTCGAGGGTCAAACGCTTGATGCCGTCCGACGCCAGCCGCATCACTTCCGCTCCGGTCTTCGTCGAGCCGGTGAACGCGACCTTGTCGACACCTGGATGGCTGACGAGGTAGGCGCCGGTCGTCGGCCCGCCTCCGGGGACGATGTTGATCACGCCCGGCGGAAACCCGACCTCGGACGCGAGCTCGGCCACCCGCAGCGTCGTCAGCGGCGTCGCCTCGTCGGGCTTGAGCACGACCGTGCAGCCCGCGGCAAGCGCGGGCGAAAGCTTCCAGGTCGCCATCAGCAACGGGTAGTTCCAGGGGACGATCTGCCCGGCGACTCCGACCGGCTCCTTCAGCGAGTAGAAGTGGAGCGAGCCGCCGATCGGGTTCGACCGGCCTGCGATCGAGGCAATCGCCGATGCGTAGTAGCGGAAGTTCTCGACCGCGCCGTTGAGCTCGGCCTTGACCGAGGAGATGGCCTTGCCGACGTTGCGGGTCTCGAGCTCGGCCAGCTCTTTCCGGTTCGCAACCATCGCGTCGGCGAGGGCGTGCAGGAGGCGGGATCGCTCGGTCGGCGGCGTCTTGCCCCAGTCGCCCTCGAGCGCGGCACGCGCGGCGTCCACGGCCCGGTCGACGTCTCGCTCGCCGGCCAGCGCAACCTTGCCGAGGGGCTCTCCGGTCGCAGGCTCGGTCAGCTCACGGAGCTCGCCGTCGGTGGGCTCCGTCGCCACGCCGTCGATGAAGAGCAGGTACTCGCGCTGCGTCGCTACAGCCATCGCGCTGGACGATACCGCCTCATCTTTCGAACAGCGCGGCCTGGCCCTGGCCGACGCCGACGCAGAGCGTGGCGAGTCCATAGCGACCGCCGCGGCGGCCCAACTCGTGGAGCAAGGTGACCACGAGGCGTGCACCGCTCATCCCCAAGGGATGGCCGAGCGCGATCGCGCCGCCCTTGACGTTGACCTTTTCCGGATCGAGCCCAAGCTCTCGGATGACGACGAGGCTCTGCGAGGCGAACGCCTCGTTCAGCTCGACGAGGTCCAACTCGCCTGCCTCGATTCCGGTGCGGGCGAGAAGCTTCTTGACCGCCGGCACCGGTCCGATTCCCATCACCCGTGGATCGACGCCCGCCACGGCCGCGCCGACGAAGGAGCCCAGCGGCTCGGCGCCCAGGTCATTCGCCTTTTCCTCACTTGCGATCACCAGCGCGGCCGCGCCGTCGTTGATCCCGCTCGAGTTCCCAGCCGTGACTGTGCCGTTCGAGCGGAATGCAGGCTTCAGCGTCGCCAGCTTGTCGAGATCCGTGTCCGGTCGTGGGTGCTCGTCGACCCCCACGCCGTCCACTGCGACGAGCTCGTCCGAGAAGTCGGCGGCTGCCCAGCGCTGCTGCGAGCGGAGCGCGAACGCGTCCTGCTCCTCCCGCGAGACACCCCAGCGCTCAGCGACGTTCTCGCCCGTCTCGCCCATCGACTCAAGTGGATAGAGCTCCTCCAGCCGTGGATTGGGGAAGCGCCAGCCGAGGGTCGTGTCGTACACCGTCTGATCGCCGCGCGGAAAGGCCTTGTCTGGCTTCGCCATCACGAGCGGCGCGCGGCTCATCGACTCCGCCCCGCCGGCGACGAACAGATCACCGTCGCCCGCAGCGACGGCGTGGCAGGCGGAGACGATGGCCGACAGCCCGGACGCGCACAGACGGTTGACCGTCACCCCCGCAACCGACTCCGGCAAGCCGGCCAGCAGCGCCCCCATGCGCGCAACGTTGCGATTGTCCTCGCCCGCCTGGTTCGCGGCACCGAAGTAGACGTCCTCGATCTCGCCCGGCTCGACACCCGCCCGCTCGACGGCGGCCGCGATCGCCGTTGCCGCGAGATCGTCCGGCCGGACGTGCGAAAGGGCGCCGCCGTACCGCCCGACCGGTGTTCGGACGGCGGAAAGGACGATTGCGCGACTCACGAATTCAGCATATGGGTACACACCGAGTGTGCGATCTGCGGGCGTCTTCGCAGCGGCACTTGTGCTCCTGGCGGCCGGATGCGGCGGCGAAAGCGCCTCACGCAACCCGCCGAAGGACGCCGCTCCTGCTCCGAAGCTGGCTCCTCCGCGGATCGAGGGGCCGATTCCGGGCCCCGTCGTACCGGGATCGTTCTCGGATGAACAGGGCCGCCCGGTCGCGGATCTCCACGAGCTCGAGACGACCGGATCGGGACGACGGCGGGTTGCGCTCCTGATGGGACGCCGTGCCCGCCTACCGTGCATCGGAGCAGCAGCGCCCGGAGTCGAAGTGGTTCTCGACTGCCTCGAGCCCTGGGAGAGCCCCCCGCTCTTCGTCCGGGTCGTCGTCGGCGGCGATGAAGCCGGCCAAACTGAGTGGCTCGCAGTCGCCGGGGTCGCAAGGCGGCCGACCGCCCACGTGACCATGCAGCCACAATCGGAAGGCGCGCAGACGCTTCGGCTGCGGTCCTGGCCGAAGTTCGAGTGGCGCCCGTTCGCGGCGATGACGAGGAAGGGGAACCTCGCAAACATGCTGACCGCGACCGACGAACAGGACGAAGTCGTCGTCAGGGTCGAGGTCTCGTGGGCGTATCACGCGCTTCAGGCCACCGGGCCGTGGATCGAGGTGCGGGATCCGGTGAGGGCCGCCTCCGGAGCCGACGACACGTCGCATCCGATCGTCTTCGCGCACCCGGCGATCCGGCGTCTGGTCGCCGGCCGCACCTTCTTCGTCAACCCGACGGCGAGCTGGGAGAAGTGCAACGGGGAATCGTTCGGCGCAGTTGTGGGGATGCGGTTTCATCCGCCCGCCGAGTTCAAGGGCGAGATCCCGATTCACGAGTACGCCGAGGAGGGCGAGGACGTCGCCTACCGAGAGGGTCGCGCGTACATAGAGGCGACGAACATCACTGCGGCCGAGGCCTGGGTCGACCTAAACCGCCGGCGCGTCGTCGGCATCGACCTGGAGGCACACGACAGTTCCTCGTACGAAGAGAGCGAGTCAGCCGACATCGAGCGGCGCGACGTGCTCGAGGAGCCAAAGCCGGCGGGCGGGCCGGACGACTCCAAGCTGTGTCCGCAGCACGAGCTCGGCGACTAGCGCCTGGACGAGCTCGCTGAACCCGCGCCGCGGGGCGACTAGAATCAGGACGCGTGGCCGTCCGTGACTTCCTACGCAACCCGTTTTCGTTTCTCTTCACCCGCTCGTCGGGCGAGGATCGCATCGCCGCCTACGTCATTCGCGAGCACGAGCGCGGCCGCTCGCTGACCGAGATCCTCGACGACCCGTACATCAAGAACCGCACGACCCCTTCGGAGCGGGAGCGGCTGCTCGACCGCCCCGAGGTCGTCCGCGCGCTCGGCCGCGACACGGTCGAGGCCGCGAAGCAGGCTTCCTAAAGCTCCGTACCGACCCCTTGCGCGCGCGCGCGCTCGAGCGCCAGCGCGCCGGCCGCGACGTCCCAGGCGGCGATACCATTCGACTTGAAGACGACGACGTCGTCGTCCGACTGCCGCCCCTGCACGTCGCCGGCAACCACCTCCTGAAGCTCGTGCACCTCTAGCCAGTCGAGGATGCCCTGCTCGACCGGCTCGATCAGGTCCCCCGACTCGAGCTTCGCCTGCTCGATCGAATCGCAGCAGACGAAGCTGGCTCGCTCGAGTACGGCGTTGTCGAGCTCGCGCGCCCGCCGGTCGTTGGCGCCGACCGCGCAGACCAGGGCACCGGGCTGGAGCCACTCACCGCGGAGCACGGGATCGCGCGACGTCGTCACGGTCACGACGACGTCCTGCTCGCCGGCATCGCGATGCGTCTCGCCGGGCTCGGCCTTCATCTTCTTGCAGAACTTCGTGAGGTTCTTCTCGGTGCGGCAGTAGGCGACGACCCGTTCGATCGTCGGCACAGCTTCGCGGATGCACAGGATCTGGCTCTCGGCCTGCCAGCCACAGCCGAGGACTCCCAGCGTCCTTGCGCCGCTGCGCGCGAGCTTCTTGGCCGCCACCGCGCTGGCGGCCCCCGTCCGGAGCTGTCCGAGCTTGTCGGCCTCGATCACGGCAGCGAGCTCGCCCCGTTCGAGATCGAACAGGCAGACCACGAACGGCGTGCCGCCCGGAACCCACGCATACGACTTGACGCCCGCGAGCTTGAGCTCGTGGTCGACCGCCGACATCACTGCAAACGCACCGCCGTTCGCTTTCTGGCGGATGCGGGGGCGGTTCTCGACCTCTCCGCGAGCGAGACGGTCGAAGCAACCCTCGACAGCCGCGATCGCATCCGCGGGCGCCAGCAGCCGCTCGACGTCCGCTTCAGTCAGGTACAGCGGCACCCCGAGAGTCTAGGAAGCGCTCTTCGGAATGAAGCTGATGTTCCCGCTCGTCTCGAGCACGCCCCATTCGACATCCTCGATGTGGGCGATCTGCTGGAGCCTCGCCTGAGCGGCGAGCTCTTCGAGCGTGATCCGGTTGGACCGGAGGTTTCGATCGATCGTCTTCCCATGCTCGATCAGGACGACGGGATCACCCTCGAGAATCGGTTGCACCCGGGGGAAACGGAAGGCGAGCCAGGAGAAGAGCACCGTCATCACCGCCATCGTCCCGCCGGCCAGCATCCCGCCGACCACCGAGAAGTCGTTCTGCGTCACGGCCTGCTGGATGAGGTCGCCGAGGACGACCAGCAGGATGAGGTCGAACGGCTCGAGCGTCGAGAGCTCGCGCCGACCAACGGCGCGCGTCACGAACCAGACGAAGATGAACATGACGACTGCGCGAATGACGATGTCCATCAGGGGAACACCGTGATCGAGCGGTCGACGGTCGCGATCAGCTCCTCGCCGTCGAAGAGCTGGACGTCCTGCGAGCGATGGCCCACGTTGGTGGGATTGACCTGGAGCTGGAGGAAGAAGACGTGTTTCTGGCCGGCGGGGATGCGGCCGAGTTCGAAGACGAGCTTCCCGTCCCTGCTCGCCTCGCCGAGCGGCGAGGGCTCGACCGTGTTGATCGTGATCCCCTCCGCCCAGCCGGGATCGAGCACGAGCGTCGCCTTCTTGAGCTCGCGGATCGCATCGACCCGAAATCGGGCTTCGTAGTAGAGACCGCCTCTGACGCGCTCCGGCGCGTACACCTCGAGGCTCGCCGCGGCGGCTTCGGCCGTGGTCGCCGATGGGTGTTGCCCGAAAAGGTTGAAGAGGCCCAGAGCCAGGAAGACGAACAGGACCGAGACGGCGATCGTGCGAAACGCGACGTCGCGCTTGCCCTCCCGGTCGCGCGCAACTTTGAGGACGAGCTGATCGGGGATGTCGGCCACCGGTGTTGGTTCGCCCCCGGCGCGGCGTCGTCCTGCTCAGAGCCGCCCGCGGCTACCGTGACGCGCGCAATGCCGCGGAATCCGCTCGACGAGGTCTCTCGCGGACTGAGAACGATCAGCGAGCGCCTGCGAACCACGGCCGGCGGGGAACGCGCCGACTGGCTCGCCGATCAAGTCGACGCGCTGCGAAAGCCGGAGGCGACGCCGAGCCTGGACGAGCTCCAGGCCGAGCTCGAGGGCTTGGTCGGCCTGGACTCAGTCAAGGAACAGGTTCGCGCCCTGGTCGCCTTCCTCCAGGTTCAGGCTGAGCGCGAACGGCACGGCCTGCCGGAGGTCGCGACCTCCCAGCACTTGGTCTTCCTCGGGAACCCGGGAACGGGCAAGACAACCGTTGCACGCCTGCTTGCGCAGATGTACCGCGCGATGGGCCTACTGCGTCGGGGACATCTCGTGGAGGTCGACCGCGCCGGCCTGGTCGGTCAATACGTCGGCCTGACCGCGATTAAGACCGAGCGTGCGATCCGGCGAGCCCTCGACGGGGTGCTCTTTATCGACGAGGCCTACTCGCTGTCGACATCCGAGGACCGGCTCGACTTCGGGCCCGAGGCGATCGAGACACTCCTGAAGCGGATGGAGGACTACCGGCACCGCCTGATCGTGATCGCGGCCGGCTATCCGCGTCTGATGCACCGCTTCCTCGATTCGAATCCGGGTCTCCGGTCCCGGTTCGCGCGCGAGATCGTCTTCCCCGACTACTCCACCGATGAGCTCCTGCTCATCACGCGCAAGTTCCTGCTCGAGAACGAGTATCGACTGGCGGACGGCGCCGAGGAGACAGTGCGCCGGATCCTGACCAGTCCCGTTCGCGGGGAGGGCTTCGGCAATGCCCGGTTCGCGCGCACGCTCTTCGAGCAGGCATTGAACGCCCAAGCCCTCCGGCTCGCCCAGGTTCAGGGAGCTGAGCTGGCCTCACTCGAGCGGGACGAGCTGATGACGCTTCGGACGGAAGATCTGCTCGCAGCCGCGCGGGCGCTAGGCACCGAGCCGACCGAACCGCCGCCGAAAAGGCCGTTCTGGCGTCGCTAGACTGGCGTTCGCGAGCGCCCGTAGCTCAGGGGATAGAGCGCTGCCCTGCGGAGGCAGAGGTCGCATGTTCGAATCATGCCGGGCGCATTTCCGCGTGCTCCTCACCCACGAGCAGGGAAGCTTCCTCGGGAACGTCGGTTCGCACGTAGGCCAGCGCCAAGCCGGGAACCGCGGACGTGATCCGGCCGACCACCTTCTCGCCGTGGAGGACGTCCGTCCCGGGCTCCGGCGTGCCCTTGACGTCGAGCACGCGCAGCGCCCGGTTCGTCCTGCCGCGGTACTGCAGGCGCGCGATCGGCTCTTGTCCGGGATAGCAGCCCTTGGTGAAGCTGACGTGGGTCTCCGTCAGCCCGGCTTCCGCGGGAAGCACGCGGTCGTCGATCTCGCGGCCCCAACGCGGCCGGCGGGCGAGGATCCGCATCCGCTCGAGCTCTTCCTCGTCCGCCAGCTCGGCGGGCGTTTCGCCGTCGACGATCTCGACCGCGGGCACGCCGTACTCGTCGTTCGGAATCCCGTCGCCCTCGCCGAAGACGAGCACGGAGGTGTGTTCTTCCGCTTCGATGTCCACCTTCGCCGCAAAGCGGGCGCGGAGCAGCGCTGAGCGGACCGGTTCCCCGAGCCCTTGCTCGGTCAGGAGGAGGTAGTCGTCCTCGCTCCGCTTCGCAACGATCAACGGAGCGATCACACGCGCCTTCGGCGTCAACAGGAGGGCGGGGCAGGGTGTGTGCTCGACGTCGTTCGAGACCATCCGCTGCAAGAAGTCCTTCGCGTCGGGGCCACGCACCGCGACGTAGTCCCGCGGTCGGTGCGCAGCGCTCGGCGTAACGATCTGCATGCGATCTAGTCTAGGAATCCGTGTTCCGCTCCCGCGCCGAACGCAAGGTCGAAGAGGCCGGGTACGACCCGGATCGGCTCCCGCCGGGCCAATACCTGACCGAGAAGTGGCCCGTCCTCCACGCGGGAACGGTGCCGCAAACCGACCTCTCGACGTGGGACCTCCGCATCTTCGGGGAGGTCGAGAACCCGGTCACGCTGTCCTGGGAGGAGTTCACGGCTCTGCCGACCCGGGAGATCACCACGGACATCCATTGCGTCACGCGCTGGAGCCGGTTCGACACGAGTTTCAAGGGCGTTCACTGGAGCGAGCTCGCAAAACTGGTCAGGCCGAAGCCGAGCGCGGGGTTCGTCGTCGGACATGCCGAGCAGGACTTCACCGTCAACGTTCCGCTCTCCGCGCTCGAGGAACCGGATGCACTGCTCGCCTACGAGGCTGACGGCGAGCCGCTAACGCCCGAGCACGGCTGGCCGCTGCGCCTCGTGATCCCGAAGCGCTACTTCTGGAAGAGCGCCAAGTGGCTGCGCGGGATCGAGCTGCTCGCTCACGATGAGCCCGGCTTCTGGGAGCGCCTCGGCTACCACAACGAGGCCGACTTCTGGAAAGAGGAGCGGTACGGCTTCTGACGTAGAGAGGGCGCCCGGAGGCGCCCTCTCATTCGTTCTCTGCTGAACGCTAGGCGCGGAAATGCAGCCACGCCCGGAAGGTATGAAGCAGGTCGAACCAGTGGCCCGCCTCGTGGGTTGCCGTGTGGCCGAGGTCGTACTTCCCGGCATAGGCGCTCGACGCGCCCGGCCTCGACGACAAGCCCGTCCAGGTACTGCTGCGACTCCGGAAGCCCTGGGAGATAGGCCCAGCCGAGATACGGCCCCGCGGTCGTCGCGTAGATGTTGAAGGTGCCCCAGCCACCGCGATGAAGCGCCTGCTTCATCGCGCGCTCCTCACTCGTGGTAGGTCCGGCGAAGTGCCACGCCGCGTTGTCCGTTCGCGTGACGCCGACGAGCTTGAACGAGAATCCCGTTGCCGCGCCACCGTAGAACCCCCCGTACGCGGCGTTGAGACGCGCATCTGCTCGTCGATGATGCGCTGCGAGATGTTCCCGACACCGTCGGCGTGCCCAACGTGGAAGTACACGGGAACGGCGGCCCCGAACGACTTGCCACCCTTGCCCTTTGCGCTCGCGGACAGGTCCTGGACGACCTGGTTCAGCGTCGGCACGCGTGCCTCGCTGCCGCGAGCCGTCGAGGCAAGCGAGTCGACCGAGTTGAACCCGTCGAAGATCGTCGACTCGCGCCCAGCGCTGCCAGCGAATGGGCGGAGTGCGCCCCCGCACCAGCGGGTGCAATCGTTGCTGCGGCGTACAGCCCGACCGCCAGCGTGGCGAGTACGAGCGTGCGCCAAGCCGTGGGCCGCTTGCGCGACTTCTGCATGTCTCCCCTTCCCCTGATCGTTCGTGAAAATGCGGTCGCGGAAACGATCGCGCCTTCGTCGCGAGTGGCGCCAGGGATCACTCGAAGGGGGCATGCGTCGGGCCACCTGACGGCCGATATCCAGGGCAACCCACCTCCCCCACCCCTCATGAAGCGGCCCTCCTCGGGTCGCTTCTGTGAAGAGACAGAGGCCGGCAATAGCCGGCCTCTTTCTTTGGGCGCCGGGAACCCCTGGTTCCCCCGCGTACCCCCTCCTTGCGAACGACTCTCTAGCTCACGAGGTAAGCCGAGCCAGCGAAGCGCTCGCTGCTGCGTGCGGTTTCTTGCGCAGTGAGCCTCCCCCGCGGCAAAGCCGCGCTCCGGCGGCCGAGCGTTGTCGCTCTCGAGCGCCCGCACACAAGACGCATGCGTTCCATTCAGCTAGGTCCCCTGCCTGGCACGGGACGTGTCCGCTCTGAGCAAAACCGCATGCAGAAGATCACGGCATGCGCCGCCGGAGCGGGGCCCGCGGGAGGCCCACAAACAAAAAGAACAGTGGACGGAGCGAGTGCTGGGCCGGCTCCGTCCACCTTGGAACTGCTAATCGGACTGCAAGGAGGGGGCTCGTGGGGGAACCAGGGGTTCCCCCACGCCAAGTTTCCCCGCGCTCTTACATCATTCCGCCCATGTCGGGCATTCCTCCGCCCGCCATGGCCGGCTGCTTCTCGGGCGCCTCGGCCACAACAGCCTCGGTCGTGAGGATGTTCTTCGCGATCGACGCCGCGTTCTGCAGCGCTGAGCGCGTGACCATGGTGGGGTCGATGATCCCGGCCTTGACGAGATCCTCGACCTCGCCGGTGTCGACGTTCAGGCCGTGCCCGGCCGCGGCCAACCGGACCTGAGAGACGACGACCGAGCCCTCGAGGCCGGCGTTCGCCGCCAGCTGGCGGATCGGCTCCTCGAGCGCCCGCACGACGATGGATGCGCCGGTGCGCTCATCGCCTGCGATGTCGTCGATCGCGATCGCCGACGTCGCATTGAGCAACGCGACACCGCCGCCCGGGACGATGCCCTCCTCGAGGGCCGCGCGGGTGGCCTGCACAGCGTCCTCGACGCGGTGCTTCTTCTCCTTCATCTCGGTCTCGGTTGCCGCACCGACCTTGATGACGGCAACACCGCCGGCGAGCTTCGCGAGCCGCTCCTGGAGCTTCTCGCGGTCGAAGTCGGAGTCGGTGGTCTCGATCTCCGACTTCAGCTGCTTGATCCGGCCCTTGATCGCGTCAGCGTCACCGGCGCCGTCGATGATCGTCGTCGAATCCTTGTCGACGACGATTCGGCGGGCCTTGCCGAGCTGCTCGACCTTGGTGTTCTCGAGCTTCAGGCCCATCTCCTCGGTGATCACCTCGGCGCCCGTGAGGATCGCGATGTCCTCGAGCATGCGCTTGCGGCGATCGCCGAAGCCCGGCGCCTTGACCGCGACGGCGGTGAAGGTGCCGCGCAGCTTGTTGACCACGATCGTCGCGAGCGACTCGCCCTCGACGTCCTCGGCCACGATCAGCAGCGGTCGACCCTGCTGAATGACCTGCTCCAGCACCGGCAGGAGGTCCTTGACGGCCCCGATCTTCTGGTTCGCGACCAGGATGTACGGGTCGTCGAGCACGGCCTCCATGCGCTCGGGGTCGGTGATCATGTAGGGCGACAGGTAGCCCTTGTCGAACTGCATGCCCTCGGTGAACTCGAGCTCGAGGCCGAAGGTCTGGCCCTCCTCGACGTTCACGACGCCGTCCTTGCCGACCTTGTCGATCGCCTCGGCGATGACGTCGCCGATCTCGCGCTCGCGCGCGGAGATCGTGGCCACCCGGGCGATGTCCTCCTTGCCCGAGATTTCCTTGGACTGTTTCTTGAGATCCTCGACGACCGAGTCGACGGCCCGCTCGATGCCGCGCTTGAGGCCCATCGGGTTGGCGCCCGCGGCGACGTTCTTCAGCCCCTCGCGGACGATCGCCTGAGCCAGGACCGTGGCGGTGGTCGTCCCGTCGCCTGCGACATCGTTCGTCGAGGTCGCGACTTCGCGGACGAGCTGTGCGCCCTGATTCTCGAAGACGTCCTCGACCTCGATCTCCCGCGCGATCGTCACGCCGTCATTCGTGATGGTCGGCGCGCCGAACTTCTTGTCGAGGACGACGTAGCGGCCCTTCGGGCCGAGCGTCACCTTGACCGCGTCGGCGAGGATGTTCACGCCCCGCTCGAGCGAGCGACGCGCGTCCTCGTCGAACTTCAATTCCTTATGTGCCATTCAGATACCTCCGGTCGAAAACGTGTGGCTAGGCGGTCGCGCCCGCCATCTCCTTCTTCTTGCTGCCTGACTTCGAGCCGCCGCCCGCGACCTTGGCGAGGACGTCCGACTCACGCAGGATCAGGTACTCGTCGGCGGCGAGCTTGATCTCGGTGCCGCCGTACTTCGAGAAGACGATCTCGTCGCCCTCGGCGACTTCGAGCGGAATCAGCTCACCGCGATCGTTGCGGGAGCCGGGGCCGACGGCCAGAACACGCCCGCGCTGGGGCTTCTCCTTGGCCGTGTCCGGCAGGACGATCCCGCTCGACGTCGTCTCCTCGTCTTCGAGGACCTCGACGATCAGGCGGTCTCCGAGCGGTTGCAAATCCATCAACCGACCTCCTCTTTCAGCAGACTTTGTGACATGTCTTGGCACTCCTAGGGGGTGAGTGCCAGCCTATTCTAACGGGCCTCCGCACGCGAACGCAACTCAAGCCCTTGAGGTTTGTTACAAACCCACGGGTGCCTCGTGAGTTCTCGGCAGGAGCCGTCCTCGTTCGCCGCCTCCGCGGGCGCTGGTGGCTCGCGGCGATTCGTCCGGGAGGGAAGCCCGAGGGGACCTGGGCTCTCCCCAAGGGCAACATCGGGCACGGGGAGTCGCCCGAAGCCACGGCGGTTCGGGAGGTGACGGAGGAAACCGGGCTCGAGGGGCTATCGCTGGGCAAGCTCGGCGACGTGAAGTACGTCTACACGCGCCGTGGCGCGCGCATCTTCAAGGTCGTGAGCTTCTACCTCCTGCGCTACCGGCGAGGACGCATCGACGAGGTGCCGAACGAGTTCCGGCACGAGGTGGCGGAAGCCCGTTGGCTGCCGCTCGAGGACGCGCCGAGGCTGCTCGCCTACGGCGGCGAGCGCGACATGGCGAAAAAGGCCCTGGCATCTTTGGAAGCCGACCCCGTATGATCTGCCGGCCTCGGTGGCCGCCATCAATCAAGCACGTGGAGCCAGACTGAAGTCTGGCATCAAAACCCGAGAATGTACGCACTGAATTTCTACTCACCGATGGTCGCCGACCAGCTGCGGACTCGGCGGAAGACGGCGACGATCCGCGTCGGCGACAAGTCGGCGAAGTACAAGAAGGGCATGGTCGTTCGGGTCCTGGTCGGCGCGCGCTACGGGCCGCGCGAGAAGATCTTCGACGCGGTGATCGACAAGGTCGAGGTCAAGCCGCTCGCGGACCTGTCCCCCCGCGAGATCGAGCACGACAACCCCGAGATCCGGCGCCCCGACGAGATGGCCAACTGGCTCGGCCAGCTCTATAACCGGCCGATCGGGCCGGAGGACACCGTCACGGTGATCCGCTTCTCCGAGATCCGGGCCTAGCTCCTTTTCGGATCGGCGTGCCGAACAGCTCACGTGGCCGCAGCTCGCCGCCGCAGGCCTCGCACTCGACCGTGAACGCCGACGTGAAGCGGGCGCCGCATGATGGGCAGCGCCAACGCATCTCACCCGAGCACTGAGGGCAGGCGGCCGGCAGATCCGCCTCCCACTCCTCGAAGTAGCGCTGGGCCAGCCCACACGAGAGACAGACAGAGACCCAGTCTCCAAGGGTCTTCCGCCGCTCCTCCTTGAGCCAATCGCCCGCCTCGCCCATTAGCGGTTCTGGAGGGCGTCGAGCCCTATTGCCAGCGCGATCGCGACGCGCCGATCGATCCGGCGCTCCCGATCCCCCGATAGGTCGAGCACGTACTGGTCGCGCACCTTGAACTTCCGGTCCATGCCGCCGACCACCTCACCGTCGACGAGGATCTCGAAGTTGTAGGGAATCGGAACGTACCCGCCGATGTAGGGGACGAAGTCGACGACCCGTCGCGCGATCGCGCCGGCCGTCGACCGCTCCCGCGCGAGCGCGACGTCCTCTCCCTCCGGCCCGCCGACGTGCCAGGTCGAACGAAGCAGCGACTCTCGGAACTTGTGCGAGAGTACGCCGATCGGTTCCTCGCCCTCGAGCACGTCATAGCGCGAGCCGCCGAAGTCGAGCATCGAGCGAGCCTTGAGCCGGAAGAGCTCCTGCGTCTCGCCCTCGTCGGCGTAGAAGCGGATGTCCTCCTTGATCGCGAGCTTCTTCTGTCGCACGTACGCGACGGGCGAGCCGGCCAGCGTCTCGCCGATCGCGAGCGGCGTGACGCGGTACAGGTTCGCCACCGGGCGGATCACTTGGTCGACCAGATAGCGGTCGTAATCGAAGGTCATGCCAACGAGGCTAGTCGTTAGAGTTTCCGCGCGATGGCCATCGCCCGGGAAGCCGAGCCCGTCGGCTCGCTGCACGAGATCCGCGAAGCGGGTCTCGACCGCGAGGACCTATTCGGGATCTACCGGAACATGATGATCACTCGCGGGATCGAGGAGCGCGGTCACATCCTCTACAAACAGGGCAAGGTCCCGGGCTCGTTTTACACGGGGCGCGGCAACGAGGCCTCGTCCGTCGGCGTCGCGACGGCGATGGGCCCGGAGGACATCGGCACGCCCCTGCATCGGGACATGGGCGTCCACGTCACCCGAGGGGTCGAGCCCTGGCGGATCTTCGCGCAGTACATGGGCCGCGAGGACGGACCGACCCGAGGTCGCGACGGCAACGTCCACATGGCCGACGCCCAGCTCGGCCTGATCGCCATGGTCAGCCATCTTCCGGCCATGCTCCCGGTGGCCGTCGGCGCCGCGCTCGCCTTCAGGATTCGCGAGGAGAAGCGCGTCGCCGTCGCCTGGTACGGCGAGGGCGCGTCCGCGCGGGGAGACACCCACGAGGGCATGAACCTGGCCGGCGTGCGCCGCCTGCCCGTCGTGTTCATCTGCGACAACAACCAGTGGGCATACTCGACCCCGACGCATCTCGAATACGCCTGCGAGACTCTCGCGGACCGCGCACAGGCCTACGGCTTCGACGGCGTGGTCGTCGACGGCACCGACGTGCTTGCCGTCTACCGGGAGACCAAGCGGGCGATCGAGAAGGCGCGTGGGGGTGACGGCCCGACCCTGATCGAGTCGATGACTCTCCGCATGGAGGGACACGCGGTGCACGACGACGCCTTCTACGTCCCGAAGGAGCTGTTCGAGGAATGGGCCAAGCGCGACCCGATCGAGCGCTTCCGCTCGTGGCTTCGCGAGAACGCCGACATGAGCGACGAGGAGGAGGACGAGATCGCCGCCGGCGTCAAGCGGATTCTCAACCAGGCGATCGAGCGGGCGGAGCAGTCGCAGCTGCCGGATCCCTCGACGGTCGCCCAGCGCGTCTTCGCCCGGCCCGAAGACCTCGACACACCACACCACAAGTAATGGCAGAGCTAACGTATTTGCAGGCGATTTCTGACGGTCTCCGCCAAGAAATGCGCCGCGACAAGCGCGTCTTCGTGATCGGTGAGGACGTCGGCGTCTACGGAGGCGCTTTCAAGGTCACCCTCGGCTTCCAGGAGGAGTTCGGGCCGTGGCGCGTGATCGACGCGCCGCTCTCCGAGACCGCGATCGTCGGAGGCTGTACCGGGGCGGCGATCATGGGCATGCGCCCCGTGGCCGAGATGCAGTTCGCCGACTTCGTCTCGTGCGCCTGGGACCAGCTCGTCACCGTCGCCGCCAAGCAGTTCTACCGCGTCGGCACGCCGATCCCGATCGTCGTCCGGCTGCCGTCGGGGGGCGGGTTCTCCGGGGGCCCGTTTCACTCGCAGAATCCGGAGAGCTCCTTCGCCCACATCGCCGGGCTGAAGGTCGTCTGTCCGTCGACGCCGGAGGACGCGAAGGGCCTCCTGATCAGCGCGATCGAAGATCCCAACCCCGTTCTCTACTTCGAGCACAAGCATCTCTACCGCCGGATCAAGGCGGACGTTCCGGAGGAGCGCTACACGACGCCGTTCGGGAAGGCCCGAGTCCACCGCGAAGGGGACGATGTCACGGTCGTCACCTGGGGCGCGATGGTCTATACGGCCGCCGAAGCGGCGCAACAGCTCGAGGGCGATGGGATCTCGGTCGAGATCCTCGACCTGCGGACGCTGGTGCCCTGGGACCGCGACGCAGTGCTCGAGAGCGCGAAGAAGACCTCGAAGGTGCTCGTCCTCCACGAGGACACGCGCACGGGCGGCTTCGGCGGCGAGATCGCGGCGACGATCGCCGAGGAGGCGTTCGAGCACCTCGACGCTCCGATCGTGCGGATAACGGCGCCAGACTCGCCGGTCCCGTTCTCGCCGCCGCTCGAGAAGGCGTTCATCCCTCAGGTGGACGACGTGGCCGCAGGACTGCGAGAGCTCGCTGAGTATTAACCGATGGAAGCGCTTCCGCTGACAACTCGAATGCCGCCAACTGTGAATACGTCATCCCAGGACGCGTAGCGTGGCTACGCCAACCGCCGTCGACGTCGTGATGCCCCAGATGGGCGTGTCGGTCTCCGAGGGGACGATCACGAAATGGCTCAAGCAGGAAGGCGAGGAGATCCAGGCCGACGAGCCGCTGCTCGAGATCTCCACCGACAAGGTCGACACCGAAGTGCCCAGTCCCGGCAGCGGCGTCGTCCAGCAGATCCTCGTCCAGGAGGGCGAGACCGTCGAAGTCGGCACGAGGCTGGCCGTGATCGGCGCACCCGGCGCGGCGCGAGAGGAAGAGGCGGCTCCCCCCGAGCCTGAGCCAGAGCCTGTCCCCGAGCCCGCTACAGCCGAGGCCGCCGCCGAGGTGAGCGCCGTCTCCAGCGCCGAGACGCCTGCACCGGCGCCGGCCGCTCCTGAGCCCGAGGCCGTCGACGTCAGCGGTGACGGCAAGAGCTTCGTCTCGCCGGTCGTCGCGCGGATCGCCTCCGAGCACAACGTCGACGTCTCGCAGGTCCAGGGCACAGGCCGCGGCGGGCGCGTGACGAAGAAGGACATCCTGGCTTTCGTGGAGAGCGGCGGCCAGGCCGCCGCGCCTGAGGCGCCCGAGGCACCCGCCGAGCCTGCGCCGCCGCCTGAGGCGGCGCCTACTCCCGCCGCGGAACCCGAGCCGGCGCCACCACCGCCCGCGCCCGCCCCGCAACCGCCTCCCGCCGCGGCAGCGCCGCCGACACCGGCGGCTGCGCCGGCTCCTGCACCTCCGGCAGCCGCGGAGGCCGCTCCGGGCGAGCAATTCGAGCCGATGACCGCGATGCGCAAGGGCATTGCCGAGCACATGCGCCGCTCGCTCGACACGTCGGCGCACGTGACGAGCGCGATCGAAGTCGACATGTCCAAGGTCGTCGCGCTGCGGGACGAGCTCAAGCCCGAGTTCCAGAAGAGCTACGGCGTCAACCCGACGTATCTGATCTTCGTCGCACGCGCCGTCGTCGACACGCTCAAGGACTACCCGTGGATCAACGGCGAGATCCGGGGCGAGAAGATCGTTACTCGCAACTACGTCAACCTCGGCTTCGCGGTCGAGCTCGCTGACGGCAAGGGCCTGATCGTCCCCGTGGTCAAGAATGCGGAAGGGCTCAACCTGCTGGGCATGGCACGGTCGGTCACCGACGTCGCCGAGCGCGCCCGGAACAAGCAGCTGACGCCGGACGAGGTCCAGGGCGGCACGTTCACGATCACCAATCCCGGCGGCTACGGCACCTTCCACGGAACGCCGGTCATCAGCCAGCCGCAGGCGGCCATCCTCGGCACGTACGCCGTCGTCAAGCGTCCGTGGGTGACGCAGGACGAGCACGGGAAGGACGTGATCGCGATCCGCCCGATCATGAACCTGACGCTGACGTACGACCACCGCCTCGTCGACGGAGCGCTCGCAGGCCGGTTCTTGCGCGACCTGCGTCAGAAGCTCGAGACCTGGGACGAAGCGGCGTACTAGCAGTGGCCGAAATGCGCGGTAGTTGCCTGTGCGGCGGCGTCCGGTTCGAGATCCGTGAGCCGTTCATCAGTCTCACCTTTTGCCACTGCACGAACTGCAAGCGAATCTCCGGCGGCGTCGGGACGGCCAACGGCCGCGCGCGCGCCGACTGGATCGAGGTGAAGCAGGGTCGCGAGCTCCTGACGACCTACCAGCCCGAAGAGGGCACCGCAAAGACCTTCTGCTCTGCCTGCGGATCGAACCTGTTCGGCGGCGGGTGGCCGGACTCCGAGCATGCGAGCGTCCGGCTCAGCGCGATCGACGAAGGGCTAGAGCAGAGGCCGGAGAGGCACATCTTCGTTCGGTCGGTCGCGGCGTGGGAGACGCTCCCCGACGACGGCCTCGCGCGCTACGAGGTGCGGTAGTCGTGAGGCCCGCCTGCCTGCTGAATCTCGGGCAAGTCCCGTACCTCGAAGCCTGGGAGCTGCAGCGCTCGCTGGCCGGCGAGGTTGCGCAGGGGGCGCTTCCCGACACCGTGATGCTGCTCGAGCACCCGCCCGTGATCACGCTCGGGCGCCGGGCTGAAGCGGGCGAGCTCCATGTCCCCGAGGACGCAGACGTCGAGATCGTCGAGACCGACCGCGGCGGCAAGTCCACCTATCACGGGCCCGGGCAGCTCGTCTGCTACCCGATCTTCGACCTAACCCGGCACGGCGAGGACGTCAAGAAGTACTGCCGCGATCTCGAGGAAGCGCTGATTCGCACCTTGGGCGCCGGCGGGGTCGACGCGACGCGGATCGACGGCCTGACCGGGATCTGGCTCGAGCGGCCGCCCCGCAAGATCGCCAGCATCGGCGTGCACATCGCGAAGTGGATTACCACGCACGGCTACGCCCTCAACGTCGACCTCGATCCCGCGCCTTTCACCGAGTGGATCACGGCGTGCGGGCTCGAGGACACCGCCTTCACGACGATCGCGCGCGAGGTCGGCCGGCCGGTCTCTGTCGACGAGGTGCGGCCCTACGCCGCGGCAGCGCTGGGCGAGGTCTTCGGGCTCAGATTCCAGGAGCCGGATGCGGCGATCAGCGCTTCGACGACCACGGGGTCGAACTGGGTGCCGGCACCTCGGCGAACCTCGGCCACAGCCTCTCCGCGCGACATCGCCTTGCGGTAGCTGCGGTCGGTCGTCATCGCGTTGTAGGCGTCACAGCAGGCGACGATACGCGCGACCAATGGGATCTCTTCGCCGGCCAGGCCATCCGGGTACCCAGTGCCGTCGTGACGTTCGTGGCAGGAGCGGATGATCTTGCCGATCTCGCCGAGGAGGCCCCCGACCCGGTGCAGCAGCCGCTCGCCCTCGATCGTGTGCTGCTTCATCAGCTCCCACTCCTCAGGCGTCAGCTTCCCCGGCTTGTTGATGATCTCGTTCGGGATCCGGATCTTGCCGACGTCGTGGAGCAGCGCCGCGAACTCGGCGTCCCGCCGGTCGCGCTCGGAGAGGCCGAGCTCATCGACGACCGCGAGCGTGAGCGCGACGACGTCGCGGCTGTGCTCGCCGGTGTAGCCGTCGTCGGCCCCGACGACGTCGCCGAGCAGGAAAGCCGTGCCGCGGTAGGCGTCGCGCAGCTCGAGCTCGTGATCGATCCGGACGCGACGGTCGCGCGCGAAGACGGACAGCAAGCCCACGAGCGGAATGGCAAGCACGACGCCGTACGGCGAATCGGCGGCCGCGAACGCCACCGCCAGTCCGATCGTCGCCAGCCCGCTGTCGATCATGTACACCCAGCCCATCGCGCGGAACTGCACCTTCGGCGCCACGCCGAGAGCCGACCACTCCCGTAGCGCCGCGCTGCCGTAGTCGAGTGCAAACTGCGCGCCGAGCGCAGCGAGATAGAGCGGCCACTGGGAGAGGTGCGGCTCGGGCTCGCCCGCGAGCGCCAACACGAGTGCCGGCCCGATCGCGTGCCAGCAGTTGACCAGCCGCATGAAGACGCGCTCGAAGTGGAGCTCGCCACCCGCGTACTCGGTGAGGCTAGAGAGGATTACCCCAGCCGCGACGGCGATCGGCACGATCCCCGTCGGCAGCACGAAGAGCATCGGGACGAGTACGAGCTGCGTCGGCACCGCAGAACCCGTGCCGATCTCGAAGTCGAGCCGGAACGCCAGGGCGTAGACCGCAACAAGCACCAGGGTGGCGACCGGTCCCGGCGAGCGTTCGGTCGGCAGCGCGCCTACCATCAGGAGGGCGCAGGCCACAAAGGCGCCCGCCGATACCAGCAGCGACAGCCGTTCGCGCCGCGCCAGCCGGTTCAGGCGACGCGCACGCTGCTCCTCGATGACTCGCTGGGCCGCCGGGTCGAAGCCCGCCGAGCCGGATACCGCCGCAATCGACATTGCGAGAGCGGAAATCGGCCCTTTTGGGCGCACGCCCGAGTCCGTTTCCCTCGGTCGAGTGATCCAGAGCGTGAGAAGACACCCAACGGGGTGATGCAGAACAAAACGGCTTCCTGACACTGAGACCTATGACGTCTGCGGCTCGTCATCCCCGAATCGCTCTCCTCGCGTTTGCGATCATCGGCCTCCTCGCCGCGATGGCGATGATGGTCACGCCGTCAGCCGAGGCCGGACTGATCGGCACCGCACCGGCGTCGGGTTGCGATACGGCGTCCAAGGTCTTTGCACCCTGGGGCGACAACGCCAACTACGCGCTTGTCCCCGGTGGCTCCTTCGAGTCCGGGACTCCCGCGTGGGCGATGTCCGGCGGGGCCAAGGTCGTCGCGGGCAACGAGACGTTTTACGTCCGCTCACGCACCGACTCGAAGTCGCTCTACCTGCCGTCGGGCAGCTCGGCGCTCTCGCCGACGGTCTGCTTCGCTCTCGGCGACTGGCACTCCCGTTTCTTCGTGCGCAATGTCGGCTCGTCCGGGGGGAGCTTGAGGGTCGACATCGTCGTCAAGAGCCTGCTCGGCGGCCTTGTCAGCGTCCTCGACGGCGGCAGCGTCAGCGCAAGCGGCGCGTGGGCACCGTCGGCGCGGGTCAGGCTGACGTTCACCAACCTGTGCAGCCTCCTCGGCGTGAGAGCGGTCGCCTTCCGCTTCCGCACAATCGGCAGCGGCGCCGCTTTCCAGGTCGACGACGTCTACCTGGATCCCTGGAAGTCCTTCTAAACAGCTTCCGTCCGTAGACTTTCGGACGTGAAGTCCCTGCCCGTCGCGGACCGGCCGCGCCGGCCGCCGTGGATGAAGGTCCGCGCGCCGAGCGCAGACTCGCAGTACTTCGACGTCCGCAAGCTGATCCACGGCGCCAGCCTGAACACCGTCTGCGAGGAAGCGCGCTGCCCGAACATCTCGGAGTGCTGGGGACGGGGCACCGCAACCTTCCAGATCCTTGGCGACACCTGTACTAGGGCCTGCCGCTACTGCTACGTGCACTCGGGGCGGCCGGAGCATCCGCCGGACCCGCTCGAGCCGCTTCGGCTGGCAAACACCGCAGCGCAGATGGGCCTCGAGCACGTCGTCGTCACCTCGGTCGACCGCGACGATCTGCCCGACCGGGGAGCGGGTCATTTCGCCGCCACGATTCGGGCGCTCAAGCACAAGGCGCCGGGCGTCAGCGTCGAGGTGCTGACTCCCGACTTCCTCGACTTCGAGGAGGAGGCGTTGCGGATCGTGCTCGCCGAGCGTCCCGAGGTCTTCAACCACAACATCGAGACTGTCCGGCGGCTCCATCGGCAGATGCGGGGCGCCAAGGCGTCCTACGACAAGGCGCTCTGGCTGCTCCAGCGCGCGAAGGAGACGGCGGCCTACCCCGTGCTGACGAAGTCCGGGATCATCGTCGGACTGGGGGAGACGAACGACGAGGTCGTCGAAACGATGAGCGACCTCCGGTCATACGGCGTCGACGTCGTCACGATCGGCCAATATCTCCAGCCGTCGGCGAAGCACGTGGCGATCGATCGCTGGGTGCACCCGGACGAGTTCCGCTGGTTCCGGGAGCAGGGCGAAGCGCTCGGCTTCGGCTCGGTCTTTTCCGGCCCGCTCGTGCGCTCGAGCTACCGGGCCGACGAGCAGCGTCACGCAGCTGAAGCCGGCCGCGGCGCCGTGGCGTACTAGTCTGGCATTCGAAACGCACGCTAGGGACGAGCGCGTGCAAACAGCGGCCGTGTCGCCCGGTCGAGCGCTCTGGCGACCTGCCGAGCATCCTGCCCCAGATAGAGCCCGTTCTCGAGGATCGGTTCCGCAGCGTCTTCGATCTCGGGCCACGTCGAGATCGTGGGCACCCGCCGGATCGAGGAGATGCCCTCGAGGAAGATTTCGGAGCTTCGCGGCTTCGCAGCCGGATCGAGGAACGCGTCCGATCGCGCCACCTCCTGGAGCGACGGCACCGTGCGTCCCGTCCGCGCAACGATCCGCTGCCCTTCAGGGCTGTTCGCGAACTCGACGAAGCGCCAGGCGGCCTCCTGGTCGCCGTCTTTCGCCATGCAGTACGCGTCGGAGTGGAGGATGCCGGCCGACCGACGCATCACGGGGAGCGCTGTGACGTCCCAGTCGAACGACGTGATTGTGCGGAACGTAGGCGTCGACCGACGGGACGAGAGCAGCATCGCGAGGCGGCCGTTCTGGAACCGGCTCTCGTCGTCCTCGGCTTCAACGTCCGTGTCCGCCGGCACGGCGCCATAGTCCTTCCGCAGCTTGAGGAACTCCTCCAGAGCCTCCAGCGCCCGCGGCGTCTCGAGCGTCAAGCGGGTCGGCCGGTCGGTGTCGTCGACGAGCTCGGCGCCGTTCGACCAGACGAAGGGCGCGAGCCGAATCAACGTGGGCTCGATGCCGAGTCCGTAGATTGCCGGCCGAACCGCCCCTTGCTCTGGGTCGCCCGCGGCGACGGTGCGTCCCTGCGCGTCCCTGGTCAGCTGCACGGCTCGGATCACGAACTCGGTCCACGTCCAGCCGCGGCGCGGCTCAGCGACGTCGAACCGCTGGAAGAGATCGCGGTTGTAATAGACGACGAGGCTGGACACGTTCTGCGGCAGGCACGTCAGCACGCCCTTCCAGCGGAAGGCCTCCAGCGCCTGCGGGAAGAAGTCCTCCGGCTCGAAGACGTCGGAGCTTTCGACCCGCTCCTCAAGCGGCTCGAGCACGCCGCGCGTGGCGAACTGGCCGTAGAACCGGTAGTTGAGGAGGAAGACGTCGGGCGGCGCCCCGCCGGCGAACGAGGTGGAGAGGCGCGTAAGCAGATCCTCGCGGTCGCTCGCCTCGATCAGCTGCACGTCGTCGTTGCCGCGCTCTTCATATGCCGCGATCAGCGTGCGGTAGGCGTGGATCTCCTCCGGGTCGCCGAAGACGAGAAAACGGATGTCGCCGCCACTGCTCCCGCCGCAGCCGGCGAGCAAGAGCGCGCCGAGAATGACCACGAAGAGTTTCCGGAGCACGCGCGGAAGATAGAGGCGGGGCCGCCGGAGCGGCCCC
>DASQTZ010000080.1:0-13884 GCA_035641605.1 Gaiellaceae bacterium | reverse complement strand
CTCGCCCGGCCGCGCTAGGTGGGGAGCTAGCGGTTCCCTGAACCCGCAATCCGCTCTAGCGGGGCTGAATCCCCTCCCGAGGGGGTCGCGTCCGAGACACGGGCTTCGGGTGCGAGCGTTGACGGTCAGGTCCCGCGCACTGTGAGTCTCCGAACCGCGTCAGGTCCGGGAGGAAGCAGCGCTAAGGAGTGCCTCGCAGGTGCCGCGGACAGCCTGGCTCGAGCCCGCCCCCGGCTGCACCGGCTTGGTACTCGCCCACGACAGAGGGTGCGCGGCCGGGCTAAGGCATCGACTAGGCGATGCCGCCCTAGGCCGTACCGGCTTTGCTGGTGCGGCCGATGGACCTTCCACAGGGCGCGTCTGATCTAATCGGGGTGAGTCGTCCGTGACCGCTCTCTACAGGAAATATCGCCCGCAGAGCTTCGACGAGGTCGTCGGCCAGGAGACCGTCGTCCGCACCCTTCGGAATGCGATCGAGACCGAGCAGATCCGGCAGGCGTACCTGTTCGCCGGGCCCCGCGGCACCGGAAAGACGTCGCTTGCGAGGATCCTCGCCAAGGCGCTCAACTGCGCGCAGGGGCCGACGACGACCCCCGACGGCACCTGCCACTCTTGCGTGGCAATCGCGAACGGCACCTCGCTCGACGTCATCGAGATGGACGCCGCCTCGCAGCGCGGGATCGACGATATCCGGGAGATCCGCGAGCGCGTCGTGCTCCAGCCGGTCGAGGGCCGCTACAAGGTCTACATCCTCGACGAGGCGCACCAGCTCACGGATGCCGCCTTCAACGCCCTCCTGAAACTGATCGAGGAGCCTCCGCCCCACCTCGTCTTCGTCTTCTGCACCACCGACGTCTCGAAGATGCTCCCGACCGTCCGGTCGCGGTGCCAGACGTTCGTCTTCTCGCGGCCGCGGCTCCCTGACCTGATCCGAAAGCTCCGACGGATCGCGGACGCCGAGGGCATCGAAGCACCGGACGCGGCGCTCGCGCTGGTCGCGCGCGGCGCACGGGGCGCATACCGGGACGCCGAGTCGACGCTCGACCAGCTGGCGGCGGCCACCGGCAACCAGGTCACGGTCCAGGCCGTCCTCCAGCTCCTCGGCGCCGTCGAGGAGGAGGCGCTGTTCCGGCTCTGCGACCTCGTCGTCGACAAGGACACGGCCGGCGCGCTGCAGTTCCTCGAGGAGCTCGCCGAGCAGGGTCAGGACCTCGGCCGGCTCGTGACCGACCTCCTCGAGCACCTTCGCCACCTGCTGCTCGTCCAGCACATGGGCGAGGTACCGGACTCGCTGCCCGTCACCCAGGAGACCCGGGAGCGGCTGCGGGCCCAGGCAAACCAGCTCCCCGGCCCGACCGTGATCCGGCTCTGCGACCTGCTCGCCGTGGCGGTGGACGACATGCGCCAAGGCGGCGATCCCCGGCTGCCGCTCGAGCTTGCGTTGATCAAGGTCACCCGACCCGGGGCCGACCTCGACCGTGAGTCGCTCGCCTTCCGGATCCAGCAGCTCGAGCAGCGCGGACCGGCGATGGTCGCCGTGGCGGAGGCGGAGGTTCCCGCGCCGCCGCCGGATGCGCCCGCGCCGCCGCCGCTCGAGCTCGACCAGCTGAAGGCGGCCTGGCAGCGCTCGGTGATCCCGGCCGTAGAGGAGCGCTCGGTGCCGACGGCGTCCGTGCTGCGTGAGGCGCAGCCCGCGGGGATCGCCGGCGACACGCTGACCGTCGAGTTCCCGGCCGCCGCCTCCTTCCACCGGCAGCTCGCCGAAGAGCCCAAGAACGCGACGCTGCTCGTCGATGCGCTCTACGAGGTCACGGGCCGCAAGTTCGCCCTCGCGTTCGAGGTCGGCGAGAACGGCGAAGCTGAGCCGGTGCAGGAGCGCCGTCTAAGCGAAGGAGAGTTCGTGGAAGAGGTCAAGCAGGCGTTCGACGCCCGGGAGGTCACCCCAGAATGAGCACGCCCGGTGGGATGGACATCAACAAGATGATGCAGCAGGTGCAGCAGATGCAGGCCGAGATGGCCCGCGTCCAGGAGGAGCTCGCGACGGAGACCGTGGAGGCGTCCGCCGGCGGCGGCGCCGTGAAGGTCACCGCCAACGGCTCGGGTGAGATCGAGAAGATCGAGATCGCGGCCGAGGCGATCGATCCCGACGACCCGGAGCTCCTCGCCGACATGATCGTCGGCGCCGTCAACGAGGCGCTGCGCTCGGCGAACGACTTGGCGCAGTCGCGCTTGGGCGGGCTCACTGGCGGGCTGGGCCTTCCAGGGCTCTAGCGGTTTCCGCTACGGCTTGTCCGGTGACCCGGCTCCGCACCTGTCGGGTCCGATCCGGACAGGCACAATGGCCGCGTGCTCAGCCCGGCGATCGAGAATCTCGTCGCGCAGCTGACGCGGCTTCCCGGGGTGGGCACCCGGACCGCGCACCGGCTGGCCTTCCACCTCCTCCGGACGCCGACAGACGAGGCGCTCGCGCTCGCCGGCGCGCTCCAGGACGCCAAGGAGCGGGTGCGGTTTTGCGACGAGTGCGGGAACTGGACGGAGGACGAGACGTGCGAGATCTGCCGCGATGCCCGCCGCGACCGGGCGATGATCTGCGTCGTGGAGCAGCCCGCAGACGTCATGTCTCTCGAGCGGACGCACGAGTACCGCGGCCTCTACCACGTCCTCGGCGGCGCGCTTTCCCCCCTGGACGGGGTCGATCCCGAGGATCTCCGGATCGACGAGCTCTTCCGGCGGGTCGACTCGGACGGCGTCGTGGAGGTCGTGCTGGCGACGAACCCGAACACGACCGGGGAGGCGACGGCATCGTTCATCGCCGACCGGCTGCGCGGCCGAGTGCGCGTGACGCGCCTCGCGAGCGGGCTCCCCGTCGGCGGCGACCTCGAGTACGCGGACGAGGTGACACTCGGCCGTGCGCTCTCGGGCCGGCGGGAGCTCTAGTGGCAACCACCCAGTACGAGGGCGTTCCAGCTGTCGCCGGTGAGGCGCCGGGGGCCTCGGGCACCGTCGTCATGAAGTTCGGCGGCACTTCGGTCGCCGACACCGCGCGGATCAAGGCGGTCGCGCAGCGCCTGGTGGCGGCGCGCGAGGCCGGAAACCGCGTCGTCGCAGTCCTCTCCGCGATGGGCGACACGACGGACGAGCTGCTGCGACTGGCGCACGAGGTCTCACCCACCCCCGCGCCGCGGGAGGTCGACATGCTGATCTCGGTCGGCGAGCGTGTTTCCTGCGCACTGGCGGCGATGGCGATCCACGACTTCGGTCACGAGGCGATCTCGCTGACCGGCTCGCAGGCAGGGATCGTCACGGACACCGTGCACGGCCGCGCCAAGATCGTGGACGTTCGGGCGCGCCGGATCCACGAGGCGCTGGACGCCGACCGGATCGTTCTCGTCGCCGGCTTCCAGGGCGTCTCGACGGCGTACGACGTGACAACGCTCGGCCGGGGCGGCTCGAACCTGACGGCGGTCGCGCTCGCCGCCGCCCTCGGCGCCGACGCATGCGAGATGTATACGGATGTCCAAGGCGTCTTCACCGCGGACCCGCGGCTCGTCCCGAGCGCCCGAAAGCTGCACGCGGTCAGCTACGAGGAGATGCTGGAGATGGCCGCGTCGGGCGCGAAAGTGCTCCAGCTACGCTCGGTCGAGCTCGCGCGCAACCACGGCGTCAAGCTTCACGTCCGCTCCAGCTTCAGCGACGCGGAGGGCACGTGGATCCGAGAGGAGGACGAACGGATGCTCGAGAAGGCGATCATCTCCGGCGTCACGCATTCGCTGGAGGAGGCGGTGTATCGCGTCGACGGCGCGGCGCCTTCACGGCTATTCGAGGCGCTCTCCGATGCGGGGCTCAGCGTCGACACCATCCTCCAGACTGGCGCGGACATCGTCTTTTCCGGGCCGATCTCCGACGCCGCGGATACCTCCGCGGCACTCGATCGGCTCGGTGTCTCGTGGTCGTCGCGCGACGACCTCGGGCAGGTCAGCGTCATCGGCGCGGGGATGAAAACGCATCCGGGCGTCGCCGGCAGGACGTTCGCGACCCTCGGGGAACTCGGAATCGAGCCCGAGATCGTGAGCACCTCGCCGATCAAGATCTCCTGCTTCGTCGACCGCGACCGGGTCGAGGACGCGGTGCGCGCGCTGCACAGCGCCTTCGAGCTGGACGCCGAGGAGGCTGCTCGTGCCCATGACTGACGCCCGGGTCGGCGTCGTCGGCGCCACCGGCGTCGTGGGGACCGTCATGCTCGAGCTGCTGGCCGAGCGCCGGTTCTCCGACGTCCGGGCGTACGCGTCGTCCCGGTCGGCCGGCTCCGAGGTGCAGTACGGCGGCGGTTCGCTCCGCGTCGAGGAGGCGACGCCGGAGCGGCTCGCGCGAGACGAGCTCGACCTCTGCTTCTTCTCGGTCGGCACCGGCCCGAGCTCCGAGCTCGTGCCGCCGACAGCGGAAGCAGGGACGACGTGCATCGACAAGTCCGATGCCTTCCGGCTCGCTGACGGAATCCCGCTCGTTGTCGCGGGAGTGAACGACGAGGCGATCGACGATGGGCCGATCATCGCGAACCCGAACTGCTCGGCCATTCAGCTCTCCTGCCTCCTCAAGCCGCTGCACGAGGCCGCCGGCCTGCGGCGAGTCCGGCTGGCGACCTACCAATCGATGTCCGGCGCAGGCGATCCGGGCGTCGAGCGCCTGCGCGCCGTGGCGCCGATGCAGGCCGACCTCGCGATGGACTGGGAACTGGAGGATGACGAGTTCAGCGAGGAGTCGAAGCTCCGGGCCGAGACGCAGAAGATCCTCGGCCTGCCCGACCTCGCAGTCCAGGCCACCTGCATCCGGATCCCAATCCTCGTAGGACACGGACAGGCGATCTGGGTCGAAACCGAGGAGCCATTGGCGCCCGACCAGGCGCGGACGGTTCTCGGCTCGGCGCCGCACGTCGCGCTCGAAGACTTCGCGACCCCTGGAACGGCCGCAGGCCGTGATGAGGTCCTCGTCGGCCGGATCCGCCGAGGCTCGGAGCCGAACGAGCTCGCCCTGTGGGCCGTGAACGACAACCTCCGCAAGGGCGCGGCGCTCAATGCCTTGCAGGTCGCGCAGCTCATCCTCGACCGCAGGGCACTCCCGGCCGGCGCCCAAACTCACGCAGCCAGCGCGCCTATTTGACCGTCGGCGTGGGCAACGAACCCGTGAACGATGCGCAGTATCGGTTGCTCGACGATGTCGATTTCGGCGACAACGTCGTCGTCTCACCATTCACGAATCTCTACGGCTGCCGCATCGGCGACGAGACGCGGATCGGGCCATTCGTGGAGATCCAGCGCGATGCCACCATCGGAGCGAGGTGCAAGATCCAGAGCCATGCGTTCATATGTACCGGGGTCACGATCGAGGACGAGGTCTTCGTCGGTCATGGTGCGCTCTTCATCAACGACAAGTTTCCCCGTGCGACAACCCAGTCAGGTGCGCTCAAGACGGACGACGACTGGGAGCTGGTGGGTACGGTCGTCGAGCACGGTGCCGCGCTCGGCTCCGGCGCGATCGTCCTGGGCGGAGTTCGGATCGGTGCCGGTGCGCTCATCGGAGCAGGCGCCGTCGTCACGCGGGACATCGCGCCCGGCGAAACGGTTGCCGGCGTGCCGGCCCGCGCGACGAGATCGCGCTAGCCGGCGCGGCTGCGGTACCACGTGAAGCCACCGCGGCCGGTCTTCGTGGGACGGTAGTGCGCATACACGGGCGGTGCGCCCGCTTGAATCGCGGACGTCACCACACAGACGAACGACCGTGCGTCGCTGCTAGGCGTGCACACCGCCTGGAGATTGTTCTTCGCCAGGCCCGTTTTCCCATCGATCAACGCTGGAGGCAGCTTTCCGGCGGGAGATTGAACGATCACGGTGAGGAGCCTCCGTTCGACGGCAGCGCTCGTTTCAGCTGCCGCTCCCGCTGTGGTCTGCTTGCGGCTTTTCGGCGGCGCGCTCCTGCGCCGGTTCGCGTCCGGCGCGCGTCGTTGCTTGGGCTTCGCCGTCGGGCGAGCCCGCACGGTCGTTCTCGCCGCCGAGACGGACCGCCGTCGCCCCGCTGTCCGAACGGAAGCGGCCCGGGTGGTCTCCGGAGCGAGCGCCGCCCCGACGTCGGGTGGCGACACAGGCTGTGGTTCGCTTTTGGTTCCCGAGACGGCAGCTGCAGCTAGGAAGCCACTGGCCATTAGGCCAATGCCGAGTAGCACGGTGCTCAGTCGCTTGAAAGCACGACTGGAACCAGCGCGCACGTTAGCGCCCCCCGCCCGCTGCGCAGCCGCATCATCACCGAGCGTTCGCTTTGGCCCGGGTCTTGAGCCCTCGGCGGGCACCGCCCGGACACGAGTCGCCAACTCTGGATCGACGAGTACGAGTTCTGGACTGATCTGCTCCATCACGTCCTGCCCTCTGAGCGTACCGGGGATGCCGGAGTTCGTCCCCTGCAGCGCTGGTTGAGGTCACAGCCGGCAGGACGCAAAAGGATCCCGCAGAGGGCCTCGGTTGCCCTTCGGCTGACTCGATCCATGGCTGTCCAGTGCGCAGCCATCCTTTGGAGCGCGGCGGTAGTCTGCCTGCGATGAATTTCCAGTCGAATGGGCCGCCGCTGGTTTGGCACTTCGTCCGCTGTTCCGCTCGGATCAGCCGCCGCCTTCGCGCCAGCGACCGATGAGGCCGTCCCCTGAGAGCGTTCGGGAACCTCAGAAGGATAATGGGCCAGAATATTCCTTCGTCCTGCCTATTTACAACGAAGACGAGACTATCCGGGCCCTCTATGAACGGTTGCTAGCGGTATTGGAGCGACTCGACGCAACCGCCGAAGTCATTTTCGTGGACGACGGTAGCGAGGATCACAGTTTCGATCACTTGTTCGAGATCAGTCTCCAAGATTCCCGCTTCAAAGTTCTTCAGCTATCACGTAATTTCGGCCACCAAACTGCAATCACAGCTGGCCTAGATTTTGCGTCCGGCAATGCGGTCATCGTCATGGATGCGGATCTTCAGGATCCGCCGGAAACCGTTCTCACGATGGCAGAGCGGTGGCGGGAAGGGTTTGACGTCGTCTACGCAGTGCGCAGAGAACGGCTCGGTGACAGCCAATTCAAGCGTCTTACGGCCGCGGCATTCTACCGTCTATTGAGAAAACTTACCGATGTGAACATCCCCCCCGATGTCGGAGATTTTCGCCTAGTCGACCGAAAAGCACTCGAGGCATACAAGACAATGCGGGAGAGCGATCGTTACGTCCGGGGAATGTTCAGCTGGGTAGGCTTCAAGCAAGCGGGTGTCGTCTACGACCGAGACGAGCGCTTCGCGGGCGAAACTAAGTACCCCTTGAGAAAGATGATGAATTTCGCCATGGACGGCATCGTCAGCTTCTCGAACGCGCCTCTTAGACTCGCACTTGCGCTCGGCTTCGCGGTATCGATTGCCTCGTTCATCTACGGCATCGTCGCAATTATTCTCAAACTCAGCGGTGCTTTCACGGTGCCCGGGTGGACATCAATTATCTTCGTAGCGAGCTTTCTCGGCGGAGTTCAGCTGATCGTCCTTGGAGTCGTGGGCGAGTACGTCGGAAGAATCTACGTGGAGACCAAACGGCGGCCGCTCTACATCGTTAATCGCGCCGCTGGCTTCTCGAGGGAGATCGAACCGGAGAGACGAGTCTTCGTCTGGGAGGAAGCAGCCTCCGAGGAAGCCGCGAACCAAGACCGACTATGACACGAACGAGTCTGGCTAAGGCATTCGGGCTCAAGGTGCGGAGGCGAGACATCCGCCACGGATCGCGCGACTCCTACCGGTTGCCCTCCGATTCCTGAGCGGCTATTCCTCGACGATGCCCGAGCTTCTCGCGTAGCCCCGTCGGCACACGAGCCTTGTCGGGTGGTGCGACGGGGACTGACGGAAATGCCGAACTGGCGAGCTGGACCTGAGTCTGCCTTCTCAGAGCGAGCGAGACCGAGACGAGCAAGATCAGCAGGGCGAACGTGAAGCGCTCCGCCAACACCTCGTTCACTGCCTCCGGCAGGAGCTCGAGTTGCCAGCCAATCGGTGTAGCTAGACAGAACAGCGCGCCCCAGGTCAGCCAATCGCGATACGGAGAAGCCGGGTCGGTTATAGACACCGCAAGCGGTAGGAGGAAGATGCCGTAGTGCGGAAACGCGAACGTCGAAGCGAGAAATGCTCCGACGAGCAAGATCGAACTCAGCTCGACGAGCCGGCGCGGCTCCGATGTGTCGGTGGACTGCCACCGACGCCAAACCAGAATGCAGGTTGCCGAGATCACGACGAGCTGAATGGCGACGACCGCGGGATCGGGAATCGAAAACCGAGCCGCTACGCTCGAAAGGGAGATGCTCACATCCTGAATGTCCTGATTCTGACCACGGAACAAGAGGGGCAACGTTCTGTCGAAAAAGTGCCGTGTCTCGGGAGCCGAAATAAGAACGAGAGCTGATAGGGCAAGCGGGACCGCAACTGCGATAGCGAGACCCTTCCAACGGCGGTAGAGGACAAGCACGATCAGAAGCGGCGCCAGGAGAGGTTTGAGGGCGAGCGTGAGGCCCAGCCACACTCCTGCGCTGGTCCAGAGGCCACGGGTGGCCGCACGAAGGAAGAGAGCCAGTCCGAGAAGCAGCGGACCGTTGACGTTTCCGGCGTCGATGGTGAAGAGCACCGGCCATGCGAGGCTTATTCCCAGCAGTGCAATTGCCCCGGCAAGACCGCGCCACCGCAGTCCGAAGACATTCAACAGGATTGCGGTTGCCGCGAGGATCGTCGCAATATCGACGACGAAGAAAAGGCGGCCGGCCCAATTCAGGGTGAAGGCTCCAAGAGGCAAGAGCATGAGCAGAGCACTCGGTGGATAGAGCAGATCGCCGGCGCCCTTTTCCGTATAGACCGTCCCGCCCTCGAGAAGCGCCCGAACTGCGTGCCACAAGGGTGCCGTATCGTAGCCCTGCTCGCCGTTTACGATCGGGACGAGACTGGTTCCCAGACTGAGGACACCGACTACCCAGAACGCGGTGGTGATTGGCCGCGCCTTCACCGTCCCATGATACGGCGACTGCGATTCGTGAACGCAACGAGCCCCTGCTGCACGGGGGTGCGTAGGCTTCGGCATCTCACATTTCCTAATCCGTGACATCCGGCACCATGATTACCCTCGGCTCGGTTTCTCTCGACGAATGAACACCATGTTCCCCAGTCCAGGCTTGTTCGATCCAGCCGGAGCACGAGACAGGGCTCGGGCGCCAGGCACGTCAGCTGCTCTCGCAAGTGCACCGGAGTCGCGACATGCAGGCAGGGTCACCGAACTCGCCCGATGCGTCCAGCGCTCTTTGGGTCGGTGACCGCAGAGCGGGCTGTGGCGAGATCCCCGGGATCACATCGTGATCGATGCGGACGGGAGCGGAGGGGGTTTGGAGCGGAGCGACGCCGGATCGTTCCGGTTCACGCCGCCGTTTATGGAATGATCCCCACACCAAGAGGCAGCGCTCTCGAACTTTCAACAGTCGGCGGTGCCTACTGAGGAGGCGCGATGTCTGTCTGGCTTTGGATACTCGTCGGGGTTGCCGGGTTCTTCGCCGCCTCGCTCCTCGTCGGCCTGTTCATCGCGGCAATCTTGGCCAAACTCGGCCAGGAGTTCTCGGGACTCATCGAGTTCGACCCACTGGAATCGTCGCCGCAAACAGACCCTCTCGGTTCGACAGGCAGCGTCGCGGAAGAGCGCCTCGCGGCGGGTCAGTCCACCGCCCTACGGCTCAAGTAGCCGCCGCGCGATAACGCATCGACGTCTGAGCGCCCTTCCAGGAAGGCCGAAACGCCATGCGCTCGCGTTCGCCTCGGAGTTTCACGCCGTGCTGCGTTTTCTTTCCAACCCGTCCAACGTCGGGGAGCCGTCGAAGGGCGCGATTGGAACGATGCCGGTTCGGCAACGCCTACCCCGAGAGTCACTACTCTGAGATGATGCAGGCGAATCGCGAAGCGCGGTCCCCAGGGCCGGCAACGACATGGGTCGGCGGCGAGTCGACCGCCCCCCTTCTGGTCCGGTCACTCGGCAGCTCTATCGATGTGCTTCGCGCACTGACTGAGTCCGACATTCGTTTCCGGTACGGCCGGGGTCCCTTCCGGTTCGCGCGTTGGCTGCTGGACCCTGTGGCGCTCGTCGGCGTTTACCTCTTTCTCGTAAGTTTCGTGCTCGATCTCGAGGCAACGGCCCCGGGCCTCAGCCTCGCGTGCGCGATCATCCCATTCCAGCTCGTGATGTTGACGATCGCGAATGCGATGACAGCGCTCGAGCTGCGCAGGCCCATCCTCCTGAACATGTCGTTCAGACGGATGCTGTTGCCGATCTCCGCAGCGCTAACCGAGACCGTCGCATTTTCCTCCAGCTTGTTTCTCGTGATTGTGATGATGGCGATTTACGGCGTTGCCCCGACTTGGAGCATCCTCTGGTTTCCACTCGTGCTGCTGATCAACATTCTGCTCGCGATCGCAACAGCCTACGCAGCCGTCTTGTTTGGAATATGGCTTCGCGAGCTACGGTCGTTTGTCACGAGCTTCGTGCGCGCACTCTTCTTTCTTGCACCCGGCCTCGTTCCACTGGCCGAAACAAGCGAAGATGTACAGACCCTGCTGCGCCTCAATCCTCTGACCGGATTGTTCGAGGCATATCGCGATGTGTTCATGTATGGAACGAGACCGGCGCTTTGGGAACTGGGCTTTCCGCTCGCGGCCGCCCTTGCGCTCCTTGCGATTTTCGTGCCCCTGTACCGCTCAGAGCAGCGTCAGTTCGCGAAGGTCATTTAGTGATCATCGCCGAGGACGTCGGTGTGCAGTTCTTCTTCAACCGCTATCTCCGCGTTGTTACCCCTGGACAGGCGCGCCTCCGCGGCAGCGGCGTCACCACGTGGGGCCTACGCGACCTCACGTTCTCGATCGAGCGCGGCGTGGGGACGGCATTGATCGGGCCCAGCGGGTCGGGAAAAACGACCTTGCTGCGCGTCCTTGCGGGTGTCTATTCGCCCGATCGCGGGAGGATCGAGATTCGGGGGCGCGTTGCCTCCCTGCTCTCGATCGACGCCGGACTGCTGTCGTTGCTGACGGGTCGCGAAAATGCGCTGTTGCTCGGCGTCCTCGGAGGACTTTCCCGTCGTTCCGCCGCACGGGCGCTCGGCACCGTGAAGGCGAGGAGCGCTCTCGGCGAGGCGTTCGAACGTCCTGTCCTGACGTACTCACAGGGAATGAAGGCCCGGCTCGGGCTCGCGGTCGCTGAGGAGGCCAACCCTGACATCCTCGTCTTGGATGAGGTTCACGAGGCACTCGACCACGAGTTTCGCCAGTTTCTCCAGGAGCGCGCACACGCGCTCATCGAGGCCGGCGGTATCGTCGTCGCCGCCGGGCACGACCATCCCATGCTCGCCAGCCTCTGCAGCCGAGCACTATGGCTGGAAAACGGATCGGTCCGAGAGCACGGACCCTTCGATCAGATCCAGCCGCGATACCTCGACTCCGTGCAGTCGAGCACTTGAGCGGCCGAGGTTCAAGTTCGCTTTGTTGCGCGAACGGTTACGACAAGCGGAAAAAACGGATCGTCGCGGTTCAGCTCTCGCGGCGAGAGCTCTTCCCTGGCCATCCCGACGAGAAACGCCACAGCAGTGAGCACGTTGCCGTGCCCACGCACAGAAACGTCTCCTCCGGCGAAGACCTCTCCGAATAGTCGCGAGCATGCAGCCGGCGTTAACCGCCAAAACTCAGATTCGAGTTGGAGTCGAGTTATCCGACTGACTGCCGGAACCGTGCAGAGGAGCGTACCGCCGGGACGCAGAATCCGATGCACGTGCTCCACGGCCGCCTCGAGGTCGTAGATGTACTGGAGCGTCTGCGTGAGGATGACGCAGTCGAACAGCTCGCTTGGGACCGAGTCGGCTGCAGCGAGGTCCGCGACAATCGTCGCGGCTTCGTTCGCCGGATCGTTATCGAGGATGTCCTGGCGTTCGACGGCCACGCCGAAGCGCTCGATGTAGTCGGCGTTCATCACCTCGAGTACGCGGCCCCGGATCGCGGCGCGTTCTTCGGTCAGAAACCGTTCGATGTAATAGCGATCGACGGGCGTTCCGCGGTCGCGGCCCCAGTGATCGCTCAGCGGCGTCGTTCGGCGGATGGTTCCGAGCCACGCCGGCCGCCGAATCCGCTCCAGCCGTCGCTGCCATTGAACTCGGTCATTCACGGACAGGCGACCTGGGCGCTGCACCATGGCAAGACGTTACTTCGTCCACCGGCCCCGTTCTCGCTCTGCTACCGATGGAATCATGATGAGAGCAGCGCTATGTCATCCGGATTTCCTTTGAAGCCGGTCGTCTCGTGACCGCGAGGGTTATTCGCGCGCCACCAGTCAAGAGTGACGTTCCGCCACGTGCTTCTCCGACCTTCTCCGTTGTCGTCGCGGCCTACAACGCCGCCGATACGATCGCGGAGGCGGTCGAGTCGGCCCTGCAGCAGACGCTTCCACCGCTCGAGGTCATCGTCTCCGACGACGGGTCGACCGACCGAACCGCCGCGGCGCTCGAACCTTTCGGCGACCGCGTCAAGTACATCCGGAAGCCACGCGGCGGCGTCGCGTCTGCATGGAACGCAACTCTCGGCCAGGTGAAGGGTGAGTTCTTCGCGGTTCTCGGCGCGGACGATGCGTACATGCCGACACGGCTCGAGGCCCTGGCAGAGCTCGCAACGGCTCGATCCGACCTCGACATCCTTTGCACTGACGCGTTCCTCGAGCTCGACGGGCAGCCTGTTTCGAAATTTAACGACGACACCCAATTCGAGGTCGCCGATCAGGCCACAGCCATCCTCGAGCGGTGTTTCTGCGTCGCGCCGGCGGTACGGACCAGAACACTCATCGACGTCGGCGGCTTCGACGAATCGCTGTCGAGGGGCTCCGATTGGGAATGCGTGATCCGGCTGCTTCACCGCCAGGCCGTCGCCGGCCTAGTGGACGAGCCTCTTTACCGCTATCGCTTCCACGCCCGGAGCTTGACCGCCGACCGCGTTCGGACGCTCCGCGATCGTGTTGGACTCCTCGAACGCGTTGGGCGGACGTACAACCTCAGCGACCAAGAACGTGCGGTGCTTGCACGATCGATAGCGCGACAGCGCGCGTCGCTCGCATTGACAGAAGCTGAAGCGGCGTTGCGTGGAGGCTCGCCCGACGCCCGCCGCCGTGCCTTCGTCGCGGCGCGCACGCCGACCGTCGGCCTCCGGGCCCGGACCGCCGCTCTAGCGGCCGCGCTCGCACCGAAGGTTGCCGCACGAGCGCTGGAGCGGCGGGAAACGCGAAGCGGACGGAGCCGACTGAAGCGCTCGCTCGGACGCTCCATCCCCTGATGTTCGCCCAGCGGGATCCGGCCGTGGCGCGGGGCGGCTTTTCCGCTTCGAAACTACCGCCCCCGCGTCTGCAACGCGAGTCGGGATCGACCAGTCCTCTCCTCGAGACGCTCGAGATAACGGCGTGCGATGCGTGGTGCCAAGACGGCCGCGAGTGCCTTCATGCGTGGGACGAACCCGTAACCCGGAGGCCCGAAAGCGATCTTCAGCGCCCTGCGCCTCGGGTGAGGAGCGAAGCCACGCAACGCTTCTTCAGCCTCAGCGAGCTCGGCTTCCCGGCGCTTATCGGCGAGCTCGCGATGGAGGTAGCGACGCTCGTCGGAGGTGAGGCTTGGATGATCACGGGCGCGCTCGAGCACGACGACTCCGGAGCGAAGAGAGCGCGGCAGGTTCGAGCTGAGCGTGCCCGACCGGATTCGATAGACACATAACGGCTCGTCGACCAGGCCGACCCGCGAGCCGCCGAGGATCATCCGCAGGAAGAGGTCCGTGT
>DASQTZ010000079.1:0-38058 GCA_035641605.1 Gaiellaceae bacterium | reverse complement strand
GGGCTCGTCGGGCATGAGCACGGCGAGCAGCTTTCCCAGGCGGATCGCCTCGTCGCAAAGCTCCCGCCGGACGAGGTCGTCTCCCGCGCTTGCGCTGTAGCCCTCGTTGAAGACGAGGTAGATGACGGCGAGCACGGCCTGCAGCCGGTCGGTGAGCACCTCGTCGGGCGGGACGCGGAAGGGGATCCCCGCCGCGCGGATCTTTCGCTTTGCGCGCACGAGCCGCTGCGCCATCGTCGGCTCGGCGGCCAGGAACGCCCGCGCGATCTCGGAAGTCGTCAAACCGCCGACCTCGCGCAGTGTGAGCGCGATCTGCGCCTCGGCCGCGAGCGCCGGGTGGCAGCACGTGAAGACGAGTGCCAGCCGCTCGTCGGGGATCGTGCTCACCTCGTCGTCCTCCTCAGGTAGCTCCGCCAGGCGCTGCAGGAGCTCCGTTTTGCGCGCGAGCGTCTGGTCCCGGCGAATCCGGTCGATCGCCCGGTTCTTTGCGGTCATGACAATCCAGGCACCGGGGTTCCGCGGCTCCCCTTCTCGTGGCCACCGCTCGAGGGCGGCGGTGAAGGCGTCCTGCACCGCATCCTCGGCGAGCTCGAAGTCGCCGAGGACGCGGATGAGGATTGCGACCGCACGGCCCCACTCCTCGCGGAAGACGGCTCCGACGTCCGTCAGGGGCGCTCCACGACCGGACGCACCTCGACCGAGCCGTACTCCGAGGCCGGGATCTTCTCCGCGTAGGCAATCGCTGTGTCGAGGTCGGGCAGCTGAATGTCGAAGAAGCCGCCGATCTGCTCCTTCGTCTCGGCGAACGGCCCGTCGGTGATCAGGACCTCGCCGTCTCGGACACGTACCGTCTTCGCAGTTCGGATGTCGTCGAGCTCCTTGCCCTTGAAGTCGGAGTCGGCCTTGCCGAGTTCGTCGAAGAGCGCGTACCACCTGGGCAGAGACTCCTCGCTGGCCTTTGCCGCCTCCTCTTCGGACAGCTCGAACCACGGCTCCTGGTCGCTGTAGATCAGCATCGCGTAGCGCATCTCAGCTCTCCTCACGGACGTAGACGGGACGGACCTCGACGGCACCGTGCTCCGCCGCGGGGATCTCGGCGGCAAGTCGGCAAGCGTCGTCGATCGAGTCGCACTCGAGGAGGAAGAACCCGCCGAGTGCTTCCTTGACCTCTGCATATGGACCGTCCGTGACCAGGCGGTCGCCGTCGCGGACCCGAACGGTTGTCGCCGCGTCGGTCGGCTGCAGCTCGGCGCCGCCGATGACCTCGCTGCGCTCCGAGAAGTCCATGTAGCGCTGGTAGACGGCCTGGCGCTCGTCGTCGCTCAGGCTCTCCCAGCCGTTCTTGTCCTCGTGGATCAACGCCAGGAATTCCATGTGGTCTCCTTTCTACTGACCGAGCCGAAGCCGGAGCAAGAGCAGCTCGTTCGCGAGTCTGGGGTCAACCTGTTTCGACGTCTCGCGCTTCACCTGGTTCCTCTGCGCCTTTCGCAGCTTCACGGCTCCTCCTTTCCGTCGTTGCACAGGAACGACGAAAGAGGGAACGTCAGATCGACAGCATGCGCTGAAGAAGGGTGAGCGCGCCCACTTTGTCGAGCGGCTCGTTCAGGTTGCCGCACTTCGGCGACTGGACACACGACGGGCAGCCGTGGTCGCACGGGCAGCCGTCGAGCAGCTTCGCGGTGTCGGCCGCCCAGCCCTCGAAGGCGTCGAAGCCGCGCTCCGTGATTCCGACACCGCCGGCATGACCGTCGTAGACGAAGATCGTCGGCCTTCCGGTCTGGAAATGGAGGTTGGTCGAAAGTCCCCCGATGTCCCAGCGGTCGCACATCGCCCAGAGCGGCAGCAACGCGATGAGGGAGTGCTCGGCGGCGTGGAGCGATCCGAGTAGCCGCGGCATCTCCTCCAGGCCTTCGAGCATCCACGGCTCGGGCACGAACCACACTGCCTCCGTCTCGAACTCGGTCTGAGGCAGGTCGAGCGCGACGGTCTCGATGGTCTCTCCGTCCGCGATTCGCTTGCGCTGGTAGGCGACCACTTGCTCGGTCACGGTCACCGCTCCGAACGAGAGGTCTACACCGAGCCGCGGCTCGGTGCGAGCAGCCTCGAGGATCGCCGTCATCGTGTCCTTCTTCGCCTGCGTGTACTCATCCCCGGCGAACGGCTCTACCAGCGCTGCGCGGGCGTCGTGGTCGAGCTCGAGGACACGGTATGCCTCGCCCAGGTGGAGGTAGACGGCGCCGTTGTGGACGGTCGAATACGCACGCTCCCGCTCGACGACGCCGAGCAGGGATCCCGTCGACGTGTCGACGACGCTGAACGGGTCCGGTGTCGACGAGCGCAGGCCGAAGCGGCCGGCCGGGTAGTCGCGACCGGCCCAGACGTAGCCGCTAGGCGTGTGACGGAGCTCGGGGAGGAGCGAGGCGCGCTCCAGGGCCGCGGCGCCGAGAGTCTCCGTGTCCTCGTCGTCGAGCGGGGCCTCGAATGCGGCGGTGCGAACGTGCCCGTCGAGCACACGCGGGTTGGTGTGGTCGAGGATCGCGGCTTCGACCCGGCGGTCGAGCAGCGCATCCGGCTCGCGCATGAAGAACTGGTCGAGGGCGTCTTCCGAGGCGACGAGGACCGCGAGACCGTGGCCGGTGCGGCCCGCGCGGCCCCACTGCTGGCGGAGGCTCGCCACGGTTCCGGGAAAGCCCACGCAGATGACGCAGTCGAGCAGGCCGACGTCGATTCCGAGCTCGAGCGCGTTCGTCGCGCTCACTCCGAGTAGGTCGCCTTCGACGAGGCGCCGCTCGATCTCGCGGCGCTGGGCCGGCGTGTAGCCGGCCCGGTAGGGCGAGAGCCGCGTCGCGTCGCCGAGCCGCTGCGCGGTGAAGCGGTGGACGAGCTCGGCGGCCTTGCGGCTCTTGGCGAAGCAGAGTGTGCGGATCCCCCGCTCGACAAGCGCGGCCATCAGTCCCGAGGCCTCGCCGAGGGCGCTCGCGCGCAAGCCGAGCTCCTCGTCGGTGAGCGGCGGGTTCCAGAGCGCGATAGTCCGCTCCGCCTTCGGCGCCGCATCGCGATCGATGACGGCGGCGTCGACCCCCAGCAGCCGCTGGGCGAGCTCGTCCGGGTTGGCGATCGTTGCCGACGCGAGCAGGAACTGCGGGTCGGCGCCGTAGATTCGCGCCAAGCGACGCAGGCGGCGGAGGACGTTCGCGACGTGGGAGCCGAAGACGCCGCGGTAGACATGCGCCTCGTCGACGACGACGTAGCGGAGGTTCGAGAGCACGTCGCCCCAGCGGTCGTGGTGCGGGAGCACGCCCACATGGAGCATGTCCGGATTCGTGAGGATCAAGTTCGCCCACTTGCGAACCTGCCAGCGCTCTCTGCTCGGCGTGTCGCCGTCATAGATCGCGGGCTTGATCCGCGGCGGCTTGAGCTCGGTCAGCCCTCGGATCTGGTCCTGGGCCAGCGCCTTGGTTGGGTAGAGGTAGAGCGCGCGGAGCTTGGGCTCGCGGGCGAGGGCGTCGAGGACGGGAAGGTTGAAGGCGAGCGTCTTGCCGGAAGCGGTCCCGGTAGTGACGATCAGGTGCTCACCACGCGCCGCCGCCTCCCACGCTTCGGCCTGGTGGGTGAAGAGCTCCGTGATCCCGGCCGCGGTGAGGGCGTCGCGTACGCGGGGCTCGAGATCGTCGGGAAGCGGCGCGAGCCGGGGCGTGAGAGCCGGCTCGGTCGTGAGATGCGCCAGCTCTTCGCCTGCGAGCAGGTCGTCCCAGGTTGCAGCGAGCGTCGCCATCTCCGTCGATCGTAGTGGCAGTCTTGGCGTGTGCCCTGGGACGAGCCGGGATCCACCGCCGTGGTCGTGATGGCGCCAGAGACAGCGGCGGTCATCGGCTCCTTCTATCGTCAGCACTCGGCCGCCGGCCGCGACGGGATGACGCCCCACGTCACACTCGTCGTTCCGTTCGTGCCTGCCGCTGGAATCCACGAAGACATCGAGAACCGCCTACGCGCTCTGTTCCGACGCATCGAAGGCTTCGACTACGACCTGCGGCGCTTCGAGTACTTCGAGGGCGGCGTGCTCTGGCTCGCTCCGGAGCCTCCGCGTCCGTTTGTCGACCTTGTCTTTGCGATCGCGGAAGAGTTCCCCGAGCACCCGCCGTACGAAGGCGTGCATGACGAGGTCATCCCCCATGTCACGGTTGCGGAGACCAACGATCAGGGGCTGCTCGAACAGATCAGGTCCGCTGTGGAGCCGCGGCTGCCGATCCGGTGCCGTGCCGAAGAGGCAATGCTGGTGGTGCGCGGAAGCGACCTGAGGTGGAGACCTCGGTCGCCATTCCGCTTCGGCTCGCTAGAGTGATCTCACCGGGGTGCCGCTGGCGCGGCTGAGATCACACCCGTCGAACCTGATCCGGTTCGTACCGGCGAAGGGAGTTCTATGAGCGTTCCACGTTGTCTGACGATCGCCGGCTCGGATTCCGGGGGCGGCGCCGGCATGCAGGCCGACCTAAAGGCCTTCGCGGCCGCCGGCTGCCACGGGACGAGCGCGATCGTGGCGCTCACCGCGCAGAACACCGTGGGTGTGAGCGCGGTACACGAAGTCCCCGCGGACTTCGTCACCGCCCAGCTCGCAGCCGTTTTCGACGACATCGGGGTCGATGCGGCGAAGACGGGAATGCTCTTCTCGCATTCGATTGTCGAAGCAGTCGCCGAGTTCCTGGCAGAGCACCGGGTTCCGCTCGTCGTCGACCCGGTGATGCTCGCAAGCTCGGGCGCGAAGCTGCTGGAGGACGACGCGATCGAAGCGCTCGTGACGCGGCTTTTCCCGCTCGCGACGGTCGTGACGCCGAATCTGCTCGAGGCTGAGGCGCTCGCCGGTCTCCGGGGATCGCGGCGCGAGCTGGCAGAGCGGATTCACGAGCTTGGAGCGCCCGCGGTCGTCGTCACCGGTGGGCACGGGCCGGAGCCGATCGACCACCTCTTCGACGACGATCAGCACGTCGAGATCCCCGTCGAGCGCTACGACGTCCCGGCAACGCACGGCGCCGGGTGTACGCACTCGGCCACGCTCGCGGCGCTGCTCGCCCACGGATATCCCCTCGTGGAGGCGGCGCGCGGCGCGGCCGTTGCGGCCGCGTCTGCCGTTCGCAACGGCCTCGGCGAGATCGGCCGGGGCGAGGGGCCTGTCGACGTCCTCACCGTGAAGGAGCGCGATGCCGGTCTCGCCCGGGCAAACGCTGCGCGAGCTGCGCGAGCGTAAGCCTCTCATCCACCAGATCACGAATTACGTCGTCATGAACGAGACGGCGAATGCGACGCTCGCGCTCGGCGCGCTTCCGGTCATGGCCCACGCGCCGCAAGAGGTCGAGGAGATGGCTGCCGTCGCCGGTGCGCTCGTGCTCAACATCGGGACGCTGTCCGACGACTGGATCGAGGCGATGCTGCTCGCCGGCAAGGCGGCGGGAGGCCCGATCGTGCTAGATCCGGTGGGCGCCGGGGCTACGCGCTACCGCACCGAGACGGCGACGCGGCTGCTGGACGAGCTCGATGTCGCAGTCGTGCGCGGCAACCCTGCCGAGATCGCCACGCTCGCCGGCCGTGAAGCCGAGATTCGCGGGGTCGAGTCGATCGGCGCCGCCGACTCCGGCGCCGACCTCGCCCGCGCGGCAGCGCAGATCCTCGGGACTGTCGTGGCGGTTACGGGTCCCACCGATTACATCTCGGACGGCGAGCGCGTGCCCGCCGTCTCGAACGGCCATGAGCTACTCGGGACGGTTAGCGGGACCGGGTGCATGTCCACGGCCGTCACCGGCGCGTTTCTCGCCGCCAAGCCCGAAGAGCCGCTCGAGGCGGCGGCTGAAGCGCTCGTCGCATTCGGCGTCGCCGGGGAAGACGCCGCGCGAGCCGCCAAAGGTCCGGGTACGTTCCACGCGGCGCTCTACGACGCGCTCTACAACCTCGATCCGACGACATTGGACGAACGAGCCCGAGTCGAAGAATGAAGCTCCACGCGATCGTCAGCGATCCCGAGACGGCCCGGACCGCGGCCGAAGGCGGCGCAAGCGTGATTCAGCTTCGCCTCAAGGATGCGACAACGGAGGAGCTCATCGACCAGGGCGCAGCGTTCCGCGCGCTCTGCACCGAGTTCAACGTGACGTTCGTCGTCAACGACGATGTGCAGGCCGCGCTCGCACTCTTCGCCGACGGGGTTCACCTGGGCCAGGACGACGAGGATCTCGAGCTTGCGCTCGAGGCCGGCATGATGGTCGGCCGGTCGGCGACGACCCCACAGGAAGCGAGCCAGGCTGAGGAAGACGGGGCCGCCTACATCGGCGCGGGGCCGATCTGGGCGACGCCGAGCAAGCCCGATGCCGATCCGATCGGGCTCGACCGCCTGCGAGCGATCAGCGAGGCGGTGAGGATCCCCGTGATCGCCATCGGTGGGATCGATCCGACTAACGCTCGTGAGTGCATCGACGCCGGGGCATTCGGGGTCGCGGTCGTCCGGGCTGCCGCCCAGGCCGCCGAGCTGAGTGCGGCTCTCTGAGCTAGGGGAGCTCGGCCTGCTCGCCGAGCTCGAGCACCGCGGCCTGGCGCAGGGAATCGAAAACGACGCCGCGGAGCTCGGCGACGGCCGGATCGTCACGCAGGACGCGCTCGTCGAGGACGTGCACTTTCGCCTCGACTGGATCTCCTGGCGCGATCTCGGCTTTCGCGCAGCCGCGGTCAACCTCAGCGATCTCGCCGCTGCCGGCGCCGAGCCTGACGGTCTCATTGTCAGCATCGGGTTGCCGGGGCAGACCGAGCTAGACGATGTGCTCGAGCTCTATGAGGGGGTGGCGGAGACGGGCGTCCCAGTGCTCGGCGGCGACACGACCGCTGCAGACCGCGTGTATCTCAGCGTGACTGCGGTCGGGCGCTCAGAGCGTGTCCCCGGCCGAGGAGGGGCACGGCCCGGCGACCTCCTCGTCGTCACCGGCCTGCTCGGCGGCGCGGGGGCTGCTTTCCGCGACCACCGATTCATCCGTCCGCCGCTCAGGCTTGACGAGGGACGCGCGCTCGCCCGGACGGCCCACGCGATGCTCGACATCTCTGACGGACTCGAACGGGATCTCGAGCACATCGTCCAGCGTTCCGGCGTGCGCTGTCTCGTCGAGCTCGAGCGCGTCCCGCTTGCCGACGGCGCGACGATCGAGGATCTCGGCTTCGGCGAGGACTACGAGCTGCTGGCCGCGGTCCCGTCCGAGGCGTTCCACGTGATCGGCCGCTGCGAGCCGGGTGAGGGAGTCGAGCTCCTTCGGTACGGCGTCCCCGTCGAGCTGGGCGGGTGGGAGCACTTCAGTAGGGGGGCATAGAGAAGCCGTGCTTGCGCTCGGAGTCCTACGACTATTCGCGCTCCGGAGCGGCCACTAGAGCCAGTCGGCCCAGGCCTTCTCGTAGTGGGAGCGGGTCCGGGCGCCGAGCACCGACTCCTTCGCCTCTCCGCCGGCGAACAGGATCACGGTCGGGATCGAGAGGACGCCGTACCGAGAAGCGGCGACCGGGTTCTCGTCGACGTTCAGCTTGGTGAAGACGATGCGCTCGCCGGCTTCGTCCTCCAGGCTCTGTAACACCGGCGTGATCGCGTGACAGGGGCCGCACCACGGCGCCCAGAAATCGACCACCACGGGGCCCTCGGCTTGGAGAACCTCCGCCTCGAAAGTCGCGTCGGTGACCTCACGCACGGGACCTCAGCCTACCCAGCCGCAACGCGGGCACCTTCCAGACGGCTTCGAGCACGATCGCCTTGCTCATCTTCGAGCCGCCGACTTCGCGGTCGGTGAAGACGATCGGCACCTCGACGACGCGGAAACCTGCGCGGAGCGCGCGGTAGGTGGTCTCGATCTGGAAGGCGTAGCCCTTGGAGTGAATCGCGTCCAGGTCGATCGCTTCGAGCACCTTTCGGCGGTAGCACTTGAAGCCTCCGGTCAGATCGCGGATCGGGACGCCGAGCAGGATCTGCGCGTACAGCGAGCCGCCGCGCGAGATCAGCCGGCGGACCAGCCCCCAGTTCTTCGTTCCGCCACCTGGGACGTACCGGGAGCCGATCACGAGGTCGGCCTCCGCGGCGGCTGCCGTGAGCCGAGGCACGTCGGCCGGATCGTGGGAGAAGTCGCAGTCGAGCTCGAAGATGAGGTCCGCGCCGAGCTCGAGCGCGCGGCGGAACCCGTCGAGGTATGCCGGACCGAGCCCCTCCTTCCTGGGACGGTGGAGAACTTGGACCCAGGGTCGCTCCGTCGCAAGCCCGTCGGCGAACTCGCCGGTGCCGTCCGGAGAGTTGTCGTCGATTATGAGCACGATCCCGTCCGAGCCGAGGATCTCGCCGAGTCGATCGACCATCGGCCCGACGTTTTCGGCCTCGTTGTAGGTCGGCAAACAGACACAGATCACGCAGGAACCCTCTCAAAGTCGAGAAACCAGGCTCTGGGTCGGGAGGCCCGGCGCGAGCGGAACGGCTCCGCCCGTGCCCCGTACCTATCATCGTCGCGATGGCGGTGACCCTTCCGCGGAACGCGCACGTCGCGGAGCAGTTCGATCTGCTCGCCGATCTTCTCGAGCTCGCGGGCGAGCAGCAGTTTCGCGTGCTCGCCTACCGCCGGGCGGCCGATCAGATCCGCTCTGCAGGGAGTCCGATCGCGCAGCTTGCGCTGGACGGTCGCGCCAAGGATCTCCCGGGCATCGGCAAGACGATCGAGAGCAAGATCGTCCAGATCGTCAGCACGGGTGAGATCGAGGCGCTGACGAAGCAAAAGGCGGAGATTCCCGAGGGCGTGGCCGAGTTCCTCCGCCTGCCCGCTCTCGGACCGAAGACAGCCCGCCGTATCTGGCAGGAGCTCGGGATCACGACCGTCGAGGAGCTACGGAAGGCGGCCGAGGCCGAGCGCCTCCGCACGCTGCCCGGATTGGGCGCGAAGACCGAGGAGCGGATCCTCAAGGCACTCGGCGAGAAGCCGCAGGAGAAGCGGACGCTGCTCGCCGTCGCGTTGCCGGCCGTCCGGGCCGTGGTCGAGGTCCTCCGTGAGCATCCGGCGAGCGACGAGGTCTCCGAGGCAGGCTCGGTGCGCCGTCGGACCGAGACCGTCAAGGACCTGGACATCATCGCCACCGCCAGCGATCCCGCCGCCCTGACGGACTACCTGACGAAGCTGACCTGGGTCGCCGAGGTCGAAGCGAAGGGGAAGACCAAGGCGACCGTCGTCTCGCACGACGGCCTGCGCTTCGACCTGCGCGTCGTCCCACCCGAGGCGTACGGCAACCTGCTCCAGCACTTCACGGGCTCGAAGCGACACAACGTCGCGCTTCGCGAGGACGCGGTGCGCCGCGGCCTGTCGGTCTCCGAGTACGGCGTCAAAGACATCGAGACCGGTGAGGTCTTCACGGCTCGTAGCGAGGAGGAGCTGTACGAGCGGCTCGGGTACGAGTGGATCCCGCCCGAGCTGCGCGAAGGCCGTGGTGAGCTCGAGCCGGGAAGGAAGCGGGAGCTACCCGCGCTGGTCGAGCTCTCAGACCTCCGCGGCGACCTGCACATGCACTCGACCTGGTCGAACGACGCCAAGAACACGCTCGAGGAAATGGCTATCGCGGCCAAGGCACGCGGCTATGACTACGTGGCGATCACCGACCACGCCCACTACCTACGCGACGGCCGCTTCGAGGCGCAGGCGAAAGAGATCGCGAAGCTCCAGAAGAAACTCGCTCCGTTCAAGCTCCTCCGTGGGATCGAGGTGAGCATCCGGGTCGACGGCACGCTCGACTTCTCCGACGAGCAGCTGGCCGAGTGCGAGTGGGTAATGGCATCGCTTCATTCGGCGTTCGACAAGAGCCCGACCGAGCGCATCCTCTCGGCGATGGAGAACCCCCACGTCGACTGCATCGGCCATCCGACCACCCGCAAGTTGAACCGGCGCAGCGGCATCGACATCGACCTCGACAGGGTCGTCGCCAAGGGGCTCGAGACCGGCACATATCTCGAGATCAACTCCCAACCCGACCGGCTCGACCTTCGCGACTCCGACGCCCGCGTCGTCGGCGAGGCGGGTTTGCCGCTCGTCATCTCCACCGACTCCCACGAGCTCGGAGCCCTCGACTTCGCGGAGCTCGGCGTGGCCCAAGCCCGCCGAGCCTGGCTGACCAAGGAGCAGATCGTGAACACGAGGCCGTGGGAGGACGTCAAATGAGATTTGGCGGCGTCATCTTCGATCTCTGGCAGACCCTCGTCCCGTGGCCCGTCGACTCGGCGAACAGGATGTACGGTCGGTTGGTCGAGACCTGGGGCGCGGATCCTGAGGCGTTCCACGAGCTGTGGAACCGGCGGCGGAGGGAGCGCGAGACCGGGCCGATCGAGCCGCACCTGCGCTCGATCGCGGACGAACTGGGGCTAGGCGGCGACGTCCAGGCGGTGATGGCGATTCGGCGTGACTGGACGCTCGAGTCGCTCGTCCCGCGGCCGGACGCCATTCCGACTCTCGAGGAACTCCGTCGCCGGGGCCACAAGCTGGGGATGATCAGCGCGTGCACCGAGGACGTTCCCGAGGTCTGGGAGCGCACGCCGTTCGCGACACTCTTCGACTCGACCGTGTTCTCGTGCTCGGTCGGCTTCAGCAAGCCCGACCCACGGATCTACGCACGTGCCGCCGAGGAGCTCGGTGTCGAGCCGGGGGACTGTCTCTTCGTCGGCGACGGGGCGAACGACGAGCTGCCTGGAGCCGAGCGCGCGGGAATGACCGCCGTCCAGCTCCGCGCTCCGGGGGAACGGCTCACGTCCGAGGGCGAACGTTGGAGCGGACGCTACGTCGCGATGCTCTCAGACGTGCTCGAGCTCGCGTGAGCGTTCGTCGAAGCTGAAGAGCGAGAGGAAGCGTTCGGCGTCTGCTCGTTTGCCGGTGACTCGTACTGCGCCCGTTGCGATGGCTTCCTTGATCGACTGCTCGCGGGAGGCCATGCAGAAGAACGTGGTCGGGTCGGTCTGGATCACGAGATCGGCCGCGTCCGAAGATCCGGATTCGACCACGGGGTTAGGGCCTTCAAAGCGAACATGGACGATGTCCTCGGCCACTCGGAGCTCGATCTCCGCGCTCGGGACACGCTCGCCGCCCAGGCATGTGGCCCGCACGGCATTCACGAGCCAGCCCGGCGAGAGCGCGTCGTCCGAAGTCGGCGGGCCGAGCGACCTGGCGCCCCAGCGGGCGAGCGCGTAGAGCGGCTCCCGGAGCTCCTCGCCGTACGGCGTTAGCTCGTAGACCTGCGCGGCCGCCGGAGGGGGCAGGCGGCGCTTCTGGACGACGCCGGCCTGCTCGAGGTCGCGAAGCCGGCCCGCGAGGATGTTCGTGCCGATGCCGGGGAGCGCGGAGGCCAGATCCGTGTACCGCTTTGGCCCGTTGAGCAGCTCCCGGACGACCAAGAGAGCCCAGCGCTCGCCGACGAGCTCGAGCGCATGCGCGACCGGACAGTACTGCGCATAGCTCTTCGACATGCCGGGAAGTATAGCGCCTTTTCTTGCGTTTGAGAAGTTCACACTTGCAAAACGCAAGTGAAGCCTGTAGGTTCGCAAGCTGTGACTGTCGATTTACAAGGACTCCGTTCGTCTTCCAGGCAAGCAATGGCTACTGAAAGGACTCTGTAATGATCGAAACAGCCCAACGGAAGTGGCTGGCCCTCGCCCTGCTGGCCACGGTCCAGTTCATGGTCGTCCTCGACATCGCGATCGTCAACGTCGCGCTTCCGTCGATCCAGGTCGATCTCGGTTTCTCGCAGGAGAACCTCCAATGGGTGATCAGCGCCTACGCGCTGCTCTTCGGAGGGTTCCTGCTTCTCGGCGGCCGCGCCGCCGACCTCCTCGGCCGGCGGCGACTCTTCATCGCCGGCCTCATCGTGTTCACGGCCGCCTCGCTGCTCTCGGGTCTTGCCTGGAGCGACGAAGTGCTGATCCTCACCCGCGCCGTCCAGGGGCTCGGCGCCGCGATCATCACGCCGGCGGCGCTGTCGATCCTGATGACGACCTTCTCGGAAGGGCGGGAGCGGAATGCTGCTCTCGGCGTGTGGGGCGCGGTGGGCGCATTCGGCGCCGTTGCCGGCGTCCTCCTCGGAGGCGTCCTGACGGATTGGCTCAGCTGGGAGTGGATCTTCTACATCAACGTCCCGGTTGGACTCGCGGCGCTGGCACTGACCCCGTTGCTCCTGACCGAGAGCCGCGACGCTCATGTCAAGAGCTTCGACGTCCCGGGGGCAGTGCTGGTCACCAGCGGCCTGATCACGCTCGTCTACGGGATCACCCAGGCGAACGACTACGGCTGGGCGTCGGTGGAGACGATCGGGCTCTTCGTCGGAGCAGCCGCTTTGCTGGCCGGGTTCGTCGGCTGGGAGCTGCGAGCCAAGGAGCCGCTGATGCCGTTCACGATCTTCCGGATCCGAACGGTGGCGGCCGCCAACCTCGCGGGGCTGATCCTGGGCACGGTGACGTTCTCGATGTTCCTGATGCTGACGCTGTACATGCAGCAGGTGCTCGCGTACTCCCCGATGAAGACGGGGGTCGCGTACCTCGCCGTCGCCGCCACCGCGATCGTCTGGTCGGGAGTCGCCGCCCAGCTCGTGAACCGCGTCGGCGTGAAGCCGGTGATCGCCGCCGGGATGACCCTGCTCGCAACCGGACTGCTGTACTTCACGCAAGTCTCGGTCGGCGGTTCGTACGTCGGCGATCTCCTGCCCGGCTTCCTGATCATCGCCGCCGGGCTGGGCTTCTCGTTCGTGCCGATCTCGATCGCTGCGCTCGCGGGCGTTCAGCCGTCGGAGGCCGGGCTGGCTTCTGGGCTCTTCAACACGTCGCAGCAGATCGGAGGCGCGCTCGGCATCGCGGCGCTCTCCGCGATCGCGACCTCGACCACGAATGACGCGGTCGCCTCAGGCACAGCCGTGCCCAAGGCGCTCACGGACGGGTTCGAGTCCGCGTTCATCTGGGGTGGCGTTGTGGCCGCGATCGGGATCGTGATCGCGCTCGTCCTCGTCCGGCGGAGCGACCTCGAGCAGGTGCCGGTCGAAGAAGTGCCCGCGCCGGTGCTCGAAGCCGCTTAGGCACCGACTAGGCGGCGCCGACCAGAAGAGGGCATGCCGGCTTTGCCGGCATGCCCGCTAGAGGGTCCGCAAGATGGACAACAGCTCACCGGGGCCGTCCACGACGAGGTCGGCCCTGGTGAGCAGCGCCGGGTTCATCTCCGGCGAGCCGACACTGACCTTGAGGGCGACGTCCAGACCGGCTTCTTCCAGGCCGCGGAAGGCGTCGAGGTCCGTCGTGTCGTCCCCCGCGTAGAGCGCACGGGTGAGCGCGCGGCCCTCCAGCAGCCGGCCGACGGCGGTCCCCTTGTCGACGTGCACCGGCGGCCGCACCTCGAGCACCTTGCGGCCGGCGCGCGCGCTCAGCCCGGCCTGTTCAGCTGCGTGTGCGACATCGTCGGCGCGCTGAGCCGCCTCGCCCTCGTCCGCTGCCTCCCGGTAATGAAATGACAGTGTGACCCCGGCCTTGCTCTCGACCGTCCAGGGCCAGGCGATCCGCTCGGCGAAGGCCTCCAGCTGCGGCGCGAACGCCCGGGCCTCGGGATCGCTCTCGAGGCCGTGGACGCCGACGTACTCGATGCCCTCCAGGCCCACGAGCCGCCGCGCATCGGCCGCCGGCCGGCCGCTGACGCACGCAACGAGGCCGTACTTCCCGGCGAGCCGCTCGACCTCGGCGCGGGCCTCCGCGGGCACTGCGGCATCTTCCGGCCGCTCGACGATGGGGGCGAGCGTGCCGTCGACGTCGAGGAGGACGGCGGCATGCTCCGGCTCACTGCGGAAGCGGACGAGCAGGACCGGCGTGTTCACCGCACTAGGATACGGCGGTGCGGCTGGCGCTCATCGGGCTCGCGGCCGGCTTCTTCAGCGCGCTCTTCGGGGTCGGCGGCGGCATCGTGATCGTTCCGCTGCTGGTGCTCATCGCTGCCTATCCGCAGCGCGAGGCAGCCGGAACCTCGCTGGCGGCGATCGGAGTGATCGCGCTCGTCGGCGCAGTCGCCTACGGCGTCAGAGGCGAGGTGCATTTCGGCTACGGCGCGCTGGTGGGCCTGCCGGCGGCAGTGGGCGCCGTGGCCGGAGCCGTGCTTCAGCAGCGCCTGCCGGCGCGCGCGCTGGCGTTTGCGTTCGCCGGACTGCTCGTGGTCGTGGGCGCCGTGATGCTCATCTGATGGCACTGATCGTCCTCGCGGTCGTGCTCGGGGTTATCGCCGGCTTGCTCGCCGGGTTCTTCGGAGTCGGTGGCGGCATCCTCTTCGTGCCGACACTCGCCCTGGCGCTCGGCCTCGGCCAGCTCGAGGCGGAGGCGACATCACTCGCTGCCATCCTTCCTGCTGTCGCGGCCGGCGCCTGGCAGCAGCAGCGGTACGGCAACGTTCGCTGGCGATCTGCGGCGATCATCGGCGCCGCGTCCATCGTCGGCGTCGAGGCGGGCGTGAGGGTTGCGGTGGCGCTTCCGGAGGATGTCTTGCGGCGGCTCTTCGCGTTGCTCGTGCTCGGAGTGGCCGCGCAGCTGGCCATCCGGACATTTCGCTCGTAAACTCAGTCGATGGCGCGCCCTGAAGAGCTCTGGATCCCACTCGTCGACGAGCCGATCGGGACCATCGTGGCGCAGCTGCAGGAGGAAAATCCCGAGCTGGACGAGCTCGTCGCGTCTCCGCATCGACTGCTCGCGTTTCGGACATTCGCTTACATCCGCGTCGGGCTGCTGCTCGGCGAGCTGCTCGTCGAGCAGGATCTGGACCCGTATGACGGCTCCGAGACCTGGGTCGAGCAGCTGCTCGCGGATCCCAAAATCCGCGCCGCCGTCGCCCGCGAAGTCCGTGCAGTCGCCGAGGAGATCGCCGGCGACACGGCTTACGGGCCGGACGAGCAACTCGGGCCCGACGAAGAGGCCCGGCGGCGCTTCCGCGAGTTTGCCAAGAGCCGACTAGCGAGCTCTTAGCGTCGAGACGCCGCTGGCCACGACAAACGCTCCGGCGGCGAGGAGCACGATCGTGCCTCCGGGCGGCAGATCGGCGTAGTACGAAACGCTCAGGCCTGAGGTCACGCAGACGAGCCCGATCGCCATGGCGAGGACGAGCGTTGAGCGCATGCTCCACGCGACCCGACTGGCAGCCGTCACCGGGAGCACCATCAGCGCAGCGATCAGGAGCACGCCGACGACACGCATCGAGACTGCGACGGTCATAGCCGCGAGGATCGTGATGACGAGATTGAGAAACGTGATCGGCACTCCGGCGACACGCGCTCCTTCCTCGTCGATGACGAGCCCGGCAAGTGCCCGGTAGAGCAGGACGATCGTCGCCAGGCCGACAGCGCCGAGCACCGCCACGACCAGGACGTCGGTGCGGCTCACGGTCACGATCGAGCCGAACAGGAATGCGAAGAGATCGACGTCGAGTGCGCCGGCAGCCGAGACGAGCACTACGCCGCCGGCGATCCCCGAATAGAAGACGAGCGCCAGCGCCTGGTCGGCCGCCGCCTGCCGGCTCGACCGCAGCCACTCGATCCCGATCGCGCCCGCCACGGCGGTGAGAAGTGCCGTGAGCACCGGCGACACACCGAGCAGGTAGCCGAGGGCAACCCCGGCAAAGGCGACGTGCCCGATGCCATCCCCGATCAGGCTCATGCGGCGCTGTACGAGGAAGAAGCCCACGGCGGGAGCGAGCAGGCTGACCACGGCGCCTGCGGCGAAGGCCAGCCGCATGAATTCTGACTCAAACATGGTGATGAGACGGGTCGTGCCAGACGGCGGGTAGCTCTGCGGGCGGACCGTCGAAGAGGATCCCGCCGCGCACGAGGACGAGACGCTCGACGTAACGCTCGATCGCGCCGAACTCGTGCGAGACGTACAGCACGGTCACTGAGAGCTCGGTATGCAGCCGGTCGAGGAGAGCGGCAAGGGCCTCCTGAGACTCGACGTCGACGCCCGTCGTCGGCTCGTCCAGGACAAGCAGCGAAGGTTGGCCGGCCAACGCCTTCGCGATGAACGCTCGCTGCTGCTGGCCGCCCGAGAGCTTGGCCAGCGGCCAACCGCGTAGGGACGCGAGACCGACGCGGTCGATCGACTCGTCGATGATCGCGCGTTCACGGCGGCGGAGTGGACCGAGCAATCCGCCGGCGGCGAGCCGCCCGGCGGCGACGACCTCCTCGACCGTTGCGGGTGCGTCCAGGTCGAGCTGGGCTCGCTGCGCGAGGTAGCCGAGGGTGGCGCGCCGCGAGAAACCGTGCGCCGGCTCTCCATAGAGCAGAGCCCGGCCGGTATCAGGTCGCTCGAGGCCGAGCGCGAGCCGCACGAGCGTCGTCTTGCCGCCGCCGTTCGGTCCGGCGATTGCCACGAGCTCGCCGGGGTTCACGGTCAGGTCGACGTCTCTGAGGACCGGCGGCCCGCCCCCGTAGCCGAACGAGACGTCCTGCAACTGGACGGCTAGCGACATCCGAGCGCTTCGCGCAGTGCCGCGAGGTTGTCCCGCATCAGCGACAGGTAGTCCTCACCCCTCTCCGCCTGCGCCTCCGTCAAGCCTTCGAGCGGATTGAGCACGGCGGTCTCGGCGCCCGTCTCCCGGGCCACCGTCTCGGCGAGACGGGGCGAGACGAGGGTCTCGAAGAAGACGGTGGTGGCTCCGGTCTCGCGGACTCGGCCGATCACCTTCTCGAGCTGTCGCGGAGTCGGCTCCGCCTCCGGCGAGACCCCTGTGATCGCGATCTGCTTCAGTCGATAGCGACGCGCGAGGTATCCGAAGGCTTCGTGGGCAGTCACGATCTCCCGGCTTCGGCATCGCGATAGACCGCGCGTGAAGTCGCGGTCGAGCGCGCGAAGCTCGGCGACAGGCTTGGCTGCGGCGTCTCCACGGTCGAGGGCGTCGGCGATGCGCTTGACGATCTCGGCGAAGCGGACGGGGTCGAGCCAGACATGTGGATCGCGCCCGACGGGGTTGACGAGCAGGTCGAACGTCGTTCCGTCTGCGCCCTCGACGGCATCCTCGACTGCGGGTTGGAATCCACCGCCCAGGTAGAGGACGACGTCCGCCGACCGGATGCGCTCGACGTCGCGTGCCGTCAGCTCGACGTCATGCGGCTCGGTGCCCGGCGGGGTGAGGTTGCGGAGCTGGACCGAGCCGTCCGCGACGCGCTCCGTCGCCCAGGCGAGCGGGTAAAAGGCAGCCACGACATCGGTCTGCTCGGAGTCGCTGCTCGACCCCGAGTCCCCCCCGCACGCCGACAGGCCGACTGCGAGCACGACCAAAACGAGAACGTTTCTCGTCATCCGGAGCGAGCCTAGCAAGAATGAGAATCGCTATCATTTCGTGGATGAGGAGCTGGGGCGAGCACGCTCAATCGGTCCTCCGAGAGGGGGGCTTCAAGCCCGGACGCGCGCGGGCGGCCGTGATCGAGGCACTCGGCGAGCAGACCTGCTGCCTGTCGGTTCAGGACATTCACGATGTCATTCGAGAACGCCGATCCCGCGTCGGGATTGCTAGCGTCTACCGCGCGCTCGAGACCTTGACGGAGCTCGGGCTAGTGCATCGCCTCGAGCTTGGGTCAGGCGGTGCGCACTACGAGCTCGCCCAGCCGACCGGCGACCACCACCACCACCTCGTCTGCGGGGACTGCGGCAAGGTCGAGGCGTTCAGCGACGACCGTCTCGAGCACGCGATCGACTCGGTCTCCAAGAACGCCGCGTTCCGGATCGATGACCACGACATCGTGCTGCGCGGTCAATGCGAATCGTGCCTGTCGTGAGCGAAACGCCACGAACGTCTCGCTGATTGCCAATAATCTGCAGCCGAGTGGCCGGGCGGCAGTCAATCCTGATCGCATTCATCGCGGTCCTTGCGCTGACCGGTTCGACCGGCGCGCCCTCTGCGGCGACCGCCGGCACGCCGAGTGCGCAGGCCGTGGGGATTCAGGTCTCGGTGCCCGGGCAGGGTGGGGCCAGCGCGGGCACAATCACCGGCCCGCCTGACGCTGTCGGGGTGGGCGGGAGCTTCGCCTACCCGGCCGATGGATCGATCGCTCAGGCTGCGTCGGTCTCGTCGACTGTCTCCGGGTCAGCAAGTGCGACGACGAGCGCCAGCGCCTCGGTCGAGGTCTCGGGCCTCTCGCTCTTCGGCGGCGAGATCACGGCCGCCTCGATCACAGTTCGAGGCTCCGCAAAGGCGGGCAACGGCGTCTCCGGCGACGCCAAGGGGTCATCGGCCGACGGCGTTGTCGTTCTCGGTCAGCCGGTCGGGCCCGGCGCGTCCGTCGCCTACGGCTCGTGGGGGACGGTGTCGGTGCTGCAGCAGTCGGGTGCGCCGTTCGCCGCGAGCGCCGGCAGAGGCTTCGAGACGCGGGTGACGGGGCTAGCCGTGCACCTCAGTGCGGAGCATCGCGGCGTTCCGGCAGGTACGGACATCCTCGTCGGCTTCATCGAAGTCTCCGCCGAGCCCGGCGCGGAGCCGAAGCCCAAGCCGAAGCCGAAGCTCATCCCTTCGACGGCTCCGAAGCAAAAGGCGAACAACAAAGAGAAGGCCGGTCTCCGTGCCTCGCTGCCGCCGGTGCGCCAGATCCCGTTCAACGTCTTTCCGAAGCTGACGGCGGGCGGCTACGTCTTCCCGGTCTACGGCGCGGCGTCGTACACGAACACCTTCGGTGCGCCGCGGGCGAGCACTAGCTGGCACCACGGCGAAGACATCTTCGCCCCGCTGGGCGCGCCGATTCTCGCCGTCGCCAACGGCATCGTGTTCTCCGTCGGCTGGAACGACATCGGCGGCCTGCGCCTCTGGCTGCAGGATCTCGCCGGCAACGAGTTCTACTACGCCCACCTCTCAGCGTTCTCGCCGCTTGCGGTCAACGGCGCACAGGTCCGCGCGGGCGACGTGCTCGGGTTCATGGGCAACACCGGCGACGCCGAGGCGACTCCTTATCACCTCCACTTCGAGATCCATCCGGCGGCCTTGATGTACCAGGGCTACGACGGAGTCGTCGCGCCCTACACGTACCTGAACGCCTGGAGGCGGCTGGAGGACCTTCCGCTCACTGGCGTCTCGGGGTGGGCGCCGCCGATCTCGGATTCGAGCAACGCACCGAAGCCCGGCGCGATTCTGCTGCAGGCCCGAGACATCTCCAGCGCGACAGGCCTGGAGCCGGCTTCGCTGCGCCGGGCGATGCGGGCAAGCAGGAGCCCAGCCTCAGCGGACGGGTCGTTTGCGGGCATGGTCGACCAGGGGGACGCCCGGCTGCGCGCCCTCGCCGCCCAGACTGTCGGCCGGCCCTAACCCTCTAGCCTGCGCCGCCGTTTCCGGACCTGCTCGACGAGGTGTCGTTTTCGCCTTCGCCGAGCAGCTTTCCGGAAAGCCACTCGCGTGTCTGCGATCCGGTTACCGGGTTGAAGAGGATGCCGAGGACGATCCCGGTCAGGAGGAGAGTTGCGTTTCTGCTCGAGTGCTCTTTCTTCCCCTGGACCTTGTTCGCGGCCTTCTTCAAGTCGTCGATCGCGGATCGCAGGCTGTCCTGGATCTCCTTGTCGGTGGCAACTCGTGCGGCCATCGCGCTCGGCCGGCGCCCGCCGACCAGCTCGGCGTAGATCTCCCGCGCTGCGGCGATCGCGCTCTTGACGTTCTCGCGGACTTCCTCGTCCTGGAGCGCCCTCGTCACATACGGCTTCGCGTCGGAAATCCTGTCTTTCGCCTTGGCCATCTCGGCCGTCCTTTCGTATTGATGTCGTCGAATGCCCGTGATACCCGACCGCCCCAGCCCGCAAACGCCGCGCTAGGCGGGCGCCGCGGCCTTCCGCTCCGGCGATCCTACGCCGCGCGGGCGGGTCACGGGCGAGGCACCGTCGAACGCGGCGGCGAGGACTTCGTCGACGTCGTCGGCGAGGACGAACTCGAGCTGCTTCCGAACCTCGCTCGGCAGCTCCTCGAGATCGGGTTCGTTCTCCTTCGGTAGGACGACGGTCTGGACACCAGCGCGCTGGGCGGCCAACACCTTGTCGCGGACGCCGCCGATACCGAGCACTTGGCCGGAGAGCGTGACCTCGCCGGTCATCGCCACCTGCTCCGAGACAGGACGGCCGCTGACCAGCGAGACGATTGCGGTCACCATCGTGATGCCGGCCGACGGCCCATCCTTGGGCACTGCTCCCGCCGGCACGTGTACGTGGATGTCGTGGTGGGCGAACCACTCGGGGTCGAGACCGAGCAGCTCCGAGTGCGAGCGCACCCAGGAGAGCGCGGCCTGGGCGGATTCCTGCATCACCTCACCGAGCTGACCGGTCACGCGTAGCCGCCCTCGGCCGGGGTACGCGCTCGCTTCGATGAAGAGCACGTCGCCGCCGGTCGCCGTGACGGCAAGGCCGGTGGCAACGCCGGGATCCGCCGTGCGCCGCCGAACCTCGCCGACGAACCGTCGCGCCCCGAGCCAGCCGCGGACGCGTCGCTCGTCGATCCGGGTGGCGCCCCGCGCCTTGCCCTCGGCGACACGGCGGGCGGCTTTGCGTCCGAGCGCTGCGATCTGCCGCTCCAGGTTGCGGACGCCGGCCTCGCGCGTGTACTCGCGGATGACGGTGCGCAGGGCGCTTTCCGTGATCGTGACTCGCTCGGGATCGAGGCCGTGCGCCTCGAGCTGCTTCGGGACGAGGTACTTGCGGGCGATGCCGACCTTCTCGTCCTCCGTGTATCCGGACAGATGGATCACGTCCATGCGGTCGAGAAGCGGCGGCGGAATCGTCTCGAGCTGGTTCGCGGTGGCGATGAAGAGCACCTTCGACAGATCGAAGGGGAGGTCGAGATAGTGATCGCGGTACGTCGAGTGCTGTTCCGGGTCGAGGACCTCGAGCATGGCGCTGGCCGGGTCGCCGCGGAAATCGGCGCCCATCTTGTCGATCTCGTCGATCAGGAAGACCGGGTTGTTCGACTCGGCGTCGCGCAACGCGCGGATGATCGTCCCGGGCATAGCGCCGATGTACGTGCGGCGATGGCCGCGAATCTCCGATTCGTCCCGGACGCCGCCGACCGAGATCCGGACGAACTCACGCTCCAAGGTCCGCGCGATGGATTGCCCCAACGACGTCTTCCCGACGCCGGGCGGGCCGACGAAGCAGAGGATCGAGCCCGAGACGTCGTTCTTCAGCTTGGCGACGGCGAGCGACTCGATGATGCGGTCCTTGACCTTCTCCAGGTCGTAGTGGTCCTCGTCGAGGATCTGTCGCGCGCGCTCCAGGTCGAGGTTGTCGGGGGTCGTCTTTGACCACGGCAGCGAGAGGATCCAATCGAGGTAGGTGCGGATGACGCCGTACTCGGCGGATGCCGAGGGCAGGCGCTCCAGTCGTCCCAGCTCGCGTTCGACTGCCTTCCAAGTTCCTTCCGGCAGCTCGGCCTGCTCGACGCGCTCCCGCAGCTCCTGCAGCTCGGCCTGTTCGGGATCGCCCTCGCCGAGCTCGTCCTGGATCGCCTTCAGCTGCTGACGTAGGAAGTACTCGCGCTGGCCCTTCTCGAGCTCAGACTGGACCTGCGACTGGATCTTGGTGCCAAGCTCGAAGACTTCGAGCTCACGGCTGAGGATCAGGGAGAGCTCCCGGAGCCGCTGCTCGACGTCGGGCTGCTCGAGCAGCTGCTGTTTCTCCTCGGTCTTGAGGCGCAGGGTCGATGCGACCAAGTGGGAGAGCGCGCTCGGATCGTCGACGTTGGCCGCGGCGAGCTCGAGCTCGGCGGGGAGGTACGGCACGAGGCCGACGATGCGGCCGAAGAGCATCTGGACGTTGCGGATCAGCGCCTCGGCTTCTTTGGAGTCGCTTTCGACGTCCGGCAGCTCCGAGAAGGATCCGATGAGGTAGGGGTCGTCCTGAACCCGGGACTCGAGCTTGATCCGCTGGAGGCCCTGGACGAGAATCCGTAGCGTCCCGTCGGGCACCTTGATCAGCTTGTGGACGATGGCCGCCGTCCCGATCTCGTGCAGGTCGTCCCACTCAGGCTGCTCGACCTCGGCATCCTTGGCCGTGATCAGCGCGAGCATTCCGTCCCGCTCAACGACGTCGTCGATCAGTGTGATCGAGCGCTCTTGGCCGATCGCCAGCGGCGCTGCGGAGTCGGGGAAGACGACCGTCTCCTTCAGCGGCAGGATCGGCAGCGACGACGGGATCTCGACATCGCCCTCGCGGACCGCTTCCGGGGCTTCGAACTCGACCTCGGTCACAGCGGATCCTCCTGATCCCCAATGGCCTGAAGTCGGCATCGGAAGCGACGCCTCACCCTTGTCTCCGAATCTCGATCGGCACGGGCTCAGACGCTTCGACCTTGGCGGCGATCGGGATCGCGATCGTCAGCAGGCCGCGGTCGTAGTGGGCCTCGGCTTGGGAGAGATCGACGTCTGCCGGCAGATGTACGAGGCGCTCGAAAGCCCCGTACTCGATCTCGATCTGCTGGTAGACGCGGCGGCCCTCACACGGCTGGCGGCGCCGCTCGCCGGAGATCACCAGCGCTCCTTCGGTAGCCGTGACATTTACCTGATCGGGGTCGATGCCGGCGATCTCGACGACGACGGTGAACATCGGCGGCTCCTCGGTGACGAAGGAGTCCACCTGCGGCCGAAAACCGCGCCGGAGGCCGCTCAGGCGCGAGATCTGCCAGAGGTCGCCGAAGAGCTCGTCGATCTCGTCTTTCAGGTCTCTGCGTTTGCCCATTCTGGGTGTGAATCGTAGCCTTGACATGGTCTCGGCCCGGAACTAACTTAGTGGCCACTAGCTTAGCCACCACTAACTTTGCGGCAAAGGGAGGACGCGACACAGATGGCACGTTGGTCTCGGACGATGATTCGCTTCCGCTGGGCGGTGCTCGGCGCCTGGATCGTTCTCTTCGTCGCCGCGGGCGCGGCAGCTTCGGGTCTCTCCGACCTGCTCACGAATCGCTTCGTCCTCCCCGGTGCCGAGAGCGAGAAGGCGGGCAAGATCCTCGAGGATCACTTCGGGCAGAAGCCTCAGGGCTCGTTCTCGCTCGTCGTCCAGGGAGCACCGGGACGCGCCCAGGAGTTGGTGGGACCAACCCGGGCTGCCGCCTCCCGCGCCGCGAAGCAGCTGCCGACGGGCAAGCTCGTCGACGTCCGACCGGTTTCGGGTGACGTCGTCACGGCGAGCATCGCCTCCGAGCTCCAGCCCGCCGACGCGAAGGGGCATACGGATGAGATGCGCGAGGCCGCCGGCCAGATCTCCGGCGCGCGGGCCTACCTGACCGGGCAGTCGGCGATCGAGAGCGACCTCGAGCCGGTGCAGAACCGAGACCTCCAGGTCGGTGAGCTCTACATCGCGATCCCGGTTGCCCTGGCGATCCTCGTCTTCGTCTTCGGGACCCTGGCGTTCCTCCTGCCCTTCATGCTCGCCGCGTTCGCGATCCCCGTGACGCTGGGCCTGATCTGGATCTTCGCCAACTTCATGACGCTCTCGACCTATCTGACAAACATGGTGGCGCTGATCGGCCTCGGCATCGCGGTCGATTACTCGCTCCTCATGGTCTATCGCTACCGCGAGGAACGGAAAGCGGGGCGCGAGAAGGAGGACGCCGTCGCCCGGACGATGGACACCGCGGGACGCGCCGTCGTCTTCAGCGGGACCGCCGTGGCGATCGGCCTGGCGCTGATGCTCTTCATGCCGCTGCCCTTCATGCGCGGGTTCGGGCTCGCGGGCCTGCTGATCCCGCTCGTCTCCGTGCTCGGGGCGGTCACGCTGCTGCCGGTGCTCCTGTACTGGCTCGAGGACCGGCTCGACCGCGTCCGCCTTGTGCCGCGCAGGATCGTGGAGCGACGAGAGGACCAGGAGCGGAACTTCTGGGCCCGCCTCGCCGAGACGATCATGCGGCGACCGATCGTGTTCGCGATCGGTACGACTGCCGTTCTGCTCGCCCTCGCGACGCCGTTGACGGCGCTGGAGCTGGGCCCTGGCTCGAACGAGGGCGTGCCTCAGCACCTCGAGGCGGTCAAGGGCCTCAACGTCCTCAGCGGGGCTGTCGGGGAGGGTGCGATCTCCCCAACCGACATCGTCGTCGACACCGGCCGGGCGGGAGGCGCCGACGACCCGGGAGTTCAGGCCGGGAAGGAGCGGCTCGCGAGCCTGCTTCGCGGCGACTCCGAGGTCGCCGAAGTGGTAGCGGCCGGGCCGCAAACCATTGATCCTTCCGGCCGGTATCTCCACATCCAGGCGATCGGCAAGCACGAGTACGGGCTCCCGCCTGCGCAGGAGTTCGTGGACCGGCTGCGCGACGTGATCGTCCCCGCGGCGGCCTTCCCGTCCGGGGTCGCGGTGCTCGCGGGGGGCGGGCCGCCGTTCGGCGTCGACTTCCTCGACATGACCTACGGCGCCTTTCCGTGGCTCGTTCTGGCGGTGCTGCTGCTGACCTACGTCCTGCTCGTGCGGGCGTTCCGGTCGCTGCTCCTGCCGCTCAAGGCGATCATCTTGAACCTGCTCTCGATCGGCGCCGCCTACGGGATCCTCGTGCTGGCGTTCAAGCTCGGCGCGGGCGAGCCGTTCGGGCTCACCCAGTTCGACCAGATCGAGGGCTGGATTCCCGTCTTCCTCTTCGCGATGCTCTTCGGGCTCTCGATGGACTACGAGGTGTTCCTCGTCAGCCGGATGCGCGAGGAGTGGGATGCGACGCGCGACAATCGGGCCGCGGTTACACAGGGCCTCGCCAAGACGGGACGGCTCGTGACCGCTGCAGGGCTGATCATGTTCGCCGCGTTCATGGGCTTCGTCGCCGGCTCAATCGTCGGGCTCCAGCAGTTCGGGCTCGGGCTCGCGGCCGCGATCCTGATCGACGTCACGATCATTCGCGCCCTGCTCGTGCCGAGCGCGATGAAGATCTTCGGCCGCTGGAACTGGTGGCTGCCCGAGTCGGTGGCGAAGGTGTTCCGCGTGGAGCCGTCGCCGCTCGAGGACTCGGCGCGGGCGCCGGCGCTGCGGCCGGCCGGGCGCTAACGGCCACGCCGGCAAAGCCGGCATCGCCTCTCCTGGACTGCGCCGCCGAGTCGGCGCTAGCGAACGGTCAGCGAACGAGCGCGATCAGGATCACGAAGGCCGCTACCAGCAGCGGCGCCCAGGCCCAGCGCAGGAGGTTGAAGGCCCGCTGCTCGCCCGGCCCGGGCCCAGGCTCGGGCGTGTAGGGATCGAGCGGCGGCGCCGGCTGGCGCGGGATCTCGTCTTCGCCCTCGAGCACCTCTGGATCGGTATCGACGAGACGCTCGCGTTCGTTCTCGCTCACGCGTGAAGCCTAGCCCGTAGCATCCTGCGCCGATGAAGGGCGTCATCCTCGCCGGCGGCAGCGGCACGCGACTCCATCCGCTGACGCGGATCACGAACAAGCACCTGCTGCCGATCTACGACCGGCCGATGGTCACGTACGCGATCGAGGCTCTCGTGACCTGCGACGTGCGCGACCTGATGGTCGTCACCGGCGGGACGCACGCCGGTGAGTTCCTCCGCCTGCTCGGCAACGGCCACGAGTGGGGCATCGACCGGCTTTCGTACGCGTACCAGGAACGCGCCGGCGGCATCGCGGAGGCGCTCGGATTGGCGGAGCGCTTTGCCTCGGGCGATCCGATCATCGTGATGCTCGCCGACAACGTGCTCGAACGGTCGATCAAACACGCGGTCGAGAACTTCGAGCGGCAGGCCTCGGGCGCGCGAATCCTGCTCGCGCGGGAGCAGGATCCCGAGCACCTGCGCCACCTCGGCGTCCCCGAGCTCGACGACGGCAGGGTCGTGAAGATCCACGAGAAGCCGGAGAACCCGCCCAGCGAGTTCGCGGTGACGGGGATCTACTTCTACGACCCGACCGTGTTCGAGATCATCCCCGAGCTCGAGCCGTCCGGCCGCGGCGAGCTCGAGATCACGGACGTGAACAACTGGTTCATCGACCAGGGGACGATGGAGTACGACGTGCTCGAGGGCTTCTGGGGCGACGCGGGCGAGTCGATCGACGCGTATTACGTGGTGAACGACTACGTCCGCGCAAACGGCGCGAACAAGCCGTGATGGACGGAATCGAAGTGATTCCGCTGCGCCGCTTCGAAGACGAGCGAGGCTGGTTCCTCGAGATTCGCCGCGAGAGCAAACTGCCGCAGCCGACCGTGCAGACGAACGTCTCGTTCTCCCGCAGAGGTGTGATCCGGGGCCTCCATTACCACGAGCGGGGGCAAAGCGACCTCTTTGCGTGCCTGCAGGGAACGGCCCGCGTGGTCGTGCTCGACCGCGAGAGCGGCGAGACCTTCACCGAGGACATCGGTGACGACAATCTCGTCGCGATCTACATCCCGGGGCACTACGCGCATGGCTTCGAGGCGCTTTCCGACCTCCTCTTCTGTTACCACGTCACCGAGGAGTACGACCCGGCAGACCCCGACGAGCACGAGGTGCCGTGGGACGACCCGCGGGTGAAGGCCCTCTGGAGCACCCAATCGCCGATCTTGTCGGAGCGGGACGCAGCGGCATCCTGATCACGGGTGCCGGCGGCCAGCTCGGTACGGCGCTGGTCGAGGTGTTCCCCGAGGCGCGGGCGGTAACGCGGGCCGAGTGGGACGTCGTGGAGCCCTACCCATTCGAGCGACGGCCGGAGCTCGTCCTCCACGCGGCGGCCCGGACGAAGGTGGACGACGCCGAAGCCGATTCGGCGGCAGCTGAGGCGGTCAACGTCCGCGGCACGCGGAACGTGGTCGCTCTGGGCGCGCCGGTCGTCTACTACTCGAGCGACTACGTCTTCGACGGAACGAAGGGCGCGGCCTACGTGGAGTCCGACCCGACGAATCCGCAGTCCGTGTACGGCCGGACGAAGCTGCAGGGGGAACAGGAGGTCGGCGACGGTTGGATCGTCCGGTCGTCCTGGCTCTTCGGCTGGACGGGGCACAACTTCGTCCGGACGATGCTCAGGCTCGGAGCGGAGCGGGACGAGGTCTCCGTCGTCGACGACCAGCGCGGCTCTCCTACGTATGTGGCGCATCTCGCGCAGGCGACGCGGGAGCTGCTGGAACTACCGCACGGCATCTGGCACGTGACCGCCGAGGGCGACTGCACGTGGGCCGAGTTCGCCGCGGCGATCTTCGAGGAGGCGGGGCTCGCGTGCCGCGTAAACCGGATCTCGACAGCGGAGTTCGGTGCCCCCGCGCCGCGCCCGGCCTACTCCGTGCTGCGTAGTGAGCGTCCAGAGACGCCGCACCTCCCGCATTGGCGGGAGGGCCTACGCGCGTGCCTCGAGCGCCTCGGGGCTTAACGCCAGGCGGTTTCTTCGACCGGGGCCCGCTCTTTGAGCGGCTCCCACCACTCGCGGTTCGCGGCATACCACTCGACCGTCTCGCGCAAGCCATCCTTCCAGCCGATCTCCGGCTCCCAGCCGAGCTCGCGGCGGAGCTTCGACGAGTCGAGTAGGTAGCGGCGGTCGTGCCCCGGCCGGTCGGGGACGATCGTTTTCAGCGACTCTGGCTTGTCGGTCAGCGCCAGCACGAGATCCGCGATCTCCTCGATCGACGCCTCGATCCCCGAGCCGACGTTGTAGGTCTCACCCATCCGGTCGGACCGCAAGACGAGCTCGATTGCCCGGCAGTGGTCCTGTACGTGCAGCCATTCGCGCTTGTTCTGCGTGGAGGCGTACATCGGCAGCGGCTGGTCGTCGAGCGCATTGGTGACGAACAGTGGGATCACTTTCTCGGGGAACTGGTAAGGCCCGTAGTTGTTGGAGCAGTTCGTGATCGAGATCGGAATGCCGAACGTCTCGTGGTATGCCCGCACGGCATGGTCGGCGCCGGCTTTCGAGGCGTTGTAGGGCGTCCGCGGACGGTACGGCGAGTCCTCGCTGAACATCTCGTCGCTGTCGAGCGGGAGGTCGCCGTAGACCTCGCAGGTCGAAACGTGGTGGAAGCGCTGGAGGCCACCCACGTCGCGGGCGGCTTCGAGCAACGTCTGAGTCCCGATTACGTTCGTGTGGAAGAAGCGGCGCGGGTCGACGACGGCGAGGCTGTTGTGCGATTCGGCCGCGAAGTTCACGACGATCTCGATGTCGTACTCCTCGAGCAGCCGACGACCGAGCTCGAGGTCTGCGATGTCGCCCTCGACGAAGTCGATCCTTTCCTCGACCCCGCTGAGGTTGGTTCTGTTGCCGGCATAGGTCAGCAGGTCGAGCGCGACGATTTCGTCGCCGGGATGCCGGTCGACCCAGTAGTGGACGAAGTTGGAGCCGATGAAGCCGGCGGCGCCGGTGACGAGAAGCCGCATCAGCCCAAGCTTATTGGCACTTCGAGCGGGCGTCGTCGATCTGGCTGCGGTGGCCTTGCAGCTGTTCGGAGCGGTTCAGGTGCCGGAGTGCCTCGGGGCACTTCCCCTGCTCGGCGAGGGCACGCCCCAGGTCGTACTCCGCGTAGGCCTCGTAAAGCTCGCCCGATCCTTTCAACTTGCCAACCGCTTGCCGTGCGACGACCTCGGCCTCGGCCCACCTGCCCACTCCCAGCAAGGCTGTTGCCTCGTCCGTCAGCTGGACGCCACTCTTCCCCGCCGCCGGGGGCGGTGGCGGCGGCGGCGGTTCCGGCTGCGTAGTCACGGTCACGTTCGTCGTGACCGTCTCACCCTCCGTCGTGACCGTCTCTCGCTGCACGACGGTGCGCGCGGGCTCCTCCTCTCCGCCGAAGACGCCCGCAAGAGCCAAACCACCGCCGAGAAGCCCAAGCGCGAGCAGAAGCAATGCGGGTATGACGACGCTTCGAGGCCGCGCTGTCTCGGGGACGGGCCTCGGCTCGAGTGCTCGGCGCAGATCGGCAACGAAGGCTCCGGCAGTCGGGTATCGATGCGCCGGATCCTTCGCCAGGGCTCGCTTGAACACGGGATCGAGCTCGGGGGACAACGAGGGAACGGGCGCGTTGGCGTGGGCCGCGGCCTCCGCCGTCGGGCTGTCGGACTCGTAAGGCCTCCTGCCCGTCAGGAGCTCCCACGCGACAACGCCGAGCGCGTAGCGGTCGCTGGCGGGGGTTGCGCGCTCGCCCCGCGCCTGCTCCGGAGAGAGGTAGCCCGAGGTTCCCAGCACCATGCCGGTCACCGTCAGCGAGTCGAGGCCGGCGGCGCTCGCGACGCCAAAGTCGGCGACGTGAACCTGCCCGTGCCCGTCGAGAAGGAGGTTGCCGGGCTTGACGTCTCGGTGGATGACACCCGCCGCATGACCCGCGTCGAGCGCGGCCGCGGTCTGCTCGAGCCAACGGAGGACGTCGGCCGTGTCGGGGCGACCCGTCCGAAGTCGCTGCTCGAGGGAGCCGCCTTCGAGGAACTCCATGACGATGAACGCCTGCCCGTCGGTCTCGCCGACGTCGAAGATCGTCACGGTCGACGGGGCACCGGAGAGACGCGCAGCGGCGAGCGCCTCATTCTTGAAGCGGCGCTTGACGTCCTCGTCGCCGGCATAGCGCTCGGCGAGAAGCTTGACTGCGACCGTGCGGCCGAGAACCGTGTCGGTCGCGCGGTAGACGTCGCCCATCCCGCCGCGGGCGATGTGCTCGACGTCGGTGTACCGCGACGGCAGGATGTCGATGCGGACGGCCATCTCCAAGGACACCTTCCGTGAAGTCCCTGTAAGGAAACCGTTTATGCCGGCCGATCATGCGCTAGCCTCAGAGCGGTTCCCCGGGGAACCTGGGTCACTACGCCATGTCTCGTGCACTTGCCCTGACAGCAGGCGTCATCTGCGGCGCCCTTGTCGCCGGGGTCGCGTCTGCCAATCCTGTCGCGCGCAAACCGCGCGCCGCGCCCGTGGGGCCGAAGCCGGGCGAGCCGGTCTTCGTCATCACCGGCCGTGGCTGGGGCCACGGCGTCGGGATGAGCCAGTGGGGCGCGAACGGCTTCGCGCGGCGGGGCATGTCGTACGACCGGATCCTCACTCACTACTACCGAGGCACCACGATCGAGCGCGCGCCCGTGACGAAGGTTCGCGTGCTGCTCGCAGCCGGCAAGCGGCAGCTGACGATCGCCTCGGCAGCGCCGTTCCGCGTCCGTGAGGCGAGTGGAAAGATCCGGAGGCTCCCGGCCGGCGAGCATGCCTTCGGCCCCGGACTGAGAGTGAAGCCGAAAGGTGTGAAGCGCCGCGTCGCCCTCGAATGGCCGATCGCGTTCCTGCCCGGCGAGGAGCCGTTGCGGCTCGGCAGGCGCTATCGCGGCACCATCCACGTCGACTTGAGCGGCGGGCGGCTGAGGGCGATCAACGTCGTCGGGCTCGAGCAATACCTCTACGGCGTCGTTCCGGCCGAGGTCCCGGACGACTGGCCCGGGGAGGTCCTCAAGGCACAGGCCGTCGCGGCCCGCACGTATGCGCTCGCTACGCGCAAGATCGGCGGTGCTTTCGATCTCTTCCCTGACGTGCGGAGTCAGGTCTACCGCGGGATCGACGAAGAGGAAGAATCGACGAACGAGGCAGTCGACGCGACCGCCGGCGACGTGCTGATGTATCGCGCGCGCCTGGCCACGACCTACTTCTTTTCGACCTCGGGCGGACGGACGGCGTCCGTGGCGGACGTGTGGCCGGGGTCGAATCCGGTGCCCTACCTTGTCTCCGTCGCTGATCCGTACGACTCGATCTCACCGCATCACATCTGGGGCCCGATCGTTCTCCCTGCGGCCAAGTTGCAAAAGGTCCTGAAGGCGCCGGGCCGTCTTGCCGACGTTCGAACCACGGTGAACGCCTCTGCGCGCGTTGCGTCGGTCATCGGTGTCGGATCGCTCGGAGAGACGAGCATCCGCAGCGGCGACCTCCGCCGCGCACTCGGCCTCCGCTCGACGTGGTTTCGAGTCGGCGTGCTCGCGCTGACGCCGCCCGCGACGCCGATCATCTTCGGCGCGGCCGGCAAGCTGACCGGGACGGCTCGGGGAGTCGGGAAGGCGGTCCTTGAGCAGCGCGTCGGAGCGGGCTGGAGCGCCGTCGCGCCGGTGCAGCCCCACGCAAACGGCTCATTCGCAGTCACCGTGCGTCCAACGGCGGGCACGCAGTACCGTCTGGCGGCGGGCTCGGTGCGCACAGCAGCGCTCCCCGTGGGGATAGCGCCGCGCATTGCGCTGGTGCCGCCCGGCGACCTCTCGGAGCTGACGGGAACGGTTCGACCGCTGCTCGCAGGGGCAGCCGTCGAGATCCAGCGCTTGAACGGGCTGGCGTGGCAGATGGTCGGCCGGTCGACAGTCGACGCAAACGGTGACTTCGTGGTGCGGCTGAACGTCACTCCGGGGAGCTACCGTGCCCGGATACCGGCACCTGGCCGAGGCCTGGTCGCCGGCACGAGCTCCCCGCTGGTGGTGAACCGATGAAGCTGCTGATCGCCGTAATGACCGTCGCGCTCGCTTTCCCGGGCGCTGCCCAGGCTGTGCGGTTCGCGGTCGGTGTCGCTCCGGGAACCGATGCCTCGGCGCTGGCTCGTACCCTCGAGGCCCGCACTGGCGGCTCCACCTCCACCATCGGTCCCTTCGCCGTCGCGCTCGAGGCGCCGAGCGCGCGCGGGATGGCGGCGCTCCGGGGCGTGACCTACGTGGAACGGCTGACGGCCAGCCGCCGCGTTGCCTTCGTGCCGACCGATCCGTTCTTCTCTCGCCAGTGGTACATCCCGGCCGTTCGTGCGTTTGAGGCATGGCCCTTCCGGCCGGCGTGGCTCCGCGACGTGAAGGTCGCGATCATCGACTCCGGCATCGACCGCTACCACCCGGAGTTTCGCGACCGAATCGCGGCGGCGAACACGTTCGTCGGCGGCTCGGCCTTCAGTGACAAGCACGGCCACGGAACCTTCGTCGCCGGTCTGATCGCGGCCCGTCTCGACACCGAGGGCATCGCGGGAATGGCATTCCCGGCGAAGCTGCTCGTCGCCAAGGTCGTCCGCTCCGACGGGGTCGTCCCACTCGAGGCCGAGGCCCGCGCGATTCGGTGGGCGGCCGACCGCGGCGCGCGCGTGATCAACCTCAGTCTCGGCGGCATGCGGGATCCCTTCGATCCCAACCACGACAGCTACTCGCCACTGGAGGCGAGCGCCGTCGAGTACGCAGTCCGCAAAGGCGCGGTCGTCGTCGCCGCGGTCGGAAACGGCGACCAGGCGAGGGAGCAGCCGTGGAAATACGCGAGCTATCCAGCCGCGCTGCCGCACGTCCTCGGCGTCAGCGCGCTCGATCGCGACGGCTCCGTGCCCATGTTCTCGAACCGGGACGACGTCTACAACGACGTCGCCGCCCCGGGCGAGGATCTCTTCTCGACACTGCCGCGCTCGCTGACCGCCCTTCGCCCGACCTGTCTCGAGCAGGGCTACTCCGAGTGCGGTCCTCCGGACTTCCGGCGAGCTCAGGGGACTTCCTTTGCGTCCGCGATCGTCTCCGCGGGCGCCGTGCTCGTTCGGAGCACGTGGCCGAACCTCAAGGCGGATCAGATCGTCGCGATGATGGAGCAAAGCGCCGTCGACCAGACACTGGCAACTGGGTGCCGCCGCTGCACCGCCGAGCGCGACGCTCTGACCGGCTGGGGCAAGCTCGACGTCGCGGCTGCCGTCAACTGGAAAGGCAATCTCCCCTTGGGCGACCAGTTCGAGCCGAACGACGACGCCGGCGCTCGGGCGGCGCGCATCAAGCGCAGGCATTCCGTCAAGCGGCGGGCGACCATCGACTTCTGGAACGACCAGAATGACGTCTACTCCGTCCAGCTGAGAAAGGGCGAGCGGTTCCGAGTCGCGCTCTGGGGAAAGGCGACGATCGAGGTCAACCTCGTCCTCTGGATGCCCGGCACTCGCCGGCTCGACGACATTCGCTCGTTGACCGGCCGTCAGGCCGTGACCTCGGAGAACGCGGGTTCGAGGGAAAAGGTCAGCTATGTGGCGGAGCGCTCAGGCCGGTACTACGTCCACGTCAAGATCGCCAAGCCGGGCGCGGACACCTACACGCTGCAGCTAGTCCGGGAGTAACTCTTCTTCGGGCACGTCCCTGATCCGGCGTGCCGGGTTTCCCACCACGAGCGCCCGCGGAGGCACGTCGCCCAGCACGACCGCGCCCGCTCCGACGAACGCCTCCTCTCCGACCTCGATCCCGGGAAGCAGGACCGCGCCGCCGCCGATGCGGGCGCCACGGCGGATCGTCGGTCCCTTGCGCAGCGCATGCCGCTGCTCGGTCCGACCCATGAAGTTGTCGTTCGTCGTCACCACACAGGGGGCGACGAAGACGTCTTCCTCGAGGAGCGAGTAGGCGGTCACGTAGGCGTTCGCCTGGATCTTCGTCCGGGCGCCGATCGTCGTGTCGTTCTCGACCAGCGAGCCCCGGCCGACGACGACCTCGTCACCGAGCTCGCACCGTTCGCGCACGCAGCTCTGATCGCCGAGGATCACACGGGCGCCGAGCTTCGTGCCGGCGAAGACAACCGAGCCGGTCGAGACGACGGTCCCCTCGCCGAGCTCGAGCGGCGGTAGCTCCTCGCGCTTCGCGGTCGACCGGGGCGAGAGCGCCGGCTGCTTCCCGAGCACGACGTTGTCTCCGATCCGGCAGCCGTCGCCGATCACGGTCCCGGGGTAGATGACCGTGTTCTCGCCGACCGAGTAGTCGCTCACGCTGGAGCGCGTTCCAGCGAGGCCTGCAGCTGCTCGAGCACGCGGACGACCGCGGCTCCGTCGCGCGCCGCAGCCAGCCGGTCGCGGTCACCCGCGATCAGCGAGAGGAAGTGGCGGCATTCCAGCCGGAGCGGCTCGTCGTTCGGGATCTTCGGGATGTAGATGTCACCCGTCCGCGTACGCCATTCCCCGTAACTCTCCGCGCGTTGCTCGGTGCCCTTGTCATAGACCGTCACCTTGCGCTCGAGCTCCATGTCGTCGAAGACCGCCATCTTGTTCCGCCCGACGACGGTCATCTCGCGCTTCTTGTGCGGATCGAGCCATGACAGGTGCATGTGCGCGACGATTCCGGACGGGAAGCGCAGGTAGCAGAAGACGACGTCCTCGACGCCCTCGTGGTGGAAGGACTCACCGCGCGCCCACAGCTCCGTCGGCTCCTCGCCGACGAGGTGGAGGATCACGGAGAGGTCGTGAACCCCGAGCGACCAGAGCGCGTTCTCGTCCTTTCGGATCTTCCCGAGGTTCTGGCGGTTTCCGTAGATGTAGAGGATGTCGCCGAGCTCGCCGGTGTCGACCAGCTCGCGCAGCTTGACGACGGCGGGGTGGTAGAGGAGGAGATGGCCGGGGAGCAGGACGAGCTCCCGTTCCTCAGCGAGCGCGACGAGCTCGTCGGCCCCGCTCCCGTTCAGAGCCGGTGGCTTCTCGACGAACACATGCTTCCCGGCGGAAAGCGCCTGCCGGGCAAGCTCGTAGTGCGTCGAAACCGGCGTGGCGATCACAACCGCCTGGACGGAGCTGTCCTCAAGGAGATCGTCGAAGCGGTCGGTTGTCCTCGCATTCGGGTAGCGCGCGCCGAACTGGTCGAGCAGCTTCGGCGAGAGATCGCAGAGCCACGCGAGGTCGGCGACATCGTCGAAGTTGCGCGCGAGATTGGGTCCCCAGTAACCGAGGCCCGCTAGGCCGAGCTTGATCACAGCGTCCAAACTTTCTCGTTGCGGCGGCCTTCGGCGCCGGTGGCGTTGCGGAGATCGACCACGACCTGGGCCTTGTCGACGAGGTCCGCGTAGTCGATCTGCGAGTGCGCGGTCACGATCACGACACAGTCGTAGGCAGCCGGATCGAGTGCCACCGACTCGAGCCCAGCCTCGGCCAGCATGGGGACGAAGGGGTCGTGATAGGCGAGCTCGGCACCCGCCGTGCGCAAGAGCTCGATCAGCTTGATCGCCGGCGACTCGCGCGTGTCGCCGATGTCGGCCTTGTAGGCGACGCCGAGGACGAGCACCTTCGAGCCGCTCAGCGAGCGCTGCCGCCCGTGGTTGAGTGCCTGCGAGACGAGCGAGCGACAGTGGTACGGCATGTTCTCGTTGACCTTGCCGGCGAGCTCGATGAACTCGGTGTAGAAGCCGTACTCGCGTGCCTTCCACGTGAGGTAGAAGGGGTCGATCGGGATGCAGTGGCCGCCGAGGCCCGGGCCGGGCTGGAAGCTCATGAAGCCGAACGGCTTGGTCGCAGCGGCTTCGATCACCTCCCAGACGTCGATGTCCATCCGCTCGCAGAGCTGCGCCAGCTCGTTGACGAGCGCGATGTTCACGCCGCGAAAGATGTTCTCGAGCAGCTTGGTCAGCTCGGCCGCCTCTGGAGTCGAGACGCGGTGGACGGTGTCGACGGCTCCCTCGTAGAACTGTGCGGCGCGCCCAGTGCAGGCGGGCGTGATCCCGCCCACCACCTTGGGCACGTTCCTGGTCGTCCAGGTCGTGTTGCCCGGATCGACGCGCTCGGGCGAGAACGCGAGGAAGAAGTCTCGGCCCGCCTTGAGCCCGGTGCGCTCGAGGATCGGCAGGACGACTTCGCGGGTCGTGCGCGGGTAAGTCGTGGACTCGAGGACGACGAGGTGGCCGTTGCGGAGTCGCGCACCGATCTCCTCCACGGCACCGATCACGATCGAGAGATCAGGCTCGCGTTGCTTCGAAAGTGGGGTCGGGAGTGCAATCAGGATTGCGTCCGCGTTCCGGAGGTCGTCGTAGTCGGTGGTAGCGCGGATGCGACCTTCACGGACGAGCGGCGCGAGGTCCTCCGAGGGCACGTCGGTGATGTGACTCTCGCCGCGGTTGAGGGCGGCGACCAGATCGGCAGAGATGTCGATCAGGAGCACGGAGCGTCCGGAGGCGGCGAGCGTGTGCGCCAGCGGGACGCCGACGTAGCCCGCGCCGACGACGGCCACATCCCACGTCTTGGTCTCGGGTTCGTGCTCTGTTTGCGATTCGAGCGTCTCTTCGAGCATGGCGCTACAGGCTAACTAGGACATCTGCGATGCGTTCCGCGGCGCGGCCGTCGCCGTACAGCTGCGGCCTCTCCTCCGGCATCCGCGCGGCTGCTGCGGCGGCGGCGATCGCGTCGGGGTCGTCGTCGACGAGCACGTTCGCCCCCACCTCCACGGTGTCCTTCCACTCGGTCGAGGGGCGAAGGGTCACGCACGGGACGCCGTACCAGTACGCCTCCTTCTGCAGCCCGCCCGAGTCGGTGAGGATCACGCGGGCTTGGGAGGCGAGCGCGGCGAAGTCGAGGTACCCGAGAGGCTGGATCATTCGGACGTGTCCAGGGGCCAGGCCCCTAGACATGGCCACAGCGGCCGTCCGTGGATGGGCCGGGAAGACCACAGGGCCGTCGATCCTGCCCAGGCCCTCGAAGATCCGAGCCAGACGCCCCGGACGAACGTTCGCCTCGCGGTGAACGGTCGCGACGGCGTAGCTGGCTGGTTCCAGCTCGAGGGCAGCGAGGATGCGCGAGCGCTCCCGCGCGATCGGCGCGAGCTTGAAGTTCGCGTCGGCCATCACGTCGCCGACGACCTCGGTCCGGCCGGACACGCCCTCGGTGCGGAGGACGTCGCGCGACCGCTCGTCCGGACAGAAGAGCAGTGACGAGATCCGATCGACTTCGATCCGGTTGTGCTCCTCGGGCATCGAGAGATCGCCGCTGCGCAGTCCCGCTTCCACGTGCGCAACAGGCGTGGCGCCCGCAGCCCTGGCGCCTGCGAGCGTCGAGTTCGTGTCGCCGTAGACGAGCATCCAGTCGGGACGCTCAACTTCGACCACCGCGGCGATCCCCCTCTCCATCAGCTTCGCGTCGGCGGTCTGCAGGTCGAGGGGGTAGGCCGGCGCCGGCAGCCCGAGCTCATCGAAGAAGACTTGCGAGAGCTCGCGGTCGTAGTGTTGCCCGGTATGGACGACGACCTCGTCGATCCCGCGCTCACGCAGCGCAACTGAGAGCGGACCGGACTTGACGAACTGCGGCCGGTTCCCGACGACGGAAAGAACCTTCACTGTGCGTCCCACATTCGGGAGAGAGTGACCTCGGCCGCACGCGTTCCCCCGCGGCCAGGGCGGTTCCCGACGACCGAGAGAACCTTCACGGCCGAGAGGCTACGGCGTGGGCGTGAACCAGGTCTTCGCGGTTGGATTGCTCTTGAAGAACTGGAGCAGCAGACGCGCAACCTTGTCCGCGCCAGCAGGGGACGGATGAGTTCCGTCCTTGCGGACGTCGTCGCACGTCCACGTCAGCCCGTCGGCTCGTCCCTTCGTGCCGTCGGTCCAGAGATACGGGCCCCAGCCGATCCACGGCCCTTTGAGCTTGCGCTTCATGCGGTCCTGGACAAGCCAGCGGACGGCATAGCCGCTGTCGTACGCGGCGGGCTCAGGATTCAGCGGTGTGACGGCATAGCCGCCATAGGTGCGACTCGAGGTGTAGATCAGGCGGAGATTCGGGAAGCGGCGCGCGAGGATCTGCGCGATCGAGCGGAGGTTGGCGTTCAGCGCCTTGGCATCCTGCGGGAACGGCCGATCCTCTCCGGCGATCGCCTCTTTCAACCAGACGACCTGGACCTCGCGCGGCGACACACCCTCCGCGGCCAGGCGCCGGTCGAGCGCCGGCCAGTAGCCGCCGCCCCGCGCGACTCGCCGCGCGTCCCAGCCGCCCATTGCGCCGTCGACCAGCTTCACCGCAGGACTGATCTCAGGATCGCCGGCGGCAAGCCGCATGAAGGCGCGGAATTCCTGTGTCGTGTTGGACATCCCGATCGAGAGCAGGACGACACGCGCGTTGATCGGCCGCACACGCTTGGCGGCGGCGAGACCGGCCTTCAGGTAGGGGCGCGACGGTTGGTTGACCCCGCCCGGGTAGAGGCCTCCGCGCTGTCCTTTGTACTTCCGCTTGCCGAGATCGGTCAGCGGAACGAGACCCGTCGACGTCTGGGTGCACTCCGGGGCCGATCGCGCCTCACCGGCAGGCGGCTGCGCCGCGGCCAACGGGACCGCCGCGAGCAGGACGAGGACGAGCAGCCGCAGGACTTTCACGATCCCAGGGTAGATCGGCCCTGTTAGCTGCCTGTAATGAGGAGCTGGCCCGTGAAGATCGTGCCTTGTGATCAGATCACGTTACGGC